>NZ_JBIWOA010000012.1:0-297180 GCF_044767525.1 Streptomyces sp. NPDC101234 | reverse complement strand
GTACGTCACCCCGCTCGAAACGAGATCCTTGCTCAGGCAGAACCTCGTCCCGGCAGCGTAAACACCCGCTGTCCAGTTCGCGGGGGGAACTTCAGGGTGCTCTCGACATGGCCTCTGGCCTGGGGCTTCATCGGCGGGTCAGCCGCCCTTCGGTCACCAGGTCCTGGAAGAGCGGGCAGTCCACGGCATGCCACGCAAGGGACGCACAGCCACCTGCTCTGATGATCAGTCGGCCACACCCTGCCCGACGCCGGTGCCGGCGGCATGGACGCTCCGTCGACCGCGCACCCGAGAGGGCATGTGACGCTTTCTGGCGCCGGAGCCAAGTAGTTACGTAAGCAGTCACTCGTCCGTCGCAAGGAGCGTCCGTGCCCACGGAGCACCCGCCAGCCCCACCCGTGCCGAACCCGTTCGGGTTCGCCGAGTTCTACCGGCAGAACTTCGACGCGGTCCTCGGCTTCGTCGCCCGGCGTACCGACAACGTCCACCTGGCAGCCGACCTGACCGCCGACATCTTCCTGACCGCGCTGGAACAGGCCGAAAGCTACGACCCGCGGCGCGGCACACCCGCCGCCTGGCTGTACGGCATCGCCCGCAACGTCCTGGCCACGCACTTCCGCGGCAGCGCCCGGGAGCGGAAGGCCGTCTCCCGCATCGCCGGCCGCCGGATGCTGGACGAGCAGGACGCCGCCGCGATCGAGGCACGCATCGACGCCGCGCGCGCCGCCCGCCAACTGGCCGGGCACCACGCCGCCCTGTCCGAGCCACTGCGCGCGGTCCTTGACCTTGTGGCCGTCGACGGGCTGACGACCCGTGAGGCAGCCCAGGCTCTCGGGATCAGCACCACCACCGCGCGGATGCGCCTGCACCGGGCCCGCAAGGCCCTCAAAAGCGCCACCCCGCCCGCCGCCGACCCGTCCCGCAACGCCCTCCTGGAGGCCGCCTCGTGAACACCCCCGTGAACTTCCAGCAGCGGCTCGGCGACGAGCTGACCGCCCGCGCCACAACCCTGCCCACCCTCGACCCGACCCCCGTCCGGCCGCGCCACACCCGGCGTATCGCGGGCACCTCGCTCGGGCTGGCCGCCGCCGTCACCGCCGTGGTCCTGGGCACGCACGCCGGCAGCCGGCCCGCCGCCCCCCAGGCGATGCCGGCCACCCCGTCGACCGCGGGCAGCTCCGCGCCCGCCTTCGGCGACGTCGGCTACACAGTGACGGTCCGCCCCGGCCACGTCGTCGCCCTCAAGATCATCGGCACAAGGCTGACAGGCCTGCAGGAGGCGCTGCGGCGAGCGGGCCTGCCCGCCGTCGTGCTGACGCCCTCGCCCAGCTGTCCCACCAAGGTCGCCCCGGTCGACAGCAGCCGCATCGAAGCGGTGATGTCCCTGGATCCCAAGGACGGCCGCGTCGCCCTGCTCAACCCCGCCGCGATCCCGCACGACGACACCCTGCTCGTCGTCGACGAGGCCCCGCCGGGCGCACGCCACAAGTCCGTCGGCAGCCTGGCCGTCATGCTGACCAAGCAAGCCCCGAATTGCTTCCCCACCTCGCAGGTTGACATCGGCGAAGGCTGATCCCACCCTCCGGCGGGTCGGCGCAGACCACCCGCATCCCTCGCGTACGACGGGGAGGGGAGTCCTGTCACCACGACGGGCAAGTGGGCGTCTGCTCCCGACGCACGGCGGCCACGGTGCTGATGTTGCTCGGCATCGCCGATCGCGTCATCGACCAGATCACGGGGTGGGAGCCGGGAAGCTCCGCGCGGATGCGGGCGAGGTACCTCCATGTGCCGGACGGATTCTCAAAGAGGTGGCGCGGAAGATCGCCGGGGCCATCTGGGTCCGGCCGAAACACCCTCTGTGGACATAGACCAGAACAACGAGGCTTGAGCAGAACCAAGAAGGACCCCACCGCAGAACGGTGGGGTCCTTCTCCTGCCTGTTCAGGCGAGGCGGGGGATACGAGATTCGAACTCGTGAGGGGTTGCCCCCAACACGCTTTCCAACTGTCCGCGTGGCCGTTCGGGGGCGTTCATGGGGGTCCACGGGGCAGGTCGGAGGGGGTGCGCGTACACCGACGAACGGTGGTGGCCGTGGGCGCGCTGGACAAAGACCAGGACAACAAGGCAGTCGACACCCGCTTTAGGAGCGAGGTGAGGTGGCCACAAGCCTGACCTGCGGGTTCACTGCCTTGGGCAGATTCGGCGGCGCGTCCCCCTGCGCCCCCTGATTCCCTCTGAGTCCCCGCCCGTTCTGGCACGAGAGTGGCACGGGGACCTGCGCTGGTGACCTTCTCGATGCGAACTATTGGCTGCTCGGTCGCTCAGGTCTGCCGGGCTGGTGGCGTCGTTTCTCCTCCCGTTGGGCGGCCACGTCGGGGATGACGGCAATGGCCTCGGTGAGGCGGCCCTGCCGGATCAGCAGTTCGGCCAGGTCGGTCGCGGCCCGTTCGCCGGGCAATGAGCGAAGGAGGGCGATGGCCTCCTCGACGCGGCCGTCCTGGGCAAGCAGCCAGGCGATGGTCAGCTCGCGGTCCTCGACCCTGTCGGCCGGCAACGCCTGGATCTCCGCGATTGCCGCCCTGGCGCGTCCCGACTCTCCCATCAGCCACCACCGGTTGGACCGGAGCCAGAACTCATCGTTCTGCTCCAGGAATTCGGGGCTGCGCCCTTCCGTGAGTCCAACGGCTCTGTCGTGCAGGCCCCGGTCGGCGAGCACGATCAGGGTGGCCTGGAGAAGGTTCCCGTCGTAGAGGTCGTCGAACGTGTGCTCCACCGCCTCGATCGCGTCGTCCACCCGGCCCTGACGCATGAGCAGCCCCATCAGTGCGCTCTCATGCCAGCCCGGATGCTTGGCGGCGATGAGGTCGCGCAGGTACGCCTCCGCTTCCCCGGCTCGGCCCAGGTTCTCCAGGGCCGTCACGTACGGGCGTACGGCGGCGTACCTCTGGGTGTCGGCAAGGTCGCGAAGTTCCTCGACCCGACCGTGTCGGGCCAGCAGCTCGGCATAGAACTCGACGTTGTTCTGCGGCCCGTACCGGCGTGCGGCCACGTCGGCGCCGAGCAGCCGGATTGCCTGGTCCGCCCGGCCGGACCGCTCCAAGACCCGGGCCTGCGCAGGCAGGACACCCCACAGGTTGTCCCACTGCTTCGGGTCGCGCCGGAACTCCTCGACGATCGGGGCCAGCAGCTCCAACACCCGGTCGTCGCATCCCTGGCCCTCGGTCATCTCCACCAGGGCCCCCAGCACGCGCCCGCTGCGCAGGTGCGGGCCGAGTACGCCGATCGCGTCGTTCACCCGCCCGGCCCGGACCAGCGCCTCGGCGTAGTCCCGCCACGCGTCGACCGCGTTCTCCTGCGGCCTCTTGGGGTGCGCCAGCTCCAGCGCCTGGTCGACGCGGCCCCACCGCAACAGGACGTCGGCGCCCGCCCGCACCGCCGGCTGCCAACCGGTGGCCGCGAACGGCTCCACCACCGTCCAGGCCCGTCCGAACTCTCCCACCGCACACAACCCCCGCACCGCACCCACAGCGCAGAACCAGTCCTCACGCTCCCGTGCCGTCTCCACCAGGGCCTCCAGGCCGCCGCGTTCGAGGATCTCGTCCACGATCCGCGGCAGGACGCCGCCGAGGTTGCTCAACTGCCACTGAAGATCATCCACATTCACGGGGGCACCCTAGAGTCAGCCGCCGACACACCCGCGACGCGGCTTGCCGGTTGGCCCGCCGAGCCTGTCAGCGAGCCACCCGCTTGCTGCTACGCGCGGTGTCGAGTATCTCGGTAAGCACGTGCGGTCTTCCATTGCCCATCCTTTCGGAGCAGAGATCCGCAGGGCATCGATGAGGTCGGCGGAGCGGCTTTTGGGCGGGAGCTGCTTTGGCGCGAGTGATCACGGCCCCGTAAGCTTCCGGCGCGTCGGGCAGTCTGTGGATCTGCCCGGTAAAGCACGACGTTGGGGCCATGATCTTCGAGGCTCGCGCCAAAGTGGCTGCCTAAAAGCCGTGGAGCCGACCGCCCCAGCCACGACCTGTTCTGACTTCATGCACTGTGTGCCCGCCCGGAGGAGCAAAGCGACGGGTGGGAAGGATGTCGCTGTGCCGAAGCCTTATCCCGAAGAGTTCCGTGAGGACGTCGTGCGGGTCGCGAGGAACCGCGGATCGCGATCGTGACCTGGATCGAGAGGACCTACCACCGGCGCCGCAGACAAGCCTCACTAGGCCGACTGACCCCCGTCGATTTCGAGACCGTCATGACCACACCGGCCCTCCAGGCCGCGTGACCGGACCTGTCGCCCGAACCTGCACCAGACCCGGTGCTTGAACCAGTAGAGAAGGTTGTGACTTACTCGGACGGGTGGGGTGATGTGGCAGGCCGTGTCGACAGCCGGTCAGCCCCGAGGTCTTGTCGCATGGCAGCACGAAGTTGTGTCAGTGCATCCTCATACCCGGAGCGGCCGCCAACGTAGGCTTCATCGCTCGCCAGGGTGCCGGCCGCCGCAAGGTCGCGGACATCGCGAAGGCGTCTGAATGCGGTCTCGGAGGCTTCGAAGACTTGCTTTGAAGCGGTGATCGACATCTGGTAGCGCATGCCGTAGCAGGGGGCGAAGCTGTCACGGGCGATACGTTCCCGTTCGGGAGCTGCTGCTTCAAGGTTGCGGGCGAGGCTGCGGAAGGCGTTGCGGGCTTGTGAGAGGCATTCGAGGTAGTTGCCATAGAGGGTGCGACGCACGCTGATGAGGTGATGGTGTTGTTCTCGCCGCCACCGGAAGCGTTCGAGCAGGGCTGCGGATGAGGTTGCGATGACTGCACCGATGACTGCACTGAGCAAGCTCACCCATGGCATGGACGCAATGTAGGCGTCACGCAGCCCTGCTTGTAAGTGGCCCTAGGTCAGTGATGGCGCGGCTTGAAGGCGTATGCGCAGGCTGGGAGTTCGACGTCTTGGCGGTGTGCCAAGGGCAGGAAGATGACTGGCCGGATGGTCCATGTGATGCGGGTGTTGGCCTGGGTGACTGACACCGTGGAGGGTTCTAAGCGCAGGAGGGCTCGTCGGGTTTCGGCGCGGCCGTCGTGGAGCCATGCCCAGACCTCGTCCGAGGCATCCGGGTCGAGTGCCGGTGAGATCGTGCGCAGGGCGATGGCGACCCATTGGTCTGCCTGCGGTGTGGAGTGGGCGTCGAAGGATGCCCGGAGCGCCGGCCGCTGCATCTCGTCGGTGAGGTCTTCGGTCCAGCACTCGCACCAGAAACCCCGCCGGGGCTTGTCCGTCAGCAGGGGTGGCCCCCCGCTGAGCATTCACCAAGAGTTCCGCCGCGAACGTGTAGCCGTCATCCGTACCTTGGACGACGACCCTGTGGGCGAGGGCACTGACCATGTCCAGGCCCCGGCCGTGCTCCGCGTCCTGGTCCTGGTGCCCGACCTTCGGGGCGCTGCCCCCTCCTCCGTCGGCCGTGACCGACAGAGCGATGACCCGTGGTGCCACCGCCAAGGTCAGGTGGAAGCTCCCGCGTTCCCCTCCACTGCAGAAAAATCCTCGGTGTAACCACGTGTTTTGCAGGGCAGATACCGGGGTCATTTCCGTGTTGTGCGGGCCTCGTCAAACACTAACGGGTGTTCCACGCGACCATAGTTCTTCGGCGTGCTCAGTAAACCGCTCGAATAGCCCTTCTTGGTCGCGTCGACGTAGATGCAGCAGGGGCGAGTCATGGCCCACAAGCCTGGCAAGGTGAGGTGTCACGAGAGCCTGAGAATCGAAGCGGAACACGGAAAGACTCACGTGGTTCGCTGCATCTTCCGAGACGCTGAAACGCGTCTCCAGCTTTTCCGCGGCGCCCAACTTTTGTAGATTCTCAAGCGTGATGCGGATGCGTGTCGAGACGGACAGGGCAACATCCTCGACAGCCTCACGCTGGCGTGTGATCTCGCCTTCAGGGTCGCCCAGAAGAAAACGGACTCGGCATCCGATTTCCAATTTTTTGCGCAGAGTGGCTACAAAGTTCGGCTGGTCGATGAATAGGAAGTAGTTCGTGTATCCGGCGAAGAACAGGTCTTCTTTCGTGCTGGCCACAAGATCACCCCAGACCGTTGACGGGCAGGCGGAGCGGTAGGGGTAAGTCCGCACGATTTCCAGGTCTCCGCCTGTTTTTAGGCGATCCTTTACTGCCTGAGGCCAGAGCATTTCCTCATCTACTTTCAGCGCTTCGGCGGCGTCTGCCCTGTTTCGGGCATGCGGAATCAAGTTCTCATCCGCGACCCAACGTTCAATGGTCTTGCTCGCGACTCCCACACGGACCGCAAGCTGTCGCGCAGACAACCCGGCGTCGTCCATAGCTGACCGTAGGGCTTGGTTCAAGTCCCCTCCTGCGGACGTTTGGGCGTTTTTAACGGTACCGCCCAACTGGCCCAACTGTCCTTCCATGTCCGGCGATACGGCCACCAGGGGGCAGGACGATTGAGCGCACAGGAGACCCCGGCGACCGCGCGAACGGTCCCGGGGCATGGCCAACGCTTCAGAGGAGCGCTGACAGTGTCCTACCTGTCACAGGCACTCGAATGGATGAGAGCCGCCTCGTTCGGGTGCCGTACGCCCGGCAAGCACGCTGCCGCCTACACGGCCCCCGTAGCGAGTTCGGTGCCCCGCAGGCGCCCCGTACCGGACGTCCGGGGAGCGCGGCCGGTCATCGCTCGAAGGTGGCGCACGGAAGGGCGCGCAGGCACCCCGTATCCGCCTCAGCCGTACGGACGCGCCGAGTGGTTCGCGCCGCGCGACTGGGAGGCGGAGGAGGCGTGGGAGCGTACGGGGCCTCTTGTTCGGCCGTACGTCGATGCGCAGTGCGAGGCGCCCAGAAGCAGCAGTGCAGGTGCCCAGGTAGACCCCTGGGAGTGTGTCCGGTGATGACGATCGAGGTCTACAGGGTCAACCCGGCGACAGGCGCTCGTACGCAGGTGCGCAGCAAGCACACCGTGAAACCGTCGGACGTGCCGGACTTCTTCGGTGGATACCCGCCCTGTGCGTGCCCGCACTGCACCGCGCCCGGCAGCCGTAGCAGGCTGAACGCCCTCGTGGCCGAAGCCAACCGGCGCAGTAGGGGGGAACTGTGATGCGCGCGATCATCACTGCCGCTGAATGGACCCTCGGGGCCGAGACTGCTGAGGGTGCACCGTCGGGCATCTACTCGGCCGAGTGCCTCACCTGCGGGGCGCATGCGCGGCCAACCGACAACGAACGCTTGTCAGTCGAGATCTGGGCACTGAAGCACACGGGCTTGAATCCGACGCACCGTCAGTTCAAGGCGACGGCGGGAACCTTCTGGCGAGTCACACCCGCCAACGGCAACCCGTACGCCGAGCGGGACACCGTCCAGGGCGCGCCCAGCACGCGCTAGCACCACCCCCGATGGCTGCCGCTCCGAGGCGCTGTAAGAGGCACAAGGGCAGCGCCGTCAGATCCCCACCCCGCCTGCCCGAGCAGACGGGGTGGGGTCTGGCACCATCGCCCATGGGCTGACGCAAAGCTGGGTTTCAACGACCGCGCGGCCGCGGTCGCGACGGCATACCAGCGGGGGACTCCGGGCTAGCGTGTGCCGCCTTGCAGAGTCTCGACCAGAGCGAACGCGTCCTCGGTCTTGGGGTGGGTCCTGCCCAGCCGGGTGTGCAGGATCTGCGCGCCCCGGCGCGCCAGGTCCGCGGCGGTCGAGTCGTTCAACGCGTGCAGGACCCGGGCCTGGAACAGCAGGACGTACCCGATGTACAGGTGGTCCGGCGCGTACTTGGCCTCGCGGATCCGCAACGCGCGCGAGATGAGCGGCGCGGCACTCGCGTGGTCGCCGAGGTCGACGTGGACGTTCGCCAGCGCGATCAGGTCGAAGCTCACGTACGGGTCGTCCGGGCCGTACGCTGCCTCGTCGATCCGCAGCGCCCGTTCGGCCAGCGGCCGCGCCGCCTCCTGCTCGCCGAGGATGCACAGCGTCCGCGCGAGCGTGGCCAGGTCCGTCGCAATGGCGGGACTGTCCGCCGGCAGACAGGACTCGTGCACGCTCAGCGCGCGTTCCGCCAGTTGCCGTGAGCGCTCCGGCGCGCCGAGGTCCCGGTGGATCTGTGCCAGGGCGATCAGATCGAAGCCGACCTCCGCGTCCCGGTCTCCCAGTGACTCGTGGATCGCCAGCGCGCGTTCGCACAGGGGCAGCGCTACCGAGTAGTCCCCGATCTGGACGAGGAACTCCGACGCCAGCCGCAGCAGCACTGCCGTCTCCGCGGCGCACTCGGGCGGTGGGTCGTCCTTGGTCACCGCAATAACATGCGGGAGCAACTGCTGCCACCGCGGCCGGGCGTCCGGAGAGTTGTGGAGGTCGTCCGGTACGGCAGCGAGCAGCGCACGACACAGCCGGACCCGGGCGTCGAGGTGCGCCTCGGCCGACATCGCGGCCCGGACGGCGGCCTGCACCAGCCGGTGCACCACCAGGGACGCCTCCCCGCGCCTCGCGAGACCCAGACCGGCCAGGGCGCCGACCGTCGTGTCCCACGCCAACGCGTCGGCCGGGGCTCCGTCCATCGATTCCGGGCTACCGGTGAACAGGTCCAGCGGGATCGGGTCCGGCGCCAGCAGAGCACAGAGCTCCAACAGACGTACCGCCTGGGGCTGTTCCGTCTCCAGCCTTTCCACACTGAGCTGCCACAGGGTCGCGACCACCACCGCGGGCCGGTCACTCGGCTCGCCCCGCCCGATCATGTCCTCCAGGTGCGATGCCAGCAGATCCCGATACCTTTCGGGCGTCGTCTGGTTGTAGCCCATGTATCCGGCGGCCTGCTCCAACGCCAGCGGCAGGTCGCCCAGTTGTTCGGCGATCCGGTCCGCGACAGCCTCGGTCATGCCGGGTACGCGCTGGGCCAGCAGCTTCATGGACTCCTGCCGGGTGAACACCTCCAGGTCGACGACGCCGGCACTGCTCGACCAGCCGTTCACTCTGGTCGTGACGATGACATGGCCGTTGCCCGCCAGGCCGCCCGACGGCAGCGCGTGTGCGAGCGTGCCCGGTTTCTCGGCGTTGTCGAAGATGATCAACCAGGGCCTGCGGTCCACGAGATTGCCGTACACCCGTGGGATCGCCTGGTCGGAGCTCACCTCCGTCAGCCCCAGCTCTCCGGCCAGTGACACGAACTGCGGCGCGACCAGATCCGGGGCCTCAGCCCCCAAGAACGCGACGAACCGGTACTTCGACAGGTATCGATAGGCGTACTCCACCGCGAGCTGGGTCTTGCCGACGCCTCCCAGTCCATGCACGACCAGCATCGCCACGTCGCCCACCGAGGTGAGGCGCTGTCGTACCTCCCGCAGCGTGGCGTCACGGCCGGTGAAGTTGGTGTTGCGCGGCGGCAGCTGGTATGCCGTGGGCGGGAGCGGATCCTGCCTGCGGTCGGGGCGCGGCGGCTGCTGCCCCAGCCCGATCAGTGCCAGGGGGATCAGGACGAGCAGCACCACCCACGGGTGGACCCGCACGAAGTCCAGCGGCCCCGGCCAACGGCTCTGCCCGGATGCCGCGTTGAAGGCAAGGCTGCCGACGAACAGCACGAGCAGACCGGCCACCACACCCGCCAGCCTTCGCCACATGGCTCCCTCTTCGGTGCGGCGGCGACCGTGACAGTCAACAGTCGGCTCGACCTCATCCCAGAGCCTAGCTCGGGTACTGGAGAAGCCCGGAGACGATCTTCTCCCAATTCACCTTCAGCTCGGCGTGCAACTTCGGTTTTCGCAGTCCAGGAGGTCGCCGTCAGGCATGGTTTCGATGTGATCAGCCCGGTCGCCCCGGGCGCCAGGAGCCCGACGCTGATTTCACGCGCCTGCAACGTCGCCCTGGCCGACCACTCCTCAGCCGACCACGCGCAGCAGCAGCACCGCCCGCGCCGGCACCGTGATCACCGTCCCGGCCTCGTGCACCACCCCCGGCTCCGAGTCCTGCTGCTCCAGCGAGGTGTCCACGAGTACCTGGTATCGCTCCGCCCACGGCGGCCCCGGCAGCAGGAACTCCGTCGGGCGGTCGCCCGCGTGCAGGACGGTCAGGAAGCTGTCGTCCAGGATGGCGGCGCCGCGGTCGTCGCGGCCGGGGATGTCCCGCCCGGAGAGGTACATGCCGAGGGTGGCGGCGGGCGCGTACCAGTCGCCTTCCGCCATCTCCTCTCCCCGCGCCGTGAACCAGGCCAGGTCCCGCAGCCCGTCGGCCGAGTGCGCGCGGCCGGAGAAGAAGGCGCGGCGGCGCAGCACCGGGTGGCGGTGGCGCAGTGCGATGAGCCGGGAGGTCAGGTCGAACAGTGCCCGCCAGTCCGGGTCCGCCCGCAACTCCCAGTCCAGCCAGCTGATTTCGTTGTCCTGGCAGTAGGCGTTGTTGTTGCCGCGTTGGGTGCGGCCCAGTTCGTCGCCCGCGATCAGCATCGGGACACCGGTCGACAGCAACAGGGTGGTCAGGAGATTCCGCAACTGGCGCCTGCGCAGCGCCTGTACGCCCTCGTCGTCCGTCTCGCCCTCGGCGCCGCAGTTCCAGGAGCGGTTGTCGTTCGAGCCGTCCCGGTTGTTCTCGCCGTTCGCCTCGTTGTGCTTCGTCTCGTACGACACCAGGTCGCGGAGCGTGTAACCGTCGTGCGCGGTGATGAAGTTGACGGAGGCGTAGGGGCGGCGGCCGCCCCAGGCGTAGAGGTCGCTGGAGCCGGAGAGGCGGTAGCCGAGGTCGTGGACGTCGGGGAGGGCGCCGCGCCAGAAGTCGCGGACGGCGTCGCGGTAGCGGTCGTTCCACTCGGTCCACAGTGGCGGGAAGGCGCCGACCTGGTAGCCGCCGGAGCCCACGTCCCACGGCTCGGCGATGAGCTTCACCCGGCGCAGCACCGGGTCCTGGGCGATGACGGCGAGGAAGGGGGAGAGCATGTCGACGTCGTGCATCGAGCGGGCCAGCGCGGCCGCGAGGTCGAAGCGGAAGCCGTCCACGCCCATCTCGGTCACCCAGTAGCGGAGTGAGTCGGTGATCAGGCGCAGGACGTGGGGGCGGACCACGTGGAGCGTGTTTCCGCAGCCGGTGTAGTCGGCGAAGTGGCGGGCGTCGTCCTGGAGTCGGTAGTAGCCGCGGTTGTCGATGCCCTTGAGGGAGAGCGTCGGGCCCAACTCGCCCGCCTCCGCGGTGTGGTTGTAGACCACGTCCAGGATGACCTCGATCCCGGCCGCGTGCAGCGCGCGCACCATCCGCTTGAACTCGCCGACCTGCTGTCCCGTCGTACCGGAGGCGGCATAGGCGGCGTGCGGGGCGAAGTAGCCGATGGAGTTGTAGCCCCAGTAGTTCCTGAGGCCGCGCTTGAGCAGGTGGTCCTCGTGGGCGAACTGGTGGACGGGGAGCAGCTCCACGGCCGTCACGCCCAGGTTCGCCAGGTGCTCGATCGCGGCGGGGTGTGCCAGTCCGGCGTAGGTGCCGCGCAGCTCCTCCGGTATCCCCGGATGCAGTCTGGTGAAGCCGCGCACATGCAGCTCGTAGATGACGGAGTCCGCCCACGGTGTCTTCGGGCGGCGGTCGTCGGACCAGTCGTCGTCATCGTGGACGACCACACCCTTCGGGACGTACGGCGCCGAGTCGCGGTCGTCCCGGACGGTGTCGGCGACCTGCTGGTCCGGCCAGTCCCGGACATGCCCGTACACCTCGGGCGGCAGGCCGAACTCGCCGTCCACCGCACGCGCGTACGGGTCGAGGAGCAGCTTCGCCGGGTTCCAGCGGGCACCGGTCCACGGGTCCCAGCGGCCGTCGACCCGGTAGCCGTACCGCTGCCCGGGCAGCACACCCGGCACGAAACCGTGCCAGATCTCGTGTGTGAGTTCGGTCAGCGGGATGCGGGTCTCCCGGCCCTGTTCGTCGAAGAGGCAGAGCCGGACCGCCTCCGCCCCGGCCGCCCACAGCGCGAAGTTCGTCCCCGCCACCCCGTCCGGGCCCACCCGGAACCGGGCGCCGAGCGGGGTCGACGCCCCCGGCCATGCCGACGGGACGGGAAGGGGCGTCCCGTTGACCGCGGGGGCGCCCGCCCTCGGGGCCCGCGCCCGTGCCCCCTGCTGCTCGGCTGCGCTCGTCACCTGTCGGCCCCTTTTTTCGCTCCGCGGCTCGCCGGCCCCCGGGGCGCACCCGACCCGCGTCCGAGCAGCCGACCGGGCCCGGACTCCCGGTCCCGGGCACGGTCGGCGGCTCGCTACGGACACGCCCGCGGCGGCTCTCCGCGGGCGCGGCGGCTCCCCAGCTCGTCGTCCTTCTCTCTGTTCTGCCCAGCGTCGGCGTCGCACTCACGTTTCCCCGGGGCATGCACGATCGTTGAGCCGCACGTGAGGCATGGACAAGGGCGCGCACGGCGCGCGGGGGCCGCACTGGCGGCGGTACTGACATGGGCGGCGCTGCTCGCGGGAGCCGCAGGCTGCTCCTCGGGCGACACGGACGGGTTCGGCATCGACCACGTCCTCGGGGGCCCGCCCCCGGCGGCCCCCGAGGACGTCATCCACATCTCCCCGGACGACGGCGCCAAGGCCGTACGGCAGGACCAGCCGCTGACGGTACGGGTGCCCAGCGGCCGTCTGGAGTCCGTCACCGTCGTCCGGTCCCAGGACGCCCAGGACACCCCGGTCCCCGGGCACATCGCCCCCGGCGGCACGACCTGGCGGCCCGACGACCCGAAACTCGCGCTGGCCGCCAAGTACACGGTCGACGTGGTCGCGCTCGACGCCCACGGCCGCCGCTCGGCCCGCCACACCACCTTCACCACGCTCGTCCCCGGGGAGCGCTTCATCGGGTACGTCACCCCGGAGAACCGCGCCACCGTCGGCACCGGGATGATCGTCTCCCTCGCCTTCAGCCGCGAGATCGAGAACCGCGCGGCCGTCGAGAGCGCCGTCCACGTCACCGCCAAGCCCGCGGTCGACATCCGCCCGCACTGGTTCGGCAAGAACCGCCTCGACTTCCGCCCCGAGCACTACTGGCAGCCCGGCACGGTCGTCACCGTCGACCTCGGACTCCGTGACGTCGAGGGCGCCCGCGGCGCCTACGGCCTCCAGTACAAGACGTTCACCTTCACCATCGGCCGCAGCCAGGTCTCGCTCGTCGACGCGGCCAAGCACACGATGGAGGTCCGCCGCGACGGCGCGCTGCTCGCCACCGTGCCGATCACCGCGGGCGCGCCCGCGCACACCACCTACAACGGGAAGATGGTGGTGATGGAGATGCACGAGGTCACCCGTATGAACAGCCAGACGGTCGGCTTCGGCGGCGAGTACGACATCCCCGACGTCCCGCACGCCCTCAAACTCACCGACTCCGGCACCTTCCTGCACGGCAACTACTGGGCGCCGGACGCACCCGGACGCGAGAACGTCAGCCACGGCTGCGTGGGCCTGCGCGATGTGAAGGGCGGCAGCTCGGACACGCCCGCGGGCTGGTTCTACGACCGCAGCCTCATCGGCGACGTCGTCGAGATCGTCAACAGCAACGACAAAATGGTCGCTCCCGACAATGGCCTCGGAGGGTGGAACATGGGGTGGAAGGAGTGGAAGGCGGGCAGCGCGGTCAAGTAGTCAGGTAGGGGACCGGCTTGGCGGAGCGGAAGTTGCGACCCAACGGTGACATTCGCCAAACGCCAAGCTCAAAACCCTGCGGTTACTATGCGCCAATGCGCGCGCTGGGGCGCGCCGGGGTGGGCCTGACCAGGCCCTGGGAGGGGAGAACGACTTGAACGTGCGGCCGATATCGGGGGCGTCGGTTCGGACTCGGAGGAAGGGCGGCCCGGCACTCATAGCCGGCGTCCTTCTCATGGCCGTCACCGCGTGCGGGGGCGGCTCCTCCGACAAGGGGGCCGGGGACGGCAAGGAGAAGGACTCCACGACGCAGGCGAGCAAGCAGTCCGTCGCCACGGTCAGCATCAGCCCCAAGTCGGGCGCGACCGGCGTGGACACCAGCGGGACCCTCAAGGTCACCGCGGCCAAGGGCAAGCTGACCGATGTCGAGGTCAAGGACGCCAAGGGCAACAAGGTCGACGGGACCATCGCGGCGGACGGCGCCGGCTGGACGCCGTCGACGCACCTGGCCAGCTCCACGAAGTACACGGTCCACGCGGTGGCGAAGGACACGGAGGGCCGCGAGGCGGCCGAGGACTCCTCCTTCACCACGCTCACCCCGAAGAACACGTTCCTCGGCTACTTCACACCCGAGGACGGTTCCACGGTCGGCGTCGGTATGCCGTTCTCGGTCAACTTCAGCCGGGGCATCACCGACCCGGCCGCCGTCGAGAAGGCGATCACCATCAAGACCGAGCCGGCGGTCGACGTCCAGGGCCACTGGTTCGGCAACGACCGTCTCGACTTCCGCCCGGAGAACTACTGGAAGTCCGGTACGAAGGTCTCCGTCACCCTCAACCTCGACGGTGTCGAGGGCCGCAACGGGGTGTACGGCAAGCAGTCCAAGACCGTGAAGTTCACCATCGGCCGCAACCAGGTGTCGATCGTCAACGCCAAGAAGCACACGATGAAGGTCATGCAGGACGGCAAGGTCGTGAAGAACCTCAAGGTCACGACCGGCAAGCCGGGCTACGACACGTGGAACGGCCAGATGGTCATCAGCGAGAAGCTGCGGGTGACCCGGATGAACGGCGAGACGGTCGGCTACGGCGGCGAGTACGACATCAAGGACGTGCCGGACGCGATGCGTCTGACGACGTCCGGGACGTTCCTGCACGGCAACTACTGGGGCGGGGACGCGTTCGGCAACTACAACGCGAGCCACGGTTGTGTGGGGCTGCGGGACATCCGGGGCGGGGGCGACCGGAGTCTGCCGGCGGCCTGGGTCTTCGACCACTCGATCATCGGGGACGTGGTGGTCGTGAAGAACTCCAACGACCGGACCGTTTCGCCTGACAATGGGCTCAACGGGTGGAACATGTCCTGGAAGGAATGGACTGCGTAGTTGTTCGGGTGCGGGTGCGTGGGGGCTGGTCGCTCCCCCACTCTCGGCTTCGCTCGAGCGTGGGGACCCCCATCGCGGCGGTAGCCGCACGTTGCTACCGCCCCGCGCCCCTTACGGGGCGCTGCTGAACCGGCGTTAACCTGCTGGGCATGACTGTGACCCTCGAAGTCGCCGAAGGCGTGGGTACGATCCGCCTCGACCGGCCGCCCATGAACGCGCTCGACGTCGCCACCCAGGACCGGATCAAGGAGCTGGCGGAAGAGGCCGGCCGCCGCGAGGATGTCCGAGCCGTCGTCATCTATGGCGGTGAGAAGGTCTTCGCGGCGGGGGCCGACATCAAGGAAATGCAGAACATGGACCACACGGCCATGATTCTGCGGGCCCGTGCGCTCCAGGACTCCTTCACCGCCGTCGCCCGGATCCCCAAGCCGGTCGTCGCCGCCGTCACCGGGTATGCGCTCGGCGGTGGTTGCGAGCTGGCCCTCTGTGCGGACTACCGCATCGCCGCCGACAACGCCAAGCTCGGGCAGCCCGAGATCCTGCTCGGGCTCATCCCGGGCGCGGGCGGCACCCAGCGGTTGCCCCGCCTGGTCGGCCCTTCCAAGGCCAAGGACCTGATCTTCACCGGGCGTATGGTCAAGGCGGACGAGGCGCTCGCCATCGGCCTCGTCGATCGTGTCGTGCCCGCCGCCGACGTCCACGCCGAGGCGCACGCCTGGGCCGCCAGGCTCGCCCAGGGGCCCGCGATCGCGCTGCGGGCCGCCAAGGAGGCGATCGACACCGGCGTCGAGACCGACCTGGAGACCGGGCTCGCCGTCGAACGGAACTGGTTCGCCGGGTTGTTCGCGACCGAGGACCGTGAGCGCGGTATGCGCAGCTTCGTCGAGGAAGGGCCTGGCAAGGCCAAGTTCCTGTGATCTTCGCCCTGTTGTGAATGTCCCGAACCACTTGCAATTGACGTGATGTCTGATTCCGGGTCCCTCGATGGGGCGGTTTACGGGAGCCTTAAGGCAACCTTAAGTCCGCCTTGTCGAGGGGGCCTGGCGATTGCCCGGAGATGAGGTGTCGTCGCAGGTCGGGCAGGCTGTGAGCGCCTCCGAAATGCCTTCGGCATATGCCGACCGACTGTCGCCGGGTGGAGGCTTTCGAGGGGAGTATTCCTCCGGAACGGCCCCGGAGGGCGCTCGGGGCGGCCATGATGGGGGCATGGCGGGGCTGGAGGGCATCGAACAGCCGCGGGGACACAGCCGTGCGGCCGCGGCGCGCTGGTCGCCTGCGGTCGAGGACGAGCGGGCACTCAAGGCGATCGAACTGTTCGGCAACCCGACGGAGGCGGAGGTTCCGCTGCCGTCCCGCCCCGAGTCCGCGGCGACGGCCCGCCGGCTCGCCCAGGTCGTCGTCCTCCGTCAATGGAGACTGGGCCCCAAGATGACCGAGGACGCGGTCTTACTCGTCTCGGAACTGGTGGGGAACGCGGTGCGGCACACGGGGGCCCGGGTGTTCGGTCTGCGGATGCGCCGCCGGCCCGGCTGGATCAGGATCGAGGTCAGGGACCCGTCCCGGGGGCTGCCCTGTCTGATGCCGGTTCAGGACACGGACATCAGCGGTCGGGGGCTGTTCCTGGTGGACAAGCTGTCGGACCGGTGGGGGGTCGACCTCCTCCCGCGAGGCAAGACGACATGGTTCGAGATGCGGGTCGCCGACCGTTAGGAACCGTGCGACCGGTCCTCGTCGGCCCACACCTCGCAAAAATAACCCTTATCAGGTCAATCGCCCATTTTCTTACCTGACCCCTCTTAAATGGTGCAGGTGACCCCCACCAACCGACGCGACGTCCTCCGCGCAGGCGCCGCCCTTGCTGCCGGAGGCGCACTCACCACCGGTTGCGGCAACACCGGTACGGCCACTGCGGCACCGCCCGCCACGACCCCCGCATCGGCGCCGGCTTCAGCTGCCCCCAAGCCGCTCCCCGCACAGATCACCCACGGTCCCCGCACCCGCCCCCAGGTGGCCCTCACCTTCCACGGCCAGGGCGACCCCACCCTGGCCACCCAACTCCTCACCACGGCCGAGAAACACGGCGCCCGTCTCACCGTCCTGGCCGTGGGCACCTGGCTCGACACATACCCGGCCATGGCCCGCCGTGTCCTCGACGGCGGTCACGACCTCGGCAACCACACCCAGCGGCACATCTCCATCAACGCCATGTCGGAGACCGACGCCCGCAAGGAGATCGCCGACTGCGCGGAGCGCCTCAGACGCCTCACCGGCTCGATCGGCCGGTGGTTCCGCCCGTCCAGGGCCCCGACCGCGACGCCGCTCGTCGTCCGGCTCGCCGCCGACGTCGGCTACCCGCACGTGCTGTCGTACGACGTCGACTCGCTCGACTACACCCGGCCCGGCGCCACGGCCATCACCCGCAAGGTGCTCGCGGAGGCCACCGGCGGCTCGGTGGTGAGCATGCACTTCGGATACCCGGACACGGTCGCCGCCCTCCCCGCCGTACTCCAAGAACTCGACCGCCGCGGACTGCGTGCGGTCACCACCACGGAGCTGCTGAGCTGATGCGAACCACGAAAGCCGTCCGTCTGCCGGCCGCCGCTGCCGCCCTCGCCGCCCTGGCACTGCTCTCCGCGTGCAGCGGCGGATCCGGGCAGCCCGACGAACAGGCCGCGCACAGCAGCGCTCCTCCGCAGGCGCAGGCGCAGGCGAACCAGGTCGTCGACGGGCTGCCGGGCATGCCCCCCGTCCTCGACCCGCACGACGTGTACGCCGCCGACCGGCCCAACAACCTGTCACCGGTCGTCAAGGACTTCCCGTCCCTGGTCTACGTCCCCAACACCAACTCCGACACCGTCTCGGTCATCGACCCGAAGACCTACCGGGTGATCAGGACCGTCAAGGTCGGCCGGCAGCCGCAGCACGTGGTGCCGTCCTGGGACATGAAGACCCTCTGGGTCAACAACGACCTGGGCAACAGCCTCACCCCCATCGACCCGAAGACCGGCCGGGTCGGCAAGCCGGTCGCCGTGCACGACCCGTACAACCTGTACTTCACCCCCGACGGCAAGTACGCGATCGTGATGGCCTCCCAGGACCGCGCGCTGGTGTTCCGGGACGCGCACACCATGAAGACGGTCAAGTCCCTCCCGGTCACCTGCTACGGCGTCAACCACGCCGACTTCTCGCTCGACGGCCGGTACTTCATCGTGTCCTGCGAGTTCAGCGGTGAGGTGCTCAAGGTGGACACCGAGAAGATGGAGGTGCTCCGGCAGGAGAAACTGCCGTTCCACGGCGCGATGCCGCAGGACGTGAAGATGTCGCCCGACGGCAAGCTGTTCTACATCGCCGACATGATGGCCGACGGGCTGTGGATCCTGGACGGCGACCGCTTCACCAAGCCGACCCTTCTGCACACCGGCAAGGGCGCCCACGGGCTCTACGTCAGCCGGGACTCGCGCGTGATGTACATCTCCAACCGGGGCGAGGGCACGATCTCCGTCTTCGACTTCACCCGGAACCGGCTGACGGACAAGTGGCGGCTGCCCGGCGGCGGCAGCCCGGACATGGGCGGGGTCTCGGCGGACGGCAAGGTGCTGTGGCTGTCCGGCCGCTACAACTCCGAGGTGTACGCCATCGACACCGGCACCGGCAGGGAACTGGCCCGCATCCACGTCGGCAGCGGCCCGCACGGACTCGCCGTCTACCCGCAGCCGGGCCGCTATTCGCTGGGGCACACGGGCGTCTTCCGCTGAGTCTCAGACCTTCAGCAGCAGCGCCTCGGCGCCGACCGGCACATAGCCGGCCGCCTGGAACGCCCGTACGCTGCGGGCGTTCCCCGGGGCGACCTGCGCCCACAGGGGTTCCCCGGCGAGGTGCCGGGCGGCGGTCACCAGGGCCCGGCCCAGCCCCCGCTGCCGTACCCCCTCGTCCACCTCCACCGAGACCTCCAGACGTCCCGCGACGCCCCGGCCGAGCACCACCACCCCGCCGTCCGCCGCCCAGGCGCGCACCTCGTCGCGGCGGTTTCGGGCGTAGGCGACCCGGGAGTGGTCGGGGCCGGTGAGCTCCGTCAGCGGCAGGTCCGGGCGGCCGGGCAGCGGGCCGGCGACCAGCAGCCCGTCGATCGTCTCCTGCTCCCGGCCCGTGCGGTCCATCAGGGCGGTGAGGAAACGCGAGTTCATCGACGCGGCCAGTGGGTCGGAGGGCGTCGCGCGCAGGGTGTCGTACACCCACTCCGGATCCTCGTCGACGAAGACCACCGAGTGCGCGGTGAAGGAGAGTACCCCGGCGTCCCGGGGGGACGGCTGCGCCACGACGGTCGTACGGCCGTCGGGCGGCGGGAAGACGCCCTCGGCCGCCGCGTCGAGAATGTCCCGCAGTGTCTCTGCCACCGTGCTCCTTGAGTCTCCACCCACTGGAAGGCCCACACTCGCAGACATGATCGACGACGGCACCGGACTTTTCACCATCGGAGAGCTGGCGAAGGCCACCGGACTGACCGTGCGCACCATCCGCTACTGGTCCGACGAGGGCGTGCTCACCCCGGTGACCCGCTCCGCCGGCGGCTACCGGCTCTACGACGCCGAGTCCTTCGCGCGTCTTGAGCTGATCCGCACCCTGCGCGAGCTGGGCCTCGGCCTGGGACATGTGCGCGAGGTGCTGGCCGGTGAGCGGACCGTGGCGGAGGTCGCGGCGGCGCATGTGGCGGCGCTGGACGCGCAGATCCGCTCCCTGAAGGTGACCCGGGCGGTGCTGTCGACTGTGGCACGACGCGGTTCGAGTGCGGAGGAGATGACCCTGATGAACAGACTGGCACGGCTGTCGGCGGCGGAGCGGCAGCGGATCGTGGACGACTTCGTGGAAGAGATCTTCGAGGGGCTGGACACGGCCGATCCGTGGATCCGGGAGCGGACCCGGACCCTCGGGGTGGCGCTGCCCGACGATCCCAGTCCCGAGCAGGTCGACGCCTGGGTGGAGCTGGCCGAACTGCTGCAGACCCCGGACTTCCGGGCGGCGATGCGCAGGATGATCGAGCTCAACGCGGCCGACCGGGACGCGGACACCCCGGCCGGCGCCTCGCAGTGGTTCTTCCGCAGGCTGGTCGACGTCGTCGGCGCGGCCAGGGAGCGCGGGGTGGCCCCCGAGTCGCCCGAGGCGGACGCCGTACTGAACGAGGTGTTCGGCGAGGGCACCGACCGGGCGGCGGTGCTGCGCCGGATCGACCTGGGCAACGAGGTCGCCCGTTACCGGGAGTTGGCGAACGTCATCAAGGGCGCTCAGACGCCGCCGCAGTACCAGGAGGAGTTCGGCTGGGTGGTCGCCGCGCTGAAGGCGTGGCCGGGCCGTTAACCTGACCTGCGACAGTACGTCTGCATGACAGTAGAAGCACGGATAAAAGGGGCGGATCGGTGGCGGACATCGACGAGGCACGCGAGCATTTCCAGCGGATCGACGCGGACGGTGACGGTTTCATCACCGCCGCCGAGTTCAAGTCCGCTCTCGCGCAAGGGGGCGACTGGAACGTCACCGAGACGGTCGCCCAGGCGATCATCAACAGCCGCGACCTGAACGGCGACAAGGTTCTGTCGTTCGACGAGTTCTGGGCCCACCTGACCAAGTGAGCCGAGAGGGAGGGGGCGCCCGGCCGTCGAGCCGCGGGCGCCCCCTCTCTCATGCCCCGGATTCCCGTGCGCCGGACTCGACGCGGACGGTCCAGCGGCCGCCGTGCCGTTCCAGGGCCAGCGGCAGGTCGAAGCACCTGCCGGCCTGGTCACCGGTGAGGACCTCGGCCGCCGGGCCGTGCGCCAGCGCGCGGCCGTCGCGCAGCACGTGCACATCGGCCACGCGCAGTACGACGCTCATCGCGCCGCCGCCCGGTTCACCGCGGACAGCACCGCGCCCACCGAGGCGGCCAGCGACGAGGAGCCCTCGGCCGCGCCCCAGACCGTCGTCGTCCCCGCCACCCGGCACTCGGCGAAGGCGTACGCCCCGCTCGCGGTGACCTCCAGGATCTCCGTGACGTACCCGGCGCCGGTCAGTGCGTCGGCGAACGCGGTCAGCGGGCCGGGGCCGGTGCCCTCGTGGTCGCCGGTACGGTCGTCCGTGCGCAGGGTGCCGACGAAGCGGTGCCGGCCCGGTGCCTCCTCGTGGACCGCCCAGGAGTCCAGCCGGACCTCGCCGTCGGCCAGATAGGCGGCGCGGAAGAGGTCGTACAGCTCCTTCGGCGTGGCCTCCCGGCCGCTCGCGTCCGTCACCTCCTGGACGAGGCGCGCGAACCCGGGGCGCATCCGCTCCGGCAGGTCGACGCCGTGGTGGGTGCGCAGGAGGTACGCCGAACCGCCCTTGCCGGACTGGGAGTTGACGCGGATCACGGCTTCGTAGGTCCGCCCCAGGTCGGCCGGGTCGACCGGCAGGTAGGGGACGGACCAGGGCGCCCGGGACTCGGGAACCCCCAACTCCTCCGCGTTGCGGGCGTGTTCTTCGAACCCTTTGCTGATCGCGTCCTGGTGGGTGCCGGAGAACGCGGTGTGGACGAGGTCGCCGGCGTACGGGTGGCGGGGGTGCACCGGAAGCCGGTTGCACTCCTCGACCGTCTCCCGGACCGCGTCGATGTCGCCGAAGTCGACCATCGGATCCACCCCTTGGGCGAACAGGTTGAGTGCGAGGGTGACCAGGTCGACGTTGCCGGTGCGCTCGCCGTTGCCGAAGAGACAGCCCTCCACCCGCTGCGCACCCGCCAGGACGGCGAGTTCGGCGCAGGCGACGCCGGTGCCGCGGTCGTTGTGCGGATGGACGGAGAGGATCACCGAGTCGCGGCGGGCGAGATGGCGGTGGGCGTACTCGATCTGGTCGGCGTAGACGTTCGGGGTGGCGATCTCCACGGTCGCCGGGAGGTTGTGGGTGACCGGGCGGTCCGGGCTCGCGTCCCACAACTCGGTCAGCCCGTCGCAGAGTTCGAGGACGAAGTCGGGTTCGGTGAGGTTGTAGGTCTCCGGGGAGAACTGGAAGCGGACGCCGGGCGCGCCCTCGGCCCGGCGGGCGATCTGCCCGGCCGCCTCGCGCACGGTCCGCCACACCTCGGCCCGGTCCCGGCGCAGGACCACCTCCCGCCACACGGGCGAGGTGGCGATGTAGAGATGGACGACGGCCCGGGGCAGCCCCTCGATCGCGTCGAAGGTCCGGTCGATCAGGTCCGGGCGGGCCGGGGTGAAGACCACCGGGGTCACGTCGTCCGGGACGGCCCCGCCGGTCACCAGGTGCCGTACGAAGTCGAAGTCCGTCCGGGAGGCGGACGGATAGCCGACCTCGATCTCCTTGAAGCCCGTCCGGACCAGCAGATCGAACAAGCGACGCTTGCGCGGGGTGTCCATCGGCTCCGCAAGGGCCTGGTTGCCGTCGCGCAGATCGACCGGCACCCACAGCGGGGCGCGCTCGATCCGGGCGGCGGGCCAGGCCCGGTCCGCCACGGGCACGTCCACCCGGTCCTGGAAGGGGCGGTAACGGTGGTACGGCATCGGGCTGGGGCGCTGCGGGTTCCACAGGAGGGTCATCGGTGCTGCTGCCTCTCGGCTCGTCGGTCGGACGGTGACCGGCAGCACGGCGACCCGCGGCGGGGTGCCGGTCGCGTCAGGCCCCGCCGCGGCAGCCGAGAAGAAGACCGCGGAGCGTCATGGACGGTACGGTAGTCACTCCTCAGGTCCTCAGACAAGTGACAATTGCTGTGAACCGCGTCGGTCCGCAGAGGAGTTGGTGACACCGCATGGCCCTCGGTCCCGTCCGCCCGAGCCCCCTGGTCGAACAGGCCGCCGCCCGGCTGCGCGCGCAGATCACCGGCGGCGCCTGGCCCGTCGGCACCCGGCTGCCCGGCGAGACGACCCTGGCGAAGGAGCTCGGCGTGGGCCGCTCCACGGTCCGCGAGGCACTGCGCGCGCTCGCGGGCGCCGGGCTGGTGCGGCCCCGGCAGGGCTCGGGTGTCTTCGTCATCGCCACGGAGGCCGCCGAGGACTGGCCGACGCGGCTGCGCCGGGCCGCGGTCACCGATGTCTACGAGGTGCGGATGGCGGTGGAGGTGCACGCGGCCCGGCTCGCCGCGGAGCGTCGTACCGCCGAGGACATGACGGCGATCGAGGAGGCGCTGGCGGGCCGCCGGGCGGCGGGCGACGCGGACGACCCCGCCTTCGTCGACGCCGACATCGCCTTCCACGCGGCGGTGGTCGCGGCGGCGCACAACCCCGTCCTCGCCGACCTGTTCACCGAGTTCACCCCGGTGCTCCGCGAGGGCCTGATCGAACTGCTGACCCTGACCGGCCTGCGCGCGACCGACCCCGACACCGGGGACGACGCCCACGAAGCGCTCGTACGGGCGGTGGCGGCCGGGGACGCGGAGGCCGCGGCGGACGTACTGCGCGCGGAACTGGCGGACCCGTTCGCGGGCCCGGTCGTCGACCGGCCGAACGGCTCGGAGGCGCGATGACCGACCGGATACCGGTACTGCGCCGGGCCCGTGTCTCCGACCACGGTGCGCTCGTCGGCTGCGTGCATCGGTGGTGGGGGGACTCGCGCACCCCCGCGCAGGCCCAGGAGCTTTCGCTGCTGCTTCCCAGGCTGTTCCTGCAGTTCTTCTCCGGTACCAGCCTGGTCCTGGAGGACGGTGCCGGCATCAAGGCGTTCCTCATCGGCTTCCACGCGGCCGACAACGACCACGAGGCGTACATCCACTTCGTGGGAGTGGATCCGGAACTGAGAGGACAGGGCACGGCCCGCCGTCTGTACACGGCCTTCTTCCGGCAGGCCGCCGAGGCGGGCCGCACGGAGGTGCGCGCGATCACCTCACCGAGGAACGCCGGGTCCATCGCCTTCCATCGCGCCATGGGGTTCACGCCGGAAGCCGGGAACCGGGAGGTCGGCGGTGTGCCCGTGCACAGCGACTACGACGGTCCGGGGCAGGACCGGGTGTGCTTCCGCAGGAAGCTCGCCCTCTGATCCGCGGCCAGGTCGCCCGGACGGGGCAGTGTCCGGAATGATCGGGGCGCGCCCGAGGTTGATGCCGCACGACAGACGTATGTATGTGCATCGATTTTCGAAGGGTGTGTCATGAAGATCGGCATCATCGGCGCGGGCAACATCGGCGGCAACCTGACCCGGCGGCTCACCGCCCTCGGTCACGACGTGTCCGTGGCGAACTCGCGGGGCCCCGAGACGCTTGCCGCACTGGCCGAGGAGACGGGCGCGACGGCGGTACGGGCCGAGGAGGCGGCGCGGGGTGCGGAGGTCGTGGTCGTCACCGTCCCGCTGAAGGCGGTCCCGAACCTGCCGGCAGGCCTGCTGGACGGCGCGGCGCCGGACGTCGCGGTGATCGACACCGGCAACTACTACCCGCGGGAGCGGGACGGCCGGATCGCCGGGATCGAGGACGAGGGCATCACGGAGAGCCGCTGGACCGAGCGCCAGATCGGCCACGCCGTGATCAAGGCCTTCAACGGCACCTACGCGCAGGACATCCTCGACCGCCACCACCCCGCCGGCGACCCCGACCGCCAGGCCGTCCCGGTCTCCGGCGACGACGAGGCGGCCAAGCGCGTCGTCCGCGCCCTGATCGACGAACTCGGCTTCGACACGGTCGACAACGGCGGCATCGACGACTCCTGGCGCCAGCAGCCGGGGACGCCGGTGTACGGCCTGCGCGGGGACGTCGAGGAGGTACGCAAGGCCCTGGCGGAGGCGTCCGCGGAACGACCGGAGAACTTCCGGGGATAACGACCGACAGCGGGGCACCGCCGGTCCGTCCGAGGTCATGGCCCGACCCGGCCGGTCCGGCACCGCGGGTTCGTCCGGGGGCGTGGTCCGGCCGGTTCGGCACCGCCGGGAACCGCCGCCGTGGCTGGGCTCCGTGGCGGCGGGACGGCGGTGAGCGGCGGTACGGGTCTACCCGCCCAGCACCCTTGCCACGAACGTGTCCAGTACCCCCGCTCCCACCTCGACCGTCCGTGTTCGGCCCTGCCAGTCCAGGACCGTGTGGGAGCGGGCTGCCGTGCGGTGGGATTCGACCTCGGCTCGGGTGGATCTGCCGGTGCGGAGGTCGAGGGCGGAGAGGGCCGCCTCCGCCCAGTCGTGGGTGGCCGACAGCCAGGGGGAGGCCGAGGTGCGGAGCGCGGACGGGACCGTCGTCCGGGCGTTCGCGAGGATCGTCAGGCGGGTGCGCAACGCGTCCTCGGCCGTCGCCCCGCCCTTCCAGTACGCCGTGATCAGCGCCGCCAGTTCCGGGGCCTCGGTCGGGTCCAGCCTTGACGCCCGGTTCACGTCGGCGAAGGCCCGCAAAGCCGTCAGAGCCGTCCCGTCGCCGTCGGCCAGTGCCGACAGGCCCGCGTCCAGGGCCTGCGCGGGGCGGTACGCCGTGGGGTTCCAGGTGTACGCCGCCGTCGAGAAGAGGGCCGGGTCGGAGGCCGCCGCCTGGTTCATGGGGTTGGCCAGGAGGCCCGCCACCGCGCCGGGGAGGGTGGTGTCACGGCCGGTGTAGGGGCCCAGCAGCAGGTTCGGTGCCGTGTAGTCGTTCACCGGGTAGTTGTCCCAGACCAGGATGCGGTGGTCGTAGAGGCGGGCCGCCTCCCGGGCCTGGGCCGTGCTGAGGGCGGGGGAGACCACCAGGGGGCCCGTCCACATCACCGTGACGTCCTTGTCCAAGTCGGCCGCGAGGGTGGTCTTGTACGCGCTCGCGCGGGAGCCGTCGTACTCCGTGGGGACGGTGATCAGGGGGGCCGCGTCCGGGTGGGCGGACAGGAAGTCCCGGCGGACCCCGTTCAGCAGCGCCGCCTGCGCCCTGGCCACCGCCGCCCGGCCCGTGCCGTAGACCGTCGCGTCCCGCGCGCAGTTCCAGCGGTCGATCTCGATGTCGTCCAGGGGGATGGCGAAGGCCCGTACCCCGGCCTCGTCCCAGAGCTGGCGGAGCTTGGTGACGAGGGCCGCCCGGTCGCCCGCCGAGGAGTAGCAGATCGACTTGCCGGGGGAGAGGGCGTAGACGAAGGTCACGTGGTCGGCCGCGGCCCGGGCGGCCAGGGTGCGGATGCCGGTGAGCGTGTCCGTGGGGTACTCGTCGCGCCAGCGGTCGCGGAGGTAGGGGTCGTCCTTGGGCGTGTAGACGTACGTGTTGAGCTTCCAGCGGGCCGCGAAGTCGAGCCGGCCGAGGCGTTCGCGTTGCGTCCACGGTGTGCCGTAGAAGCCCTCGACGATGCCGCGGGTCGCGGTGGCCGGCCAGTCGCGGATGCTGACGGCGGGCAGGGCGGCGCGGGGGGACGGCGAGCCGACCGGGCGGATCAGCTGGGCCAGGGTCTGGGCAGCGTGGAAGGCGCCGTCCGCGCCGGAGGAGGACAGCGTCACGCGGGGGCCCGCCGAGGTCGTGGCCGCCGTGAGCGTGTAGCCCTCCGGCGGCAGGCCGGTCGCGGTCGTGCCCACCGTCACCAGCAGCTCGCCCCGCCGCGGCGCGTCCCCGACCCGGACCTCCCGTGCGCCGCCCGCCCGCAACGCCCGGGTCACCGCGTCCAGCGTCGACGCGTCCGTACCCGCGTCGGCCCGCACCGCCACGCTCCGTCCGATCGGCACCGAGCCGCTCTCCCGGCGCACACTCCTCGGCGCGGGCCACAGGGCGGGCACACCGGTGTCGCTCTTCACGGAGGCGGACGCCGAGGGCGGAGCCGGAGCCGGAGTCGATGTCGGTGCCGACTCCGACGAGACGGGGCCGCCGCCCCCGCAGGAGCGGGTGAGCAGCACGACCACCAGCCCGAGCACAAAGCCCACCAGCAACAGTGGTGGGACGCGAAACCGTCGCAACCGGGTCCCCCTTCGCACCACTTCCGGCGCTCGACAGTCAACTTCCCTCTCGCTCACAGAATATGACGGAACGACATTTTCCGTCCCGGGTGTTTCTGTGCACACGGATGGGGCATCGTACGCGTCTGTGTGACGTTATGTCGGAAACCTTGGCGAAGCCGTTGAGATCAGGGCACTGTGCGCCAGATGGCGTAGACACTGCCGGGAGCAGGTTCTATCCAGATATGCGCGGGGCGCACCACGGGTCCCGCGTCGGCACGGGAGGTCGCTCATGGTGGTTCCGGACGATCCGCTCAGCTATTGGATCGTGCTCCTCGACATCGAGGACTTCAGCCTGCGCCCGGAGACCACCCAGGCCACGCTGCACGAAGAGCTGTACCACGTGGTCGAGTTCGCGCTGGCCGGCGCCGGGCTCCCGCTCGACGAGGAGCTGACGCAGGACCGCGGGGACGGCATGCTGCTGTTACTGCCGCCGGACACCCGGCCGACCAGACTGCTGCGCGAGCTGGTGCGCGGCATGGAGGACGCGCTGCTCCGGCACCGCGACACCTTCAACCACGAACACCGGATGCGGCTGCGCGTCGGCCTGAACCAGGGGCTGGTGATCCGCCGGGGCCAGCGCTGGACCGGCGCCGGCATCAACGACCTGGCCCGGCTGGTGGACGCGGGACCGGTCAAGCAGGTGCTCGCCCGCGCCGGGCGGGCCCGGATGGTGCTGGTCGTCTCCGACGAGCTCCACCGCAGGGTGGTACTGGGCCGCTACCCGGGCATCGACCCGGCGGCCTACCTGCCGGCCGACTTCGTCACCAAGCACGGCGAACCGTGCCGGGGCTGGGTCACCGTGCCCGGCTATCCGGCACCGCCCGGACTCCCCGCGGACTCGGGGGAACCGCCACGTGAGAGAGCGAGACCGGGGGACGCTCCCGGCACGGGCGGGTCCGCGGGGGCGGCAGGCGGCGGGACCGAACTGGGGAGCCCGGTTCCGTCGCCTGTGCCGTACCAGATAACGGACAGTCAGATAGCCGTCGGCGACGGCGCGATGGCCGTACGCGGGGACTTCATCGAGATCAAGGGCGACTACGTCAACGGTCGTAAGGTCGAGTACGGCGCCGACGGCACTCCCGAGGACGGCGCATGAGCACCCCTCCGGCAGCGGGGGCCGGGGGTGGGGGAGGGGGCGGTGCGGGGGCTCCCGCGGGTGCCGGGGGCGCAGGGGGAGGCGCTCCCGGGGGCGGCGTGCCCGCATCTGCCGGGTCCGCCGCCTCCGCCGGTGCCGCCGGTGTCGCGGGTGTCGCGGGGTCCGGTCCGGCCGGCTCCTCGGCCCCGGCCGGTGGCGGCGACGGCGGGGCGGGGCACGCGGCGCCGGGTGCCGGCCAGCCGGGGGCCGCCGCGCCTCCCGACAACAGCGTCGGCGCCGGTGGCAGCGCCAGCGAGGCCACCGGCCGGGCCGGCGCCGGCAGTCTGCGGGCCGGGCTGCTGCGCTCGGCCTGGGGGCGCATCGGCGGCGATGTCTTCGACGGGGACAAGATCGTCATCAATGTGGGGGAGGACCGCAGGCTCGTCCTGCGCACCCTGCCCGCCCAGGCCGTGGAGACCGTACGGCACACCTTCCAGGCCCCGCCCCGCTGGGACGATGTCGTCGCCGACGCCTGGCAGCGCCGTTCGGTCGTGCTGCGCGGTCCGGCAGGTGCGGGCAAACACGCGGCTGCCGTGCGGCTGTTGATAGCCGCCCAGGCCAAGCGCTTCTACCAGGTGGACTCGGTCGCCGAACTGACCCAGCTCAACGACCTCCGACAACTCGGCAGTGGCGCCGGGTTGTTGGTGGACCGTCCGGCGGACCTCGCCGAGCTGCGCGGACCTCAGCTCGACGGACTCGAAGATCTGTTGCTGCGTGCCGATGCCCATCTCGTGCTGATCGCCGCTCCGGAGACCGACCTCGGGCGCGGGGTCGGCGAGTACGTGCAGCGCATCGCCCGCCCCGACATCCTGGCCGACGTCCTGCGCGCCCATCTCTTCCACCGGCTCGGCGACGACGACGCCGAGGGTGCGCTCACCGCCGCCGGGATCGGCGACCTCACCGAGGAACTCCTCGACGCGGCCGCCGCCTGCCGGGACGCGGCCCGGCTCGCCGAGGTGCTCGCGCACGAACACGGCGGCGGCGCCATCGACCCCGAGCGGGTGCGCACCAGGATGGACCACACCGGCGGGGAGGGGCCCGAGGAGTGGTTCGAGGGGCTCGGCGAGACCGGGCTGCGCACCCAGGCGATCGCCCTCGCCGTACTCGGCGGACTGCCCCAGGAGCATGTCGCCATGGGTGCGAGCGCGCTGCTCGACCGGTTCCGCAGCGACAGCGGTGTCCTCACCGCCAGTGTGGAGACCGGTCCGGTGCCGCTGCGTCAGGACCCGTTCAGCCAGTCCCGCCGGCTGCTCGCCGAGAAGCTGCGCGCCCGGACCGTGGCCACCCTCACCCTCGGCGACTTCGGCTGGCTGCCGTGCACGGTCGCCGAGTACCGCAACCCCGACTACCCGGCCCGGATCATCCGGCACGTGTGGTCCGAGTACCGCATCCAGCACGAACTCATCGGCTGGCTCGGCGGGTTGGTCGACCGGCGCTCGCAGCAGGTGCGCAGCTACGCCGGTACGGCGCTGGGGCTGATCGCCACCGAGTCCTTCGAGTACGTCGCCACCCAGGTCTTCCCGGACTGGGTGCGCGACCAGACCACGGGCTATCTGCGCCGTGAGGCCGTCGCCTACGCCCTGCGCGTCTGCCTGCGCCGCCCCGCGCTGCGGCCCGGGGTGCGCGGGCTGGTCGAGCGCTGGTACATGGGCACCGACTGGGAGTTCGAGGCGGCCGCCGCCCGCGCCTACGGCCTGTGCCTGGGCGGCACCGATCTGTCCGGGGCCGTCCTCGCGCTCACCCGGCTGGGCACCGTCGACCACATCCAGGTCGCCATCGAGATCGGCGACGCCTTCGCCGACCTGCTGGAGGAGGACGTCGACGCGCATGCGCCGGTGGTGCTGCGGGCCATCGCCGAGATGTCCCACGAGAGCGCCAGCCGCCCCTCCGGGCACCTGGTCTTCCTGATGCTCGCCAACCTCCTGGTCACCGACGAGCCGGGCACCGCCGGCGCCCGGCGCAGCCGCCCCACCCTGCTCCGGCTGGCCGCGGACGCCCCGCCCGGCCATGAACTGCGGCGCCTGCTCGGCTACCTGTGGGCCGAGGTGATCAACGGCGAGCTGTTCGCCGACGAGGCCGGCGGGGTGCTGGAGGCCTGGGCCGCCCGCGCCGAGGCTGACCCGCAGCTCCTGGACGACATGGTCCGGGTCCTCGTCGAGGACGTCGCCACCCGCAGTGCCCGGGCCGCGCTGCTCCTGGAGCGCTACGCCCGCCACTGGACCGACCGCGACCGGTTCCGCCCGCTGCCCCGCACGGCGGCGGTGCTCGGCGCCGCCCTGAAGGCAGCCGCATCCACCCAGTCAGGAGGTGTCCGGTGAGTGAGCCGGTCCCGGTCTCGTTCCCGTCAGGAGGTGCCCGGTGAGTGAGCAGGTCTCGTTGATCGCCGAGCGGAAACCCGTGCCGCGTATGGCGGTCGGCCCCACCAAGGCCACCCAGCCGCACCTCGCGGTCGTCTACGCCACCGCGGCCGGCGAGGTCGAGTGCTTCGACGGCCGCCCGATGACCCCGTCCCAACAGGTCTTCTCCAAATACCGCACCCGTTACGAGGTCGACCTGCGGCCCCGGCAGCGCAGCGCCGTGCTCGGCCGCAACCCGCTGGTCTCCCGGGACGGTGTGCACGCCTTCGAGGTCCGGGTCGACTTCTGCTTCCGCATCGACGGCTTCGACGGCGCCAAGAACTGGGTGCGCTCCGGCATCGACGACGCCCTGCCCGTCGTCCACGGCTACCTCACCAGCCTTTTCCACGCGGCCGGGCAGCGGTTCGCGATCGAGGACTCCTTCGGCCTCCAGATGTTCCTCAACCAGAAGTGCGCCCAGCAGGTCCTGCTCGCCGAGGGCCTGATCATCTACGGCTGCCAGGTCACCGTCGCGCCCGACGCCAAGTCCAAGGCCTACCTGGAGTCCCTGATCGAGGCCGGCCGGCGTGAGACGCTCGGCCAGGCCGAACACACGCCGAACCTGGGAGCCGTCGTACGGCAGGGGCAACTCGACTCCAAGCAGCAGGAGTTGCAGATGGAGGCCGCGGCCCGGCAGGCCAAGGCCCTGGAGGGCACCCGGATCGACAGCGAGGGCCTGATCCGCCAGTACCTCAACACCCACCCCGAGGACGCGGCCGGCGCCTTCGAGATGCTGCGCAAGCTGGAGGAGGCCCGCTTCGCCACCGCCGAGCTGCAGAACCAGCGTGCGCTCGCCCTGTTCCAGGCGATGGCCGACAAGAACCTGGTCCAGGCCGGCGACCTGGAGGTGATGCGGCAGCTCCTGACCGATGTCGTCGGCCGGGCCGCCGGGGCGGGCCAGCTGCCCACCGCCGGCGCACCCCAGCTGCCCGGCGCCCGTCCCTGGGACGCGCCCGCCGCCCAGCTCCCCTCGGCCGCCGCCTCCGGCCCCACCCAGACCCAGTCCCACCTCCAACCGCCGTACCAGCAGCCTCCGTACCAGCAGCCTCCGTACTCGCAGCCGCCGTCCCAGCCGTACGCCCCGGCCTACACACCCACCCAGGTCACCCCGGTCGCCCGGCCCGCCTACGCGGCGCTGATCTACCTCGTCCTCGACGAGTCCGCGCCCGACTGCATCGAGGAGCTCAACCGCGGCCTGAGCGACCTGCACGCGGCCCTCGCCGCCGCCGCGGACGTGTCGGCGGGCATCCGGCTGTCCGTGCTGGGCATGGCCGCCACCACCGAACCCCGGCTCCAGCTGGAGACGGTGACCACCGCCACCCGCACCCCGATCCTCACCGGCCGCCAAGGGCTGTCGTACGGCCACGCCTTCCAGCAGCTGCGGACCGTCGTCGCCCAGGACGTCGGGGTCGTCAAGGCGCAGGGCGCCCAAGTGCTGCGCCCGATCGTGTACTTCGTCACCGGCGGGGCGCACGACGAGACCGACGACTGGCGTGACGCGCACCGGGCCCTCACCGACGCCACCGGCAACCCAGCCGCGCCGCACGTCATCGCGCTCGGCGTCGGCCGCGCGCACACCTTCGCGGTACGGGCCGTGGCCACCCGGCCCGAGTTCGGGTTCATGGCCCCGCCGCACCAGGACGCCGTCTCCGCCGCACACAGCTGCGCGGTGTTCCTGCGCGACAGCGTCGTCGGCTACGGCCGCCGGATCGCCGCGGGCGACCCGCAGTTCTCGGTCAACCCGCCCGACGGCTTCCGGCGCGCCGAGGACGCCTACTGACCCGACCCACAGCTCCCCAACTCGCCAGAAACGGAAAGACGATGGTGGAAAGCAACCGGGGGCACTTGCTCCCCATCTACGTCCTCGCCGACGAGTCCGGCTCCATGATCGAGCACATCGACGACCTCAACGACGGCCTGCGCTCACTGCACCAGGCACTCCTCGGCGAGCCCATGGCCGCCGCCAAGGTGCGCTTCTCGGTGCTCGGCTTCTCCGACGACGTGGTCGAGCGTGTCCACCTCGTCGACCTGCGCAGCGCGGGGGAGTTCCCCGAGCTGCGCACCCGGGGCATGACCAGCTACCTGGCCGCCTTCGAGGACCTGATCAACCGCATACCGAACGACGTGGCCGACCTCAAGAGGGAGGGCTACCAGGTGCACCGCCCCGCCGTGTTCTTCCTCAGCGACGGGCTGCCCAACCGGGGCGAGGACTGGCAGGACGCCCACCGCAGACTCACCGACCGCCAAGTCACCCACGGCGCGCCCAACATCATCGCCTGCGGGATCGTGGACGCCGACGCGCAGACCATCAACCAGGTCGCCACCGAGCCGCAGTTCGGGTTCGTCGCCAACAAGGGCGTCGACGTCGGCGGGGCCATCGCCAAGTTCTGCACCGCACTCACCAAGAGCGTGATCTCCTCGGGCCGTTCGCTCGGCTCCGCCTCCCCGCAGCTCGTGGTGGACAAGCCGGAAGGCTTCACCGTAGCGATCGACGTGATCTGAGATGCCCATCTTCCCGAGCCGGCGTTCCGGCGAGGAGCGCGGCGAACAGTACGGATCACCGCCACCGCCGCCCGGGCCGCCACCGGCCCTGTTCCCGCCGGCCGCCCCCGGCACGGGCCGCCCCGGCGGACCGGACTCCGGGCACGGCGACTCCGGGCACGGCGACTCCGGGCACGGCGACTCCGGGCACGGCAACTCCGGGCACGGCAACTCCGGGCACGGCGACTCCGGGCACGGCGACTCGGTGTACGACGTCGACAGGGACGGCGGCTGGCCACCGGGCGCCCCCACCAGCCGCGCGGGCCTGCCGGGTGCCGGGCCGCAGTACGCACCGGCTCCGCCGCCCGCGTCCGCCGGTGACCTGGACGGGCCCTGGCAGCCCATCCTCATCGACGGCGCCGCCCCCGGCTTCACCTACCGGCCGCCCGCCGGCGGGCTGTCGTACCGCCCGGACACCGTGTGCGACGGCTGGTCCACCGACGCGCTCGACCTGCGGCTCGCCTCGGTCCGCGGGTACGCCCACCGGGCCGAGGGCCGCCCCCGCGAGGACGATGCCGCGGCCGCCTACGACGAGATCTCCAAGGCCGTGGTGTTCGCCGTCGCCGACGGCGTCTCCGACGCCCGCCAGCCGCACATCGGCTCCCAGCTGGCCTGCCGCAGCGCGGTCGGCGAACTCCTCGACCAGGTCCGGGCGAGCGGCGGCCATGTCACCGACTGGGGCAAGCTGCTCGGCACCGTCCACTGGCAGCTGCGCGAGCAGGCCGCCCGGCTGCTGCGCCGCCAGGACGCGACCATGGAGGAGACCGCCGACCTGCTTGCCACCACACTGGTCGCCGGGGCGGCCACCCCCACCCCGGACGGTGTGCAGGTGGCGCTGGTGTCGGTGGGCGACTCCGGGGTCTGGGCGATCAAGCACGGCCAGCTGTACGGGCTGTCCGGCGGCAAGGAGCTCGGCTCCGACGGGCTGGTCTCCTCCGCCGTACAGCCCCTGCCGTACGTGCCCGCCGACATCCGGCCCCGGGCCGTGCACCTCGACCCGGGGATGGTGCTGCTCGTCGGCACGGACGGCTTCGGCGACCCGGTCGGCGACGGCCGGGGCCGGGTGGCCGACCTGTTCACCAACGAACTCGCCACCCCCATACCGCCGTTGGCCTTCGCCTTCACCCTGGACTTCTACCGGGAGACCTTCGACGACGACCGCACACTGCTGGCCCTGTGGCCACGGGGAGGGCCACGATGACCGAGGTGCGGGTGCCCTGGGTACTGCCCCAGAAACTCGGGGCCTACCAGGCCCAACGGCTGGGCGACGGCGGTCAGGGCATCGTCTACGGAGTGCCGGACCCGGCCGGGCTGTTCCCGGGCCAGACCCTGGTCTACAAGGAGTACCGGAAGAACGTCGTCTACGCCGCCGACGCGCTGTACGAGATGGTCTGCTTCCGCCAGCGGCTCACCCCGGGCGAGCGCGCCTTCCTGGACGAGCGGCTCACCTGGCCGACCGTGCTGGCGTACCGGGGACCGGACCCGCAGGACCCGGTGCCGTCCAGGAACCAGGGGACCGAGGTCGTCGGCTTCCTGATGGGCCGGGTGCCCGCGTCGTACCAGGTGCGCATCCCGCCGGGAAACGAGGCCAAACCGCAGGCGATGCAGTACCTGCTCAACGACGACGCCTACGCCACCCGTATCGGCCTGCTCGTCGACGACGTACGGCGCCTGGAACTGCTGCTGGACCTGGCCCGCACCCTCGACTGGCTGCACCGGCGCCAGGTGGTGATCGGCGACCTCTCGCCGAACAACGTGCTGTTCACCCTCCAGGGGCCGCAGGGCGAGGCCCGCTGTCTGCTGATCGACTGCGACTCCATGCGCTGCCTCGGCCGGGACGTGCTGGATCAGGTGGCCACGCCCGACTGGGAGGTGCCCGACACCGAGCAGAAGGCCACGCCGGCCTCCGACTCCTGGAAGTTCGGGCTGCTCGCCGCCCGGATCTTCAGCCGCAGCTTCGACAGCACCGACCTCGTCCCGCTGCGCGCCGTCTCCACCGAACTGGCGAACCTCGCCTCCCGCGCCCAGAGCCTGGACCCGGTGCGCCGCCCCGCCCTCATCGAGTGGCTGAAGCCGCTGGAGCTGGCGCACCACCGCGCCGGGCAGCAGCAGGCGGCGGCCCAGGCGGCCCAGGCCTTCCGTGCGGCCCAGGCCCAGGCCCAGGCCCAGACCCAGACCGGTCAGCCCCGTGCGCAGGCGCGGACCGGGGCGCAGCCGCCCACGGGGGGATCGCCGGCCGCGGTGTTCGCCCAGTCGGCGCCCGCCTCGGCCCCGCCGCTGCGCCGCCCGGCCCCCTCGTCGGCGGGCGGCAAGGTGGTCGGCTGGCTGCTGGCGGCCGTGCTGGTCGGTGGGGTGGGCGGCTACGCGGTGACCCATATGCACCCCACCGGCGGCTCCGGTTCCGGGTCGCCCACGACGCTGTCCGCCAGCCCCTACTCGGACACCACCGACACCCCCGGCCCGACCGACCCCACCACCGACGACCCCACCCCGACACCCACTCCGGACCAGGCCGTCACCACGGGCGCCACCGTCGACTACTCCCAGGTCGCCGACGACCCGGCGGCCGAGGACGTGGCCACGATGTTCGCCGAGTTCTTCGGCGCGATCAACGAACAGGACTACGACAACGCACTCAAGTACTACGACCCGAACTCCGCTGCCGTCGACCTGGGTTCCAGCTCCAGCCGGGCCCAGTGGAAGAAGGTCATGTCCACCACCCGGGACAGCGGCTTCATGCTGAGCGCCCTCACCACCGACGGTGGGTACACCATGGCCACGCTGAACTTCCGCAGCCACCAGGCCGCCGGCTACGGCCCGTCCGGCAGCACCGACGACACCTGCGACGACTGGACGGTGACCTACCAGCTCACCGACACCGGCGGCTACCGCATCCTCAAGGCGCCGAAGGGCGGGGTGAGTCACACATCCTGCTGACCGGATCCTTCACCCGCCGAACGCCTGCCCCTTCAACTGGTCCACCGCCCGTACCGCCAGTGTCTGACGTCCCGTCACTATCCAGCCCTGCGCCCGCCACTGTTCCAGGACCCGGCTGACCGTCCGCCGGGAGGTCAGCAGCAGCCCGGCCAGATCGTCCTGGGAGAGGCTGAGCCCTATCCGGCGGCCGGGCCCCTCGGGCTCCGGGAGGCCGCAGCGTTCCACCAGGTCGAGCAGGAGGGCGGCGAGGCGGGCGGGGACCGGTTCGGTGATGCCGGCGCGCTGGGCGTCCGCCTCGCGCAGCCGTCGTACCAGGGTCTGTTCCAGGGCCGCGGCGATGCCGGGACGGGCGCGGGCCAGCACATGGAAGCGGCTGGCCGGAAGGTGCAGCAGGTCCGCGGCGGTGGCCGTGACCAGGGTGGCGGAGCGGCGGCCGTTCTCCACCGAGGCCTGCTCGCCCAGGAGTTCGCCCGGACCGCGCAACGCGAGCAGGGCGCGGTAGCCGGCCTGCGACTGGGCGACCACCTTGACCCAGCCGTGCAGCAGCACGACGAGATGGTCCGAGCCCTCGCCCTGGGCGAGGAACTGCCGGTCGGCGGCGAGCGGGACCTGCGTCGCCGCCCGCAGCAGCGCCGCACGGTCGCCGGCGTCGAGGGCCTCCCAGAAGGGGGTCGGGCTGGTCACCACGGTTCACAGTGTCGCCCCGGCGCACCGCCCTGAAACCTGCCGGATCCGCCATGAAGGCTCAGTCTTCTTTCTTCGCCCATGACTTGAGGTCCGCTTCGTCGTCGAAGTCCGCCACGTCCTTGTCGTACGGATCGCTGGTGTACTGGTGGAAACGCCAGTCGGCCTCGATGCGCGGGTGACCGGCGCGCACGTAGTCGGCGATCCACAGGCCGTCTCCCGCGTAGGAGGTGGTGTCGACGGTAAGCCAGTAGTTCCGGTTGGTGTAGAGGATCACGCGGTTGTTCGGCCGGAGTGCCTTCACCTTGCGGATGAAGCTGTCCTTCTCGGCGTTGGTCGCGTGGGTGCCCTCGGGGGTGGTCTCCCAGTCGACGGCCAGGATCTCGCCGGCCCTCTCGGGGGCGTGCTGGACGAAGTACTCGGCCTGGGCGGTGAGGTTGCCGGGCCAGAGGAAGTGGTAGAAGCCGACGACCAGTCCGGCGTCGCGCCCGGTCTTGGTCTGGGCGGCGAGTTTGGGATTGACGTACGAACGCCCCTCCGTCGCCTTGATGAAGACGAAGGAGAGGCCGTCCGTGTCGTAGGTGGCGGACTGGTACGCGCTCACATCGATGCCGTGCAGCATGTGGGGGGCTCCCTGGGTGCCAGTGGGGAGTGATGCTGGAACTGTGTATTCCGTATTCCCCATTCCCCAGCCTGGCACGGAGGATCCGCGTGGACGCGTGAATTGTCCGGCTCGGTCGGTCTCGGTCAGCTCCGGGCCGAGACCGCGCTCAGTACGGCCGCCGACTTGGTCGACCAGTCTGATGTGATGATGCTGGCGTGGTCGGCGGCGAGCAGCGCGAGCCGGGCCGCGACCTCGGCGTCGGTCGGACCGGTCGAGGAGATCGCCGGTGACACGTTGTAGGCGTCCGTCATGATCAGGATGTAGTGGTTCGTGGAGTAGAACGACGTGTCGTAGCCGTTGTTCACATAGGTGGCCGCGTCGCCGTCGAAGAACACGAACCAGGGCTGGATGGAGGAGTCGTAGCGGCTCGTGCGCGGGTCCCCGTTCGCCGCGCCCAGCACGGCCGGGAAGGCCTGGGCCTGGGAGATGTTCCCGGCCGCGTACAGGTCGCGCAGGTGGTCCCCGTACTCCTGGTCCGTCCAGTAGTGGTCGAACGGGTTGGCCTCCTCCACCGTGCCCGGGATCAGTTCGAAGATGAACTTGCCCTTGAGCTGGTCACGGGTGGGCCAGGCGTTGGCCTTCGCGGCCGCGTCGAGCGTGGAGTACGAGGAGCCGAGCAGGTCGGCGGGCTTGTACACACTGCTGCCCAGCTTCTGGGAGACGAGTGTGTCGAACGCGCTGGGGCCCAGGCCGATGGTCTGGTTGAACCCGACCTTCATCTCGACCTTGACGACGATGGGCGCGTGGTCCGGGTGCAGCTGCTCCCAGGCCGCCATGTTGTCCAGGCAGCTGCCGAGGTCCTGGCTGGTGGCCTGGCTGTACAACTGGCTGGGGGTGTTGGCGTATTCGCAGTTGTTGTTGTCGCCCCACGGGTTGCTGTGGCTGACCCGCCAGCGCTTGCTGATGCTGTCGACGTACACGTCCAGCTCCAGCAGTGAGGCCCCGGAGTCCAGCGCCTGCGCCCAGTAGGTGTACTTGGCCTTGTCGTATGCATTGTGCGTGCCGATGGTGGTGGCCGCGGAGAACTTCGGCGACCCCGTGTCCGCGTGCGCGGTACCGCCCGCCAGGACGAACAGGGCCCCGGCGGCCGCGACCGCCGCCAGCCGTCTGAGAACGCGCATGACCCAACTCCCTTGGTCTGTTGGTGAGTTGGCGGCAGCGTACGAGCGAGTGGTTACTGAGCGGTAGCCCCTGGGGGAACATAGGCCTGCGGAACGCGTTCAGGGCTCAAGAGGTGGCGAAGTTCTCGTCCGTCAGGCCGAGTCGGGCCAGCACCCGGGGTCTGTCGGGCTTGCCGACCGGGGTGAGCGGCATCTCGGTGAGGACGTGCACGGTGCTCGGGGTGTGCAGGGGGCCCTGGTGCGCGGTCACGAAGTCCTGGATCGCGGCGGGGTCCGGGTGGGGGCCGGGGGCCGGGACGACCGCCGCGTGGATGTCCTCCGCGTCGTCCGGGCGGCGCACACCGAAGACCATGCATTGCGCCACGGCCGGGTGGGTGAGCAGGAAGGCCTCCAGCTCGGCGGGAAGACCTGAAGGCCCACCGCCAGTTTGATCATCTGCTTGTAGCGGCCCGCGATGTAGAGGTATCCCTCCTCGTCCAGATAGCCGGCGTCCCCGGTGCACAGCCAACCGTCGTGCAGGACCTCGGCGTTGAGCTCGGGCTGTCTCCAGTGGCCGGTCATGACCTGCGGGGAGCCGACCCGGATCTCCCCGCTCCGCCCGGCGGGCAGCTGTCCGCCCGTCTCCCCGCAGACCGCGATCTCCACCCCGGGCACCGGGCGGCCCGCGGTGACCTGGCCCATCCGGCCGAGCAGCGTGTGCTCGTGCGGCCGTACCTCGGTGATCAGACTGGCCTCCGTCTGCCCGTACCAGCCGTAGACCACCGGGCCGAACACCTCCCCGGCCCGCCGCAGCCGGGCGGCGGACAGCAGATGGTCGCCCTACGGCTTCACGGTCGCTGCGGCTCTACGGCTCTAGGGCTTCACACGCTCTGCGGCGCCACGGCTGGAGCCGGCCGGCGTGCCAGCCGTCGTTCCGGCGGTCGTAGCGCAGTCTGCGGTGCAGGCGGTCCGGGTCCGCGCACCAGAACTCCACGGTCGTCGGGCGGAGTCGGCAGACCGCGAAGCGGGCCGGGCGGAGCGGTTCCGGTCGCGGCCAGCCGGTCGGCCTCGGCACGCAGCGCGGACACGTCCGTCAGCGGATCGCTCTGCCCGGCCGCGGTCTCCAACAGTGGAAGCGAACGGGCCGGGTACCCGGCGTCCCGGTAGGCTCAGTCGAGGTTCGCGCGGATGGCAATGGTCTCCGGGTGCGCCTCGCCGTGGACCTCCTCGCACCGGGCCAGGGCCGTTTCGAGGTGCTGCGCTGCCTGGTCTGGGCGTCCGGCGGTCGGATAGGCGTAGGCGAGATTGTTCCGGCTGGTGATGGTTTCGGGATCGCTGTCGCCGAGCGCCTGCTGCCATTGGGCGAGGACGGCGGCGTACATCGGAAGAGCGCGGGACACGTTGCCTGAGGTGAGATAGGTCGCCGCTAGGCCATTTTGGCTGTTCAGCGTGGCGGGATGGGGTGGTCCTAGAGGTCGCTGGTACTGCGTGAGTGTGGCTTCGTGCAGAGAGACGGCACGATCCAGGTCGCCGCACTCCTTGTAGGTGCGAGCCAGTTCCTCGCAGCTGACGAGAGTGTCGGGGTGGTCGTCGCCAAGTGCTTGTCTACGCCGGGCCAGCGTCTCCTCATGGAGTGTGACAGCACCGGCCAGGTCGCCGTGCACTCATCTCAGTCCCCTCGCCGGGCCAGCCGGATGTCTCGCTCTCCAGCACGCAGCGTATGGCGTTCCCCATGGCGGGTGAGCATGGGCCGGGCTGTGGCGGCGGGCGGTGGCCTGGAGTCTGGGCTTCCGGCACTCACGCGATCGCCGATGTCGAGGCCGGCACGCTCCCTGTAGGAGTCGGTGGTCTCAATTGCGGTCTCAGTACCGTTCAGCGGTCGGCGATGCCTGGTGGCACGACCCACTCGGTGGGTTGGCCGGTGAGGGAGGCGATCATGTCGAAGTCGCCGTCGTAGTGGAGTACGGTCAGCCGGTTCAGCTCCGCTGTGGCGGCGATGAGAAGGTCGGGGAGTGACAGTGCCCGGTGGAAGCCTGCGTTGAGAGCGTGGCGCTGGACCTCCAGGGCGCGAGTGAAAGTGTGGTCGTCACTGTGCAGGTAGTCGAAGGCGCGTAGCCAGGTACTGATTCGCGTGGCCTCGGCGGTGTCCCGGGCCGAGTGGATCATCTCGTATTCGGTGGGTTGGCAGACTGAGAGCAAGTAGCGCTCGTGGAGGGGCTTGAGTACCTCTCTGACGCCGGGTTTTGTCCAGCGCGCCAGAGCGGACTTGTCGATCAGGTAGCGGTCCTGCATCAGGCGGCTCGGCCACCTTCGCGCTTAAGGGTTCCGTCGGCGTTCCGAGGGCCGGTGCTCTCGATGATCTCGCTGAAGTCGAAGTCGCCGGCGTCCATCGCGTCGAAGCCCTCCTGTCGCAGGTGCCGTTTGACGGCGTCCTCCATGGCGAGGCGTACGGCCTGGGCTTTTGTCTTGGTGCCGAAGATGCGCATGGCCTCGGCGACCATGGTCTCATCGAGGTCGATCACTGTCCTCGCCATACTGGCCTCCTCGCGCGATCAGAACCACCAAATGATATCAGATTTGCATGAGAAGCGATATCGTATGGCGCGCCCTGGCGGGGTCCGTCATGTCGGTCGTGGAACCTGGTCGGCGTCGTCCTCCTCGCGGATGGGGACCGTCTTGAGTGTCGTGGGATCGAAGAGGACGAAGTGCTCCCGGCCCAGGGGCGATGAGGCCGGGCAGTAGAGGAACCGTTCGAGGACGTACTCGACCATGACCTCGCCCGTGGACCGGCTGTTGCGGCGGGCCAGGTTGCGCAGGTCGTTGTGGACGCGGCCTGCTGTGGTGCCGCGGGTGTGGTTGGCCATCAGGCGAGCACCGCCTCTACGGCGGGGCGGACGACGGAGAGAACGTCCAACTCGCTTGCGATGTGCTGAAGTTTGCTGACCCCGCCGCGTCCGCTCTGGCGCAGGCAGCGGCCGAGCGTGGACAGGGCGAGGGTCTCGCCGAGGCGGCTGCGGTGGCGCATCGCGTCGACGACGCTGCGGGCTGCGTTGTACATGGGGATGGTCTCTCCCGGGGCTGCTTCGAACCGTTCGATACCGATGTCGAAGGTCTTTGCGGCGTACTGCGCCACGACGGTCGGCGGTACATCCCACGGGACAGTTCGTCCATCCGCGCTTCTGTGGCCAAGTGCGCCAGATCGCGGGGGGCATGGGCCTGACGCGCCTGCGCCGTCGTGGATGTGGGGGAGAGGCCGGCCAGCCGCTGTTCCAGACGTGAGTTTTCCGCAGCGTCGATGTATCGAATGAGACCCCTCAGGCGGACTCAGGGGTTCGATTTGATGCGTCCAGTGGTGGGTGGGCGGCGCATCCGGTATTGATCACGTGTCGCGAAACTGCAGGTCAAGAGCTACTTCCATGGGGACTTCCCGGGGACTTTCCGCCGCGTAAGCAGGGAAGGCCCAGACGGCGCTGAAAGACACGAACGCGCTGGTCAGGGCCCGCTCCTCAGCACTCGATGATGTTCACCGCGAGCCCGCCCCGGGCCGTCTCCTTGTACTTGACGCTCATGTCGGCGCCGGTGTCCTTCATCGTCTTGATGACCTTGTCCAGGGACACCTTGTGGGAGCCGTCGCCGCGCATGGCCATGCGGGCCGCCGTGACCGCCTTGACCGCTGCCATGCCGTTGCGCTCGATGCAGGGGATCTGGACCAGGCCGCCGACCGGGTCGCAGGTGAGGCCGAGGTTGTGCTCCATGCCGATCTCGGCCGCGTTCTCCACCTGCTCGGGGGAGCCGCCCAGGACCTCGGCCAGCGCGCCCGCCGCCATCGAGCAGGCCGAGCCGACCTCGCCCTGGCAGCCGACCTCGGCGCCCGAGATGGACGCGTTCTCCTTGAAGAGCATGCCGATCGCGCCGGCGGCGAGGAGGAAGCGGACCACGCCGTCCTCGTCGGCGCCGGGGACGAAGTTCATGTAGTAGTGCAGTACGGCGGGGATGATCCCCGCGGCCCCGTTGGTGGGTGCCGTCACCACGCGGCCGCCCGCCGCGTTCTCCTCGTTCACGGCCATCGCGTAGAGCGTGATCCACTCCATCGCGTGCGCCAGCGGATCGCCCTCGGCGCGCAGCTGGCGCGCGGTCACGGCCGCCCGGCGCTTCACCCGGAGCCCGCCCGGCAGGATGCCCTCACGGGACATGCCGCGCGAGACGCACGCCTGCATCACCCGCCAGATGTCCAGCAGGCCCTCGCGGATCTCGTCCTCGGTGCGCCAGGCCCGCTCGTTCTCCAGCATCAGCGCGGAGATCGACAGACCCGTCTCCTTCGTCAGGCGCAGCAGCTCGTCGCCCGTGCGGAAGGGGTACTTCAGGACGGTGTCGTCCAGCACGATGCGGTCCGCGCCGACCGCGTCCTCGTCGACGACGAAGCCGCCGCCGACCGAGTAGTACGTCTTGGAGAGCAGCTCGGCGCCCTGCGCGTCGTACGCCCACAGGGTCATGCCGTTCGCGTGGTACGGGAGTGCCTTGCGGCGGTGCAGCTTCAGGTCGTCGTCGAAGGAGAACGGGATCTCGTGCTCGCCGAGCAGCCGAAGGCGCTTCGACGCCTTGATCGCCTCGATACGGTCGTCCGCCGTCTCCACGTCGACCGTGCGCGGGGAGGCGCCCTCCAGGCCGAGCAGCACCGCCTTGGGGGTGCCGTGGCCGTGGCCGGTCGCGCCCAGGGAGCCGTACAGCTCGGAGCGTACCGACGCCACGGAGGGCAGCAGGCTCTCGTTGCGCAGGCGGCGGGCGAACATCCGGGCCGCGCGCATCGGGCCGACGGTGTGGGAGCTCGACGGGCCGATGCCGATCGAGAACAGGTCGAAGACCGAGATGGCCACGGTGAACTCCTTGGAAAAGGGTGGGGGCACACACCATCGGGCGCCCCCACCAGGGAACTACTTGTTCAGGCCGGGGTAAAGCGGGTGCTTGCCGGCCAGCACCTCGACCCGGGCCTTCAGCGCGCCCGCGTCGTACGAGGGCTTCAGGGTCTCCGCGATCACGTCCGCCACCTCGGCGAAGTCCTCGGCCGTGAAACCGCGGGTGGCCAGCGCCGGGGTGCCGATCCGCAGCCCCGAGGTGACCATCGGCGGCCGCGGGTCGTTCGGGACGGCGTTGCGGTTGACCGTGATGCCGACCTCGTGGAGACGGTCCTCGGCCTGCTGCCCGTCCAGCTCGGACTCGCGCAGGTCGACGAGGACCAGGTGGACGTCCGTACCGCCGGAGAGGACGTTCACGCCGGCCTCGCGGGCGTCGGCGGCCGTCAGCCGCTCCGCCAGGATGCGCGCACCGTCCACCGTACGACGCTGCCGCTCCTTGAACTCCTCCGAGGCGGCGACCTTGAAGGAGACCGCCTTCGCCGCGATCACGTGCTCCAGGGGACCGCCCTGGAAGCCCGGGAACACGGACGAGTTCAGCTTCTTCGCGAAGTCCTGGCGGGCCAGGATGATGCCGCCGCGCGGTCCGCCGAGCGTCTTGTGGGTGGTGGAGGTGACCACGTCGGCGTACGGCACCGGGTTCGGGTGCAGACCGGCGGCCACCAGGCCGGCGAAGTGCGCCATGTCGACCCACAGGTACGCCTCGACCTCGTCGGCGATCCGGCGGAACTCCGCGAAGTCCAGCTGCCGCGGGTACGCCGACCAGCCCGCGATGATCACCTTGGGCCGGTGCTCCTTGGCGAGCCGCTCGACCTCGGCCATGTCGACCAGACCGGAGCCGTCGACGTGGTAGGCGACCACGTCGAACTGCTTGCCGGAGAAGTTCAGGCGCATGCCGTGGGTCAGGTGACCGCCGTGGGCGAGGTCCAGGCCGAGGATGGTGTCCCCGGGCTGGGCCAGCGCGAACAGGGCCGCCTGGTTGGCGGAGGCACCCGAGTGCGGCTGCACGTTCGCGTACTCGGCGCCGAACAGCTCCTTCACCCGGTCGATGGCGATCTGCTCGGTGACGTCGACGTGCTCACAGCCGCCGTAGTAGCGGCGGCCCGGGTAGCCCTCGGCGTACTTGTTGGTGAGGACCGAACCCTGCGCCTCCATGACGGCGAGCGGAGCGAAGTTCTCCGAGGCGATCATCTCGAGCGTGGACTGCTGGCGCTCCAGCTCGGCGTCGACCGCGGCGGCGACCTCCGGGTCGAGCTCGTGCAGGGGCGTGTTCAGAAGGGACATCTGGTTCTGTGACTCCTGTTTCTGCGACTTCCTACGACGCCTCAGCCGGCGGTGAAGGCGGTGTACTCGTCGGCGGAGAGCAGCTCCTCCGGCTCGCCCGCGACGCGCACCCTGAACAGCCAGCCGCCCTCGAAGGGGGCGGAGTTGACCAGAGAGGGGTCCTCCACGACGTCCTCGTTGACCGCGGTGATCTCGCCGTCGACCGGCGAGTACAGGTCGGACACCGACTTGGTCGACTCCAGTTCGCCGCAGGACTCGCCCGCGGTCACCGTGTCGCCGACCTCCGGAAGCTGGACGAAGACGACGTCACCGAGCGCGTTGGCCGCGTGCTCGGTGATGCCGACCGTCGCCACGCCGTCCTCGGCGGCCGACAGCCACTCGTGCTCCTTGCTGTAACGCAGCTGCTGGGGGTTGCTCATGGCCTGAATTCTCCTGTACGCGAGGGAGTGCTGGTGAAGGGGGGACTGCTGGAAACGTGCCTGATCAGCGAGGATGTGCGCAGGGTCACGCCGGTGGCTACTTCTGGCGCTTGTAGAAGGGCAGCGCCACGACCTCGTACGGCTCGTGGCTGCCCCGGATGTCGACGCCGACCCCCGCCGTGCCCGGCGCCGAGTGCGCCGCGTCGACGTACGCCATCGCGATCGGCCTGCCCAGCGTGGGGGAGGGGGCGCCGGAGGTGACCTCGCCGATCACCTCGCCGCCTGCCACCACCGGGTACCCGGCGCGCGGCACGCGACGCCCCTCGGCGACCAGGCCGACGAGCACCCGCGGCGGGTTCTGCCCGGCACGGGCCGCCGCCTCGGTGAGCGCCTCGCGCCCCACGAAGTCGCCCTCCTTCTCGAACTTCACCACCCGGCCCAGCCCGGCGTCGAAGGGGGTCAGCTCCGTGGTCAGCTCGTGCCCGTACAGCGGCATGCCCGCCTCCAGGCGCAGGGTGTCCCGGCAGGACAGCCCGCAGGGCACCAGGCCGACCGTGGAACCCGCCTCGGTCAGCGCCTGCCACAGCTCCACCGCGTGCTCCGGCTTCACGAACAGCTCGAAGCCGTCCTCGCCGGTGTAGCCGGTGCGCGCGATCAGCGCCGGGACCCCGGCGACGGTGCCGGGCAGCCCGGCGTAGTACTTCAGGCCGTCCAGGTCGGCGTCGGTCAGCGACTTCAGGATCCCGGGCGACTCCGGCCCCTGGACGGCGATCAGCGCGTACGCGTCCCGGTCGTCCCGCACCTCGGCGCCGAACCCGGCAGCACGCTCCCGCAGGGCGTCGAGGACGACCTGGGCGTTGGAGGCGTTGGCGACGACCAGGTACTCGGTCTCGGCCAGCCGGTAGACGATCAGGTCGTCCAGGATGCCGCCGTCGGCCCGGCAGATCATGGTGTAGCGGGCGCGGCCCACGCCGACGGAGGCGATGTTGCCGACCAGGGCGTGGTTCAGCAGGGCGGCCGCGTCCGGGCCGGTCACGGTGATCTCGCCCATGTGGGAGAGGTCGAAGAGCCCGGCCCTGGTCCGTACCGCGACATGCTCGTCGCGCTCGGAGCCGTAGCGCAGGGGCATGTCCCAGCCGGCGAAGTCGGTCATGGTCGCGCCGAGCGAGCGGTGCAGGGCGTCGAGTGCGGTACGGCGGGGTCCAGCGGAATCGGTACTGCTCATCGGTCGGTCGTCTCCCAAGGGCCCAGAGGGCATGACAGAACGGGCGAGGTCGTTCCTCCCCATCTGTCATCGGAACCTGAGAGGTTCGCCCTGACCGCAGAGCGGTCATGGCTTGCACCTTGGGTGGGGCCGCCGACACGGCGGCCCGCTTTTCAGATGTGCCTCGCCCGCGCGGTAACGGGGCCTGAGAGATTCAAGGGAGGGACTTGCTCCTTCGGCGCCCCAGCGAAGACTGCTGGGGACTCTCCCGCGCGGATTCAAACGGCCGGTATGCAGTTGGCGCGGACATCATTGCATGCCCGCCCGGCCTTTGTGACAGGGCTGTGGCGGGAAGCGGACCGAACCGCGAGACACCGTGCATTACCTTTTCTTTACGTTAAGTGGGGAGAACCTTTCCTGAACCCCCGGGGAGGACGATCACGGTGACAAGGACGACCACGGCATACGCGACCACGACGGGCATCGCCCTGCCCGGACAGCCGACGGCCCCGGCCCGCGAGCGGTGCGGCGAACTCCCCCACGCTCGGCTGCGCTCGCGCGGGGGGACCCCCATCGCACCGGTCGTCCGCGACCTGCGCGACCGCGCCGGGCGCAGCCCGCACGGTCTCCTCTTCGGCCCGCGCGACCTGGTCGTGGTCACCGGCCTGCCCGGCAGCGGCAAGTCCACCCTGATGCACCGCACCGTCCAGGGCATACGCGTCGACTCCCAGGACACCCGCGACCGCTGGGACGACCGCCTGGCCCGCTTCCTGCCGTACGCCGTCTACCGCCCGCTGGTGCGGCTCGCCCACTACGCCGGACTGCGCCGCGCGCTGCGCACCGGCGAGGGCGTGGTGGTGCACGACTGCGGCACGCAGGCCTGGGTACGGGACTGGCTGGCCCGGGAGGCACACCGCCGTGGCGGCACCCTGCACCTGCTCCTCCTCGACGTCACCCCGGGCACGGCCCTCGACGGCCAGCGCGAGCGCGGCCGGGGCGTCTCCCGGTACGCGTTCCTGCGCCACCGCAGGGCGGCCGGCCGTCTGCTGCGCGCGGCGGAGAAGGGAGAACTGCCCGAGGGCGTCGGCTCGGCGGTACTGCTCGACCGGGCTGCGGCGGACGTACTCCACCGAATCGGCTTCGAACGCTGAACCGACTGGTGGGGCCGAAGTCTGAACAGGCCGGGCGGGCCGAGTGTCGAATCGGCCGGGCGGGCCGAGTGTCGAATCGGCCGGGCGGGCCGAGTGTCGAATCAGCCGGGCGAGTCGAGTGCTGCGTCGGCTGGTGGGGCCGAGTGTCGAAGTGGCCGGGTGGGTCGAGCGTTGCGTCGGTCTGCCGGGCCGGGTGCCGTGCAGGTCGTATCGGCTGCTGGTTTTGTCGGCGCCACCCGCTAGCCTTTCCAGCCTCACCAGTGGTTCCCAGCAGGCGGTAGGCAGATGGACTTCCCGGCGGAATTTCCCGCGGACTTCCCGGCACAGGCACACCCCCACCCGCACGGCGGTTGGCCCGGCAATGAACTGGAGGAGGTCCTGTCGGCCTCCCTCGGCGTGCCCGCGGCGGCGGCCCGGCTCATCGAGGTACTGAGCCGGAGCTTCCTGTGGATCCCGCTGCCGGAGGGCGGCGGCCCGCACAGCGGTGCGCTGGACCTGCCCACCACGGAGATCGAGGGCCAGGTGTATGTGCCGGTCTTCAGCTCCGAGGAGCAGTTCCGGCTGGTCGTCGGCGCCCATCTGTCGTACACGATCGCCCCCGCCGTCGAGTTCGCCCGCGGCCTGCCCCCGCAGGTCGGCCTCGCCGTGAACCCCGGGGGAGTGGTCGGCGTCCCGCTGCCGCCGGAGGGGGTGGCCGAGCTGTGCCGCTCGCGCCGCACCGAACTGGACGGCCCCGCCTCGGGCGGCCGGGTCCGCCTCTTCGAGCCCGACTGGCAGGACGACCCGATGGACTTCCTGGCCGCGGCGTCGGCGGAGTTCGCCGCGATCGGCGTGGTCGCCACGGCCCGCCGCTGCCTGGCCGCGATCGAGACGGCCGACCCGGTGATGTTCGTGGGCGTCGAACTCAGCCAGTGGGAGGGCGACCTGCGGGCACTGCCGCTGCAGGCACTGGGTGCCGCGCTGGGCCGGGTGCCGGTGAAGTGGCCGGTCAACCTGGTCCTGCTGGACGTGGCGGACGACCCGGTGGCGCACTGGATGCGGGACAACGTCCGTCCCTTCTACCAATACGGTCACTGAAGGCGCCCTGTAAGGGGTCCGGGGCCGTACCGGTGTGCGGCTCCACCGCGTGGGCGCGACCAGCCACCACGAAACCCGTACTCGCGCACGACCAATCGGCCCCCACCTCCTGGGCGCTTAAGCTGTCACCACACGCGGGGCAACTCTTCGAAGGGGCGGTACGACAGGTGAGCGCGAGCCTCAGCGGCAGCGTCGAGCACATGCTGCGCCAGGTGACCCCCGGGCGCTACGACGCCTACGAGGCACTCCTCCGCGCCCTCGCCACGCCCTCCTCCGGCCAGGTCTGGATGCTGCTCTGGCACGGCCAGGCCGGCTCCCCCGACGCCCAGTACGGAAACATGGAGGTCGACGGCCACGGCTACGCGCCCTGCGTGACCTCGGCCCAGGAACTCTCGGCGAGCGGCTGGAACCGCTCGTACGAGGTGGTCGACGGCGTCGACGTGGCCCGCACGCTCTACCCCGACCGCTACGGCCTCTGGCTCAACCCGCACGCCCCGGGCGGCGGCGTCGGCATCCCCTGGCTGGACCTGCGCCGTATCGCGGCGGGACTGGACCGCCAGCCCGCGGGGCCGCTCAGTCTGTCGGACCCGGCGATCGAGGTCCCGCAGTTCTACGCGCTGCTGTCGCAGAACGCCCACCGCACCCCTGCGGTCCGCTCGCTCCGGCGGGCCTGGGTGCAGCCGGCGCTCGGGGCGCCGTACCTCGCGATCGGTCTCGAGGTGTACGACACCTCGCCGCCGGCGGTCGACTCGGTGCGGGCGATGATGCAGCAGTCGATCGGGGCGGTGCCGGACGGGCTGCCGGTGTCGACGGTCGCGATGACGGACGAGTTCGATCCGGTGGTGATGTGGATGAGGGCGGCCGCACGGCCGTTCTACGACCGTGAGGCGCATGCGGCGTTGCCGCCGGCTCCGGTGGCGGGGTACGGGTATCCGCCCGCCCAGAGTGGTTACTAGAGTCGTACGGCGGCCGCGGGCCGGCGGGGGCCGGTCGCAGGTTCCCCGCGCTTCTGTCGGGGTGCTGCGGCCAACGCAGTTGAGACGGTTCACAAGTTTTACGTAACGAACACATTTCTCCGCGCGTAGATCACGATGGAACGTTCCGTTCCGCCCAGTTTGCACCTTCTGCCCCAACTGACCCGCGTCCGGCGGGCGTTACCCACTGTTCGGATAACGGAATCCATCGGACTGCATCACGGTTGCGCATACTTTCCCCGTGAGATCTGGCGGGTGATCGCGACGACGCTGAAGACTCGCCTGTCAGACATGAGGTTTAAACCTCGTGATCGAGCAAGTCGACAAAGCCGCAATCCGCGGCTGGGGTAGGCCGGTCACCACCGGCGAGAGGGGTCGCTCACCGTGACCGCACCGATCGAGACCACCGGGGCGGCAGCCGAGGCACAGCCGGAGGCTGTGCTGGAGGGTGCCGGCAAGGGGCAGATCGAGGGCCGTTCCCTCGGGCAGATCGCCTGGACCCGGTTCAAGAAGGACAAGGTCGCCGTCGCGGGTGGCGTGATCGTCGTCCTGCTGATCCTCGTCGCGATCCTCGCCCGCCCCATCCAGGCCCTCTTCGGTCTCGACCCCAACGCCTTCCACCAGGACCTGATCGACGCCAACACCTCGCTGCCCAACGGCGGCTGGGGCGGCATGAGCCTGAGCCACCCGCTGGGCGTGGACCCCAAGTTCGGCCGGGACATCGCCACCCGCATCCTGGAGGGCTCCTGGGTGTCGCTGGTGGTCGCCTTCGGCTCCACCATCCTGTCCAACGTGATCGGCGCGATCATGGGTGTCGTCGCCGGTTACTACGGCGGCCGCGTGGACACGGTCATCAGCCGGCTGATGGACACCTTCCTCGCCTTCCCCCTCCTGCTGTTCGCGATCGCCATCTCCGCCACCCTGCAGGGCGGCGCCTTCGGCCTGAACGGACTGCCGCTGCACCTGAGCGTGCTCATCTTCGTCATCGGCTTCTTCAACTGGCCCTACCTGGGCCGGATCGTGCGCGGCCAGACCCTCGCCCTCCGGGAGCGCGAGTTCGTCGACGCCTCCCGCGGCATGGGTGCCAAGGGCCCGTACATCCTGTTCCGGGAGCTGATGCCCAACCTGGTCGGCCCGATCATCGTCTACTCGACGCTGCTGATCCCGACCAACATCCTCTTCGAGGCGTCCCTCAGCTTCCTCGGTGTCGGCATCCAGCCCCCGCAGGCGTCCTGGGGCGGCATGCTCCGCGAAGCGGTGACGTACTACCAGGTCGATCCCGAGTACATGATCGTGCCCGGCCTTGCAATCTTCGTGACCGTGCTGGCGTTCAACCTGCTCGGTGACGGTCTCCGCGACGCTCTCGACCCGCGCAGCCGCTGACGCCTGCTGTCACCGAGAGCCCGAAAAGTTTCCGACAATGGAGGGGAACCCGCCCATCATGCGAAGGTCAGCGCTGGCCGCGATCGCGGCCATCGGCTCCGCCACCCTGCTGGTTGCAGGGTGTAGCAAGGCCGATGACAACAAGGACGGCAACGGCGGCAGCTCCGCCGCGGCCAACGCGGCTACCAAGGGTGTCGTCAACGCGTCCGACAAGAAGGGCGGGACGCTCACCTACGAGCTGTCCGACGTCCCGGACTCGTTCGACCCCGGTAACACGTACTACGCGTACATGTACAACTTCAGCCGGCTGTACGCCCGCCCGCTGATGACGTTCGAGCCGGCCGCCGGTTCCAAGGGCAACACCCTGGTCCCGGACCTCGCCGCGAGCAAGGGCGTCCCCAGCGACGGCGGCAAGACCTGGACGTACAAGCTGCGTTCGGGCCTGAAGTACCAGGACGGCACGGCGATCACGTCCAAGGACGTCAAGTACGCCGTCGAGCGCTCCAACTTCGCGCGTGACGTGCTCTCCCTCGGCCCGAACTACTTCCAGCAGTTCCTGGTCGGCGGCGACAAGTACAAGGGTCCCTACAAGGACAAGAGCGCCGCGGGCCTCGCGTCCATCGCGACCCCGGACGACACCACGATCGTCTTCCACCTGAAGACGGCCTTCCAGGAGTTCGACTACCTGGTCGCCGCCCCGCAGACGGCCCCGGTCCCGCAGGCCAAGGACAACGGCGTCGACTACGTCAAGAACATCGTGTCCTCGGGCTCGTACCAGTTCCAGAGCTACCAGGACGGCAAGCAGGCCGTGCTGGTCCGCAACAAGAACTGGGACGCGAAGACCGACCCGCTGCGCAAGCAGCTGCCGGACAAGATCGTCGTCAACCTGAAGGTCAACGCCGAGACGATCGACAAGGACGTCCTGGCCGGCGACGCGATCGACCTCGGTGGCACGGGTGTCCAGGCCGCCACGCAGGCCCAGGTGCTCACCGACGCCAGCAAGAAGGCCAACACGGACAACACCTACGGTGGCCGTCTGGTCTACATGGCGATCAACACCAAGGTGAAGCCGTTCGACAACGTCGCCTGCCGCAAGGCCGTCGAGTACGCGATCAACAAGGTCTCGGTGCAGACCGCCGAGGGCGGCCCGATCCGCGGTGACGTGGCCTCCACCGTGCTGCCCCCGGACATCCCGGGCTACTCGAAGGCGGACGTCTACGCCACCACCGGCAGCAAGGGTGACGTGGCCAAGTCCAAGGAGCAGCTGAAGGCCTGCGGCAAGAGCAGCATCAGCACCAACATCTCGGCCCGTTCGGACCGTCCGCAGGAGATCGACGCCGCCACGGCGATCATCAACTCGCTGAAGGCCGCCGGTATCAACGCCACCCTGAAGCAGTACCCGTCGGGCAAGTACTTCACCGACTACGCGGGTGTCCCGAAGTTCACCGAGCAGCAGAACATCGGCCTGATCATGATGCAGTGGGGCGCCGACTGGCCGTCCGGCTACGGCTTCCTGCAGCAGATCCTGAACGGTGAGGCCATCGGCGCCTCGGGCAACACCAACCTGTCGCAGTACAACAACAAGGCGGTCAACGACCTGCTGGCGAAGGCGATCGGTACGCAGGACGACACCGAGCGCAACAGCCTCTACACGCAGATCGACAAGCAGACCATGGACGACGCCGCCATCGTGCCGCTGACCTACTTCAAGGTCCTGCTGGCCCGTCCGACCGGCTACACCAACCTGGTCTCCTCGGCGGCCTGGAGCGGCCAGTACGACTACCTCAACATCGGCGTCGCGTCGAAGTAGCAGCCCCGGAAGGCAGGTGAAGGCATTGGTGCCCGCGGGCCGAGAGGCCCGCGGGCACCAGCGCCGATCCCCGTGATCTCGTACATCCTCCGTCGGACGCTCGCAGCGGTGATCCTGCTGCTCGTCGTCTCCGCGGTCACCTTCGCCATCTTCTTCGTGCTGCCGCGACTCGCCGGGCAGACCGCTGATCAGCTGGCGCAGCAGTACATCGGCAAGAGCCCGTCGAAGGCGGACATCGCCGCGGTCAAGCACAACCTCGGTCTGGACCAGCCCGTCTACGTCCAGTACTGGCACTTCATCAAGGGGATCGTCTCCGGCGCCACCTACGACCTGGGCCCCACCACGGTGCACTGCAACGCGCCGTGCTTCGGCTACTCCTTCAAGACCCACCAGGCGGTCTGGCCGCAGCTGACCTCCCGGTTGCCGGTGACCCTGTCGCTGGCCGCCGGCGCCGCCGTGCTGTGGCTGGTCTCCGGCGTGGTGATCGGCGTGATCTCCGCGCTGAAGCCGCGCTCCTTCTTCGACCGCGCCTTCATGGGCGTGGCCCTCGCGGGTGTCTCGCTGCCCATGTTCTTCACGGGCAACCTGGCGATCCTGCTCTTCACCTACCAGTGGCCGATCTTCGGCCGCACCTACGTCCCGTTGACCGAGAACCCGGCACAGTGGGCCAACACCCTGATCCCCGCCTGGTGCTCGCTCGCACTCCTGTATTCGGCCATCTACGCGCGGCTCACCCGCTCGGGCATGCTGGAGACGATGAACGAGGACTACATCCGCACGGCCCGCGCCAAGGGCCTGCGCGAGCGCAAGGTCGTCGTCCGGCACGGACTGCGCGCCGCGCTCACCCCGATCATCACCGTCTTCGGCATGGACCTCGGTCTGCTGCTCGGCGGCGCGGTGATCACCGAGACCGTGTTCTCCCTGCACGGAGTCGGCCAGTACGCGGTGCAGGCCATCGACGACAACGACCTGCCCCCGATCCTCGGCGTGACCCTGCTCGCCGCATTCTTCGTAGTGATCGCAAATCTCCTGGTGGACCTGCTCTACGCGGCCGCCGACCCGCGGGTGAGGCTCTCGTGACCGAACTCTCCAAGACCGGCGCGGCCGTGGGCGAGCCCACGCAGTCCAGCCCGTCCGACGCCTTCCTCGAAGTCCGCGACCTCAAGGTGCACTTCCCGACCGACGACGGCATCGTCAAGTCGGTCGACGGACTCAGCTTCTCCCTGGAGAAGGGCAAGACCCTCTCCATCGTCGGTGAGTCCGGCTCCGGCAAGTCCGTCACCTCGCTGGCCATCATGGGCCTGCACCGGCTCGGCGCCCGCGGCAAGAACGTGCAGATGTCCGGCGAGATCTGGCTGGGCGGCAAGGAGCTCGTCAGCGCCTCCCCGGACGAGGTGCGCCGGCTGCGCGGCCGCGAGATGGCGATGATCTTCCAGGACCCGCTGTCCGCGATGCACCCGTACTACAAGATCGGCGACCAGATCGTCGAGGCGTACCGGGTCCACAACAACGTCAGCAAGAAGGTCGCCCGCGCCCGCGCCATCGAGATGCTCGACCGGGTCGGCATCCCCGAGCCCGCCAAGCGCATCGACGGCTACCCGCACGAGTTCTCCGGCGGTATGCGCCAGCGCGCCATGATCGCCATGGCCCTGGTCAACAACCCCGAGCTGCTCATCGCGGACGAGCCGACCACCGCCCTCGACGTCACCGTCCAGGCGCAGATCCTCGACCTGATCCGCGACCTCCAGAAGGAGTTCGGCTCCGCGGTCGTCCTGATCACCCACGACCTGGGTGTGGTGGCCGAGATCGCCGACGACGTCCTGGTGATGTACGGCGGCCGGTGCGTGGAGCGCGGACCGGTCGACGAGATCTTCGAGAAGCCGCAGCACCCCTACACCTGGGGCCTGCTGGGCTCGATGCCGCGCATCGACCGCGAGACCTCCGACCGGCTCATCCCGGTCAAGGGACAGCCGCCGAGCCTCATCAACGTCCCCTCGGGCTGCGCCTTCCACCCGCGCTGCCCGTACGCGGACCTGCCCAAGGGGAACGTCACCCGCACGGTCCGCCCCGAGCTGCAGCAGGTCGACGGCGGTCACTGGTCCGCCTGCCACCTCTCGGCCGAGGACCGGACGCGGATCTGGACCGAAGAGATTGCGCCGAAGCTGTGAGCGACACGAAGAAAACCGATGAGGCGGTCATCCCGCAGCAGGCGTCGGCTCCCGAGAAGGCGTCCGGGGACCGGGAGGTGCTGCTGAAGGTCGAGGGCCTGCAGAAGCACTTCCCGATCAAGAAGGGCATCCTGCAGCGGCAGGTGGCCGCGGTGAAGGCCGTCGACGGCATCGACTTCGAGGTGCGCAAGGGCGAGACCCTGGGCGTGGTCGGCGAGTCCGGCTGCGGCAAGTCGACCATGGGCCGGGTCATCACCCGCCTCCAGGACCCGACCGGCGGCAAGGTCACCTTCGAGGGCCAGGACATCACGCACCTGTCCACCGCGAAGATGCGCCCGCTGCGCCGCGACATCCAGATGATCTTCCAGGACCCGTACGGCTCCCTGAACCCCCGGCACACCATCGGCTCCATCGTCTCCGCGCCGTTCCGGCTGCAGGGCGTGGAGCCGGAGGGCGGGGTGAAGAAGGAGGTCCAGCGTCTCCTGTCGCTGGTGGGCCTCAGCCCCGAGCACTACAACCGCTACCCGCACGAGTTCTCCGGCGGTCAGCGCCAGCGCATCGGCATCGCCCGCGCGCTCGCCCTGAAGCCGAAGCTGGTCGTCGCCGACGAGCCCGTCTCCGCCCTGGACGTCTCCATCCAGGCGCAGGTCGTCAATCTCATGGACGACCTGCAGGAGGAGCTCGGCCTCACGTACGTGATCATCGCCCACGACCTTTCCGTCGTCCGGCATGTCTCGGACCGGGTCGCGGTGATGTACCTCGGCAAGATCGTCGAACTCGCGGACAGCAGCAAGCTGTACGAGACGCCGATGCACCCGTACACCAAGGCCCTGATGTCGGCCGTGCCGGTGCCGGACCCGAAGCGCCGGGGCCAGAAGAGCGAGCGCATCCTGCTCCGCGGTGACGTCCCGTCGCCGATCGCCCCGCCGTCCGGCTGCCGCTTCCACACGCGGTGCTGGAAGGCGACGGAGATCTGCAAGACGACCGAGCCCGCGCTTCTCGAACTCCGCCCGGGCCAGCGGGTCGCCTGCCACCACCCGGAGAACTTCGCCGACCAGGCCCCGCAGGACACGGTCCTGCTGACCGCGGCCAAGGAGGCCTCGGAGCTGGTGGGCGAGGCGGTCCTGGAGGAGGAGGCGAAGACGTCGGCGGCGGTGGCCGCGCTGGAGGCCGAACAGAAGCAGGAGGCGGCCGCCGAGGCCGCGGAGCCGGAGCCGACGGCCGAGACGCCGGAGGAGCCGGAGACGTCGGACTCCCAGCCGGAGGCGGCGGAGTCTGCTGCTGAGGCTCCGGCCGACGAGGCCGAGACCCCGGCCGAACCCGCGGCGGAGACCGCGGCGGAGACCGAGGAGGCGGACTCCTCGGCGGAGCCGGCCGCCGAAGCCGCCGAGCCGGCCGCCGAAGCCGCCGAGCCGGCCGCCGAAGTCGCCGAGCCGGCCGCCGAACCCGCGGAGTCGGAGCCGGAGCCGGTGGCCGAGGCCTCCGACGAGTCCGCCGACTCGACCGACTCCACCGAATCGACCGACGCCGCTGACTCCACAGCCACGTCACAGAAGTCACAGGAGCCAACCGACAAGTAGCCCATGACACAAGTGGGCAAAGTCATGTACATGCCTTAACGGGAGAGCGCAGAGTCGACCGTGTCCGTCAACCGACCGGCACGCTCGAAAGGGACGACCCATGCGCCTCTCCCGTTCGGCACGTCTGGCGGCTGTCGCAACCGCGGCAGCCGCCTCTTTCGTCATCGCGGCCGCCCCCACCCCCACCCCGGGCGCCGACGGCATCGGCGACCCCTACTTCCCGCAGCTCGGCAACGGCGGTTTCGACGCCCGCCATTACGACCTCGACGTCGCCTACGCCCCGGACACCGGCCGCCTGGACGGCCGTACCACCCTCACCGCACGCGCCACCCAGAACCTCTCCTCCTTCGACCTCGACCTCCAGAAGCTGGAGGTCACGCGCGTCGAAGTGAACGGCAGACGAGCCGAGTTCACGCGCACCGGCGACGAGATGACCATCACGCCGAGGAACCCGCTCGCCAGGGGTCGCGACTTCACCGTCTCCGTCACCTACGGCGGGATACCCCAGCCCCTCAACGGCCCCATCGTCTTCGGCTCCGACTACGGCTGGATGAAGACCCCCGACGGCGTCTTCGTCGCCTGCGAGCCCAACGCGGCCTCCACCTGGTTCCCGTCCAGCGACCACCCCTCGGACAAGGCGACCTACGACATCCGGATCAAGGCGCCGCAGGGCCTGACCGCGGTCTCCAACGGCCGGCTCGTGTCGACGTACGACAAGGACGGCTCGACGTACACGCACTGGCGCGAGAGCAGGCCCATGGCGACCTACCTGGCCACCGCCACCATCGGGAAGTTCGACGTGAAGACCGGGAAGACCCCCTCCGGCATCCCGATCTACGTCGCCATCGACCCGACCCTCGCCAACAGCAACAGCGTCGACGTGTACGCGGTGACGGCCGCCGTCACCGACTACTGGTCACAGCTCTTCGGGCCGTACCCCTTCGAGGAGACCGGCGCGATCGTCGACGACATGCCGCAGGCGGGGTTCTCGCTGGAGGTGCAGAGCAAGCCGGCCTACTCGGCGGTGCGCAACGAGACGACGATCGTGCACGAGCTGGCCCACCAGTGGTTCGGCGACTCGGTGAGCGTGGCGCAGTGGAAGGACGTCTGGCTCAACGAGGGCTTCGCCACCTATGCCCAGTGGCTGTGGGCGGAGCACCAGGGCACCCGCTCGGCCCATGACTCGTTCCTGGCCGGCTACAACGCCCGCCCCGCCGACAACGCGTTCTGGCAGATCACCGTCGCCGACCCGCAGCGCGACACCATGTTCGCCTCGGCCGTCTATCAACGCGGTGCGATGACCCTGCAGATGCTGCGCGAACGGATCGGCGACGAGGCCTTCTTCCGGCTGCTGCCCGCCTGGACGAGACTGCACCGCTACGGCAACGCCGACACCGCCGACTTCATCAGGCTCGCGGAGAAGATCTCCGGGCAGAACCTCGACGACCTGTTCCGGACCTGGCTGTTCACCCCAGGGAAACCCGCCCTGTGAGCCTGGCTTTGTAAGGTTCATACGCCCCGACACGTCACAATGTCAGGGTGCAGCTCCAGCAACTCTTCTCTCCCTCCGTCCAGCACACGCTCGACGTCATCGGCATCTTCGTCTTTGCGATCTCCGGCGCACTGCTGGCCGTCCGCAAGAACTTCGACGTCTTCGGCATCGGCGTGATGGCCGAGGTCACCGCGCTGGGCGGAGGGATCTTCCGGGACGTGATCATCGGGGCGGTCCCCCCGGCCGCCTTCACGGACCTGGGGTACTTCATCACCCCGCTCATCGCCGCCCTGGTGGTGTTCTTCCTGCATCCGCACGTCGAGCGGATCCAGTCGGCGGTCCTGGTCTTCGACGCGGCCGGTCTCGGCCTGTTCGCCGTCAGCGGTACGACGAAGGCGTACTCCTACGGCCTGAACCTCACCGCCTCCGCGGCCCTGGGGCTCGCCACCGCGGTCGGCGGCGGCGTGCTCCGGGACGTGCTCGCCAACGAGGTTCCCTCGCTGCTGCGCTGGGACCGCGACCTGTACGCGGTACCGGCGATCGTCGGGGCGACGACGGTGGTGCTCTGTATCCATTACGACGCGCTGACCCCGTTCACCAGCGGGGTCGCGGTCGTCACCGCTTTCGTACTGCGCCTGCTCGCGATGAGGTACCACTGGCGAGCGCCGCGTGCGTGGAATCGGCGTTCGACGGTTCGAGAGGAGTAGTGGAACGGCCCTTGGCGTGGCTCTGGCCCATGTTGAGCGTGAGCCACTCGAACACGGTCGGCACCTGGGGCCGCCACAGGGCCATGTTGTGGCCGCCGTCGCTGCGCGGCAGATACACCACGTGCACGGTGGTCGGCGCCTTGGCGATCTGCTCGAGCGCCACGCCGGCCTGGTAGCCGTCGCCGGACTCCCCGGAGAGGTACAGGGCGATCCGGGGCGGGGTCACCGCCTTCTTCAGCAGCACATAGGGGTTGTTGGCCCGGCGCAGGGTGATGTTCTGCGCGGCGAGCGAGTTGCGCTCGCCGATCGGGTCGTTGTAGCCGGACAGACTGATCGCGGCCCGGTAGCGGTCCGGGTGGGCGACCGCCAGCTTGACCGCGCAGTGCGCACCCGCGGAGTACCCGGCGGTGGCCCAGTCGGCAGGGGCCGGGGCGGCGCGGAAGTTGTCGGTCACCATCTTCGGCACGTCGATGCTCAGCCAGCTGTCGGCGTTGACCGTGCCCGGGATGTTGGCGCACCCGGTGTCCACGCCGGCCAGCAGGTTGGTGCGCGGGGCGACCAGGATGAAGGGCGCGACCTTGCCGCTCCTCATCAGCGGCTCCAGCTGCGCGGTCACCTTCATCGAGCCGAACCAGGCCTTGGCGGAGCCGGGGTAGCCCGGGAGCAGCTCCACCACCGGGAACCTGTGGTTCTGGTACGCCGGCTCGTTGTACTGGGGCGGCAGCCAGACGTAGACCTCGGCGTTCACCCCCGAGATCCGGCCCTTGAGCTGGGTTACCTGCACCCCGCGCATGCCCGGGCCGCTGGCCGCCGAGAAGGTCTGCTTGACCTTGGGCAGCGTCTTCAGCGCTATTCCGCCGGTCCCGTCCCGGCCGAGGTCGGCGGCCTGCTGGACGTGGTTGCCGGTACCGAGGAGGTCGGCCCAGTTGTCGTACAGGTTGTTCTGGTTGTTCACCACTACGAAGATCAGCGTCACCGCCGTGGCCTGGGCGAACAGCAGCATCAGGACCCGGGCCGCCGTACGCACGACCTTGGGCCCCCGCATCTTCGACCACAGGACGAGCGGCAGTATGAGGGCGACGACCGACAGGACGATGGTCGTGTAGAGGAACGGAGTCCCGGTGAGGCTCATGTCCCCATAGAGGGGAATTCCCGGCCGCGGGTTACGGACGTGTCCGGGCACTTACTTAGATATTGCCGGAACCTCACTCGATGGAGGGATCCCTTACCGGGGGTCCCCGGGTAATGGACAGGCTACGGGATCGGAAAAGCTACCGCTTAGTAATTTCTTGTTGTACCGTTCAGGCATGCCAGAAGCAGCATGCACGCGGGCCGTGATCGGCGACAGCGAGTTCGACCGCGACACGGCGGTCACCCGGCGCGCTCCCGGGGTCTACGACATCGACCTCTCGGCCGGCTGGACGATCATCAATGCCGTGAACGGCGGCTATCTGCTGGCCGTCCTCGGCCGGGCGCTCGCGGACACCCTGCCGCACCCGGACCCGTTCACCATCTCCGCGCACTACCTGACCGCGTCCCAGCCCGGCCCGGCCGTGATCCGCACGGACACCGTCCGCACCGGCCGCACCCTCTCCACCGGCCAGGCCTCCCTCTTCCAGTACGACGAGCGGGGCGAGGAGATCGAGCGCATCCGTGTCCTCGCCTCCTACGGCGACCTCGCCGGCCTCCCCGACGACGTCCGTACGACGGCGACCCCGCCCGTGATCCCGCCCATGGAGCAGTGCTTCGGCCCCGAGACCGCATCAAATGTCCGACTACCGTCGGGCGGCCCCGCGCCGGTCGAGGGCAGTTCCGCCATCACCGACCGCCTGATGCTCAAGCTGGACCCCTCCACCCTGGGCTGGGCCCTCGGCGCCCCCTCCGGCAAGGGGGATATGCGCTCCTGGTTCGGCCTCGCCGACGGCCGTGACGCCGACCCCCTCTCGCTCCTCCTGGCGGTCGACGCGCTGCCGCCCACGGCGTTCGAGATCGGCCTCAAGGGCTGGGTCCCCACGGTCGAACTGACCGTCCACGTCCGCCACCGCCCCGCCCCCGGCCCGCTCCGGGTCGCCATCACCACCCGCAACCTGGCCGGCGGCTTCCTGGAGGAGGACGCCGAGGTCTGGGACAGCGCGGACCGACTCGTCGCCCAGTCCCGCCAGTTGGCCCGGGTCCGTCTCGGCTGACCCGCCGAGGGCAGTGTTCTGTCACGGACCTGTATCAGCGAGTAGACAGCTCCCGTCCGGGAAGACGCAGGTCAGCGCGGTGTCTTTGGGTGCTCTTTACCCGAATCACAGGCTGGGGACAGTGCGGGCCCAAGAACGCCCTAAGCGCTGTTGGTTGAGTGCGACGCCTCAGGACTCCCTCATCCTTTATGGAGTTGTCTCTCATGAAGCGTGTACGTCTCGTCCCCGCCGTGGCCCTGCTCGCCATGTCTCCGCTGCTGCTGACCGCGTGCGGCTCGGGCGACTCGTCGTCGTCCAGCAGCGGCAACTCCGGGCAGTCGCAGTCCTGTAAGCAGCCGTCCGGCATGCCGACCGGCAACGCGTCGGGCCGTCCGAGCGGCGCCCCCTCGGGTGCCCCGTCCGGCGCGCCCACCGGCACCGCCAAGCCGACCGGTAACCCCACCGGCATGCCGAGCGGTGGACCGGGCGGCGGCGGTCAGGGCGGCCCCGGCGGCGGCCAGGGCGGCGGCGGTTGCGGTGGCGGTCAGGGTGGCGCCGGCGGCGGCGCGGCGCCCAGCGGCGCCCCGACCCAGCAGGCCACCAAGAGCTGACACCGGCGGCCGTACGGCAAGGGCCGCACGGCACGAGCCGCACGACAGGGGCGGCGCGTCCGATTACCGGACGCGCCGCCCCTTCGCGTTGCCCGCCGGCCGCCCCTAGGGGGTGTCCAGCCAGTGCTGCCGGCCGAGGCTGATCAGGCGCAGCTGGCGGGTGGCGACCTGGGTGACGCGCTCCCGCTCCGCCTCCGAGGGCTCCGAGGGCTCCGGCGACTCAAGGGTCTCCAGGAACAGCGAGGCGGTGATGAGCATCTGGTCGACATAGAGGTGGGCGAGCATCAGCAGGTCGTCGTCGCTCCAGCCCTCCGCCCCGGGGTCCCTGGCCAGCTCGGACCTGACCTCGTCCGCGAACCTGGCCAGTTGGGCGCGGATCGCCTCCCGCACCGGCTGCACCCCGCCGTGCCGCTCCCGGGCGATGAACCGGACATGTGCCGGGTGGGCGGACACATAGTCGGCGATCAGCCGCACCGCCTGGGTGATGCGCTCCTCGCCGGGCATGGAGACCGTCGTACGGACCATGGGATGCAGGCTGCCGAGGGCCTCGTCGACGAGGGCGACGCCGAGGTCGGCGGTGGAGCGGAAGTGCCGGTAGAAGGCGGTCGGTGCGACGCCCACGGCCCGGGTGACCTCGCGCAGTCCCAGGCTGCTCAGGCTCTGCTCCTCCAGCAGTGCGAGCGCCGCGTCCAGGAAAGCCTGGCGGGTCTTCTGCTTCTGGGCCTGTCGGATGCCGAGGGTGTGACTCATGTCATCCAGTTAACAACTGTTCTCTGGAATTGAAAAGCCGTGCGAGTTGCTAGACTCAAAGTCAGTGAACAACTGTTACTACAAGCGTTCACCCAAACTTAACGGAGGGGGATCGAAACCCATGCTGTTCCTCGTCGCCGCACTCATGCTGTTCGGCGTGGTGCTGGGCACCGTGGCCCACGCACCGCTCGACGTCACCGCAGGACTGGCCGCCGTGATCGTCGTCTGGCTGGCCGTCTTCGCGCTCCGCGAGCGCCTCGCCCGCCGCCGTCACGCCTCGGCCAACTGACCTTCCACCCCCGCGCTCACCTGAGGAGCTGAGCATGATGCAACTCACCGCCCCGGCCACCCCCCGCCCCCAGACCCGCACCCGTGACGCCGACGGCATGGCCGTGGCGTCCTTCATCCTCGGCCTCCTCGGCCTCCTGGTCCTGAACCTGTTCCTGGGCCCGATCGCGATCATCCTGGCCCTGGTCTCCCTGTGGCGCGGCACGAAGCGCAAGGGCCGCGCGTACCTGGGCCTGGCCCTGGGCGTGGCGGACCTCGCGGTCCTGGCGATCGCGATGGAGCTCTCGAACACGGTCTCCTGGAGCCTGTGAGCTGATCCTTGCAAGCGCCCTTCGGGGCAGCGCCCCAAAGGGGCGCGGGTCTGTGTTGAGTTTGCGGCTCCGCCGCGTGGGCGCGACCAGCCACGGACCACCGGCACCCGCACACGGCGATCGACCCCTACGGCGCTGGGCGACCCTTACGCCGCCCCCCGTAGAATCGACGTCACCATGGCCTACCTCGACCACGCAGCCACGACCCCCATGCTCCCGGAAGCGGTGGAAGCACTCACCGCCGCCCTCCGCGTGACCGGCAACGCGTCCTCCCTGCACGCCTCCGGCCGCAAGGCCCGCCGCACGGTCGAGGAATCCAGGGAGACCCTCGCGGAAGCGCTCGGCGCCCGCCCCAGCGAGGTCGTCTTCACCTCCGGCGGCACCGAGGCCGACAACCTCGCGGTGAAGGGCCTCTACTGGTCCCGTCGGGACGCCGACCCGGCCCGCACCCGGATCCTGTCCAGCCCCGTGGAACACCACGCGGTCCTCGACGCGGTCCACTGGCTCGGCGAACACGAGGGCGCGACGGTGGAGTACCTCCCCGTCGACACCTACGGCCGGGTCCACCCCGACGCACTGCGCGAGGCGATCGCCCGCAACCCCGACGATGTGGCCCTGGCCACCGTCATGTGGGCCAACAACGAGATCGGCACGGTTCTGCCGGTCCGTGAACTCGCCGACGTGACCGCTGAGTTCGGCATCCCCCTGCACGCCGACGCGGTCCAGGCCTTCGGCCAGATCCCGGTGGACTTCGGCGCCTCCGGCCTCGCCGCGATGACCGTCTCCGGCCACAAGGTCGGCGGCCCGTACGGCATCGGCGCCCTGCTCCTCGGCCGTGAGTACACCCCCGTACCGGTCCTGCACGGCGGCGGCCAGGAGCGGCATGTGCGCTCCGGCACCCTCGACGTCCCGGCGATCGCCTCCTTCGCGGTCGCCGCCCGTCTGGCGGAGGAGCGCCGGGAGTGGTTCGCCCAGGAGATAGGCGCCCTGCGTGACCAGTTGACCGACGCCGTGCGTGCGGCCGTACCGGACGCGATCCTCGGGGGCGACCCGGTGGACCGCCTGCCGGCCAACGCGCACTTCACCTTCCCGGGCTGCGAGGGGGACTCGCTGCTCCTGCTGCTCGACGCCCAGGGCATCGAGTGCTCCACGGGTTCCGCGTGCACCGCCGGGGTCGCCCAGCCGAGCCACGTCCTGCTGGCCACCGGCACCGACCCGGACCTGGCCCGCGGCACCCTGCGCTTCTCGCTCGGCCACACCTCCACCCAGGCCGACGTCGACGCGGTCGCGAAGGCCATCGGCCCGGCGGTGGAGCGGGCCCGAGCCGCCGGACTGTCGTAGGCGTCGCAGGAACCACCTCTCCCCGAAGCCCCGCCGGAACCGTCCGGCGGGGCTTTCCCATGCCGCACACGTGACGTCCGCGCCATTCGCGCGACACGCGGAATTGGTCCCAACTCCGTTCCAATGGAGGCGAGTTGACGGGTTCTTCCCCAGCGTCTTCACAGTGCGTGGCCATGGCTCACCTCAGGTCGGTCTTTAAGTTCTCATGACATGACAGACAACGCCTCTGCCTCCGAGCAGACCCCCGAGCCCGTTTCCGCCGACACCCTCTCCGCCGAGCCGGGTCGTCACCGCATGGACAACACCATGAAGCGGCGGCGGGTGCTGATCGGCGGCGCGACCGTCGCCGCGGTCGGCGGGCTGATGGCCGCGGGCCTCGCCTCCGCCGACACCACCACCTCGGAGAGCGACTCCGACGCCTCCACCACCGTCAGCAGCGACGCCTCCTCCAGCGTCTGCACCCTCACCGCCGAGGTCACCGAGGGCCCGTACTCGCTCACCGGCGCGCTGGTGCGCGAGGACGTCCGCGAGGACCGGGAGGGCGTCGAGGTCCAGTACACCTTCACCGTCGTCGACGAGGCCAACGACTGTGCCCCGCTGGCGGACGCGCTGGTCGAGATCTGGCACTGCGACGCGCTCGGCGAGTACTCCGGCTTCGTCGGCAAGAACGGCCACACCGAGACCGACGACGGCACCTTCCTGCGGGGCGGTCAGATGACCGACGCCAACGGCCAGGTGAGCATCATCTCGATCTGGCCCGGGCACTACGTCTCCCGGGCCGTGCACGTCCACATGCGGGTGCACACCGATGTGACGCTGACCGACACGTCGTACACCGGCGGCTCGGTCATCCACACCGGTCAGCTGTTCTTCGACGCGGACATCAACACCGAGGTCCAGGCGACCTCGCCGTACTCCGACAACACCACGAAGGAGACCGCGCTCGCCGACGACACCATCTACGACGACGGCGGTGCCTCCTCCGGCCTGCTGACCCTGACCGCACTGGGTGACAGCGTCTCCGACGGGTACAAGGCGACGCTCACCGTGGGTGTCAGCACCTCCTGAGGCCGACGGGCCCGGAGGTCGGCTGGCACCGTCGGCCCGGTGACCCAACCCGTCATGGTCACCGGGCCGGCTGGTCAGCCCAGTTCCCGGGCGAGCGCCCGCAGGTCGTCGTCGGTCGCGAGGCGGTTCTCCCGGGTCATCAACTGCTTCACCTGATCGAGCAGTTGATCCAGGGCGGCCGGCGGCAGATCGATTCCGAGCGCTGCCGTCCGGTCGGCCAGGGTGTAGGGGCCGCTGTCCGGGGTGAAGGGGATCCGGCGCTCGTTGCCGACCAGGGACGGCTCCACGCAGTTGTGGAGCAGCGGATCGACCGCCGTCTCCTGTGTGATGAAGTCCAGACCGCCCCAGCAGAACGCGTCCGGGCCCGTGATCGGATGGTTCCAGGCCGTCTGATATCCCGTCACCTCGGCTCCCAGCCGGGCGAGTTGGGTGAGCTCTTCGGTGCGGATTCCGGTACGCACCCCGTAGACGGCCTCGAAGGCCAGCGCGGTGGCGGCCAGATCGGCGTTTCCGGGGCCGCCGCAGTAGCCGTTGACCGACAGTTCCACGGCGGTGGCGCCGGCCCGGACGGCGGCGACCGCACAGCCCACGGCCAGTCCGAAGGTGTTGTGCGGGTGCAGGCCCACCTCGACGTCCGGCGCCAACTCCGTCGTCCGGTACACCAGATGGCCGTACGCCTCCGGGCTCATCGCGCCCGGCCCGTCGAAGAGGGTCAGCTCGCCGGCTCCGGCCCCGGTGAGCGCCGCGACGGTCGTGGCGTGGTCCTCGTCCGTCAGGTACGACACCATCAGCATCGGCGCGATCACATCGAGGCCCAGTGAGCGGGCGTACTCGATGAGCCGCGCCGCCCGCCCCAGTACGGCGGCCCGGTCGCGCGCGGTCCCCGCGGTCCGCCACTCCTCGCCCCGCCAGGCGGCCGCGTACACGTCGGGCCGGTAGAGCAGCGCCGTCTCGCCGAAGCCCTGCACCCACACCTGGACGGCGTCGTAACCGGCCCGCGCGGCACGGTCGATGTCCTCCGTGGAGCGCATCAGCGGGCAGATCACCCGGCACTCGGGGTTCTCGCCCTTGACCAGATCCACCTCGGCCTTCAGCACACCCTCGTCGCGCCCGCCCGGCCCGGCGGTGACGACCTCCGGCACCCCGGTCGCCACCACCCGCCGCAGAAAGGCGCGCTTCGCCCCGGCCGGGGCCGTGACGCCCGGCAGGGTCTCCAGGGAGCGCAGGGTCGCGTCCCGCAGCCGGACCGTCTTGGGCAGCGAACCCACCACATCCGTGCGGCGGTTGAGCGGGCTCACCGACCAGCGGCCGGGCTCATGGGCACCGGGCGCCCGCCGGGCGCCGAGCTCGGCGCGGAAGCGGGCGATCTCCTCCGGGGCGAAGACGGGGGGTTTCTGCACGGGCTCCTCCGGGTCGGACCTCGACGCTTCCTGACCGCTGACTGCTGCGGAAGCCCATACAAGCCCTGTTGTTGAGCTCAATACAAGCCCTCTGTCGACACACGTGGCAAAAAGGCGCCGAGGATCCGCTTAATGAAGCTCTCATGTTTACTTTGTGTCGACACTTGGCTATGACTGTCGGCAGGCTCCGATCCCCCATGGAGGGAGGCTCCTGTGCTTCAGGACACGCCAGAACATCCGCTCAGCCGTCGTTCGGGGCGGCTCGCAGGCAAGGTCGCCGTCATCGGCGGCGCCGGCAGCGTCGGCCCCGGCTGGGGCAACGGCCGTGCCGCCGCCGTGCTCTTCGCCCGCGAGGGCGCCGCGGTCTTTCTCACCGACCGGGACAAGGACGCGCTGCAGGTCACCGCCGACCAGATCCGCGCCGAGGGCGGCACGGTCCGCACCGATCTCCTGGACGTCACCGAACCAGACGCCGTCCAGGCCTACTTCGCCGAGACCGCCGAACGGGCCGGCCGGATCGACATCCTCGTCAACAACGTGGGCGGCTCCCGGGCGGGCGGGGTGGTGGAGCTGACTCTGGAGGACTGGGAGAGCCAGTTGCGGACCAACCTCACCAGCGCCTTCCTCGCCTGCAAGCACGTCATCCCGGTCATGCGGCGGGGCGGGGGAGGGGCGATCGTCAACACCGCCTCCTGCTCAGGGCTGCGCTGGACCGGTGCCGCCCAGGCGGGATACGCGGCGGCCAAGGCGGCGGTCATCCAGCTGTCCAGGGTCACGGCCGTCGAGTACGCGCCGGACGGCATCCGGGTGAACACCGTCGTCCCGGGGCAGCTGCACACCCCGCTGGTCGAGGCCCGGCTCGCCGGGCAGCGCGCGGGCGGGGACGTGGCGAGACTGCTCGCCCAGCGCCAGGCCCGGATCCCGCTCGGCTTCATGGGCGACGGGCGCGACACGGCGTACGCGGCGCTGTTCCTGGCCTCGGACGAGGCACGGTTCGTCACCGGTACCGAGATCGTCGTCGACGGCGGAATGACGGCGCGCTGTGACTGAGCCCGCCGCGACCGCACCGGCCGTCCTGCCCCAGGCGCCGCTCCCCGTGCCCTCGCCGGGATGCCCGCCCCCGCACCCGTCGCCCCGAGTGCCGAAGCTCCGGCTGCCGCCGGGCAGTTGCGACGCCCACTGCCACATCTTCGGGCCCGCCGGCGTCTTCCCGTACGCGCCGGAGCGCACCTTCACCCCGCTCGACGCCCCCAAGGAACAACTCGGGGCCCTGCATGCGCACCTGGGGCTGACGCGGACGGTGGTCGTGCAGTCCTCCTGCTACGGCCACGACCATCGGGTGCTCCTCGACGCCCTCGCCGCCGGGAGAGGCACGGTGCGGGGTGTGGCGCTGGTCGGGGAGGCGACGAGCCGGGCCGAGGTGGAGGAGCTGCACGAGGCGGGCGTACGGGCCTTCCGGCTCAACTTCCTTCCCCATCTGCGGAGCCGGCCCACCAGAGCCGAGATCGACGCCGTACTGGAGCGCGTGGACGGCCTCGGCTGGGCCGCTCAGCTCCATGTGCGGGGTGAGGACCTGCCGGGCCTGGCGGACGTCGTACGCGCCCTGCCCGGCCGGGTGGTGATCGACCACATGGGCCGGGTCGACCTGGCCGCGGGCCGGGACAGCCCGGCCGTCCGCACCCTGCGCGCGCTGCTCGACACGGGGGACGTGTGGGTCAAGGTGAGCGGGGTCGACCGGGTCTCCCTGGAGGGGCCGCCGTTCGCCGACGCCGTCGGCCTCGCCGCGTCACTGGTCGGGTACGCGCCCGAGCGGGTGGTGTGGGGCACCGACTACCCGCACGTCAACATCACCGGCGACCCCCCGGACGACGGCCTGCTGGTGGACCTGTTGGAGCACATCGCCCCCGAACCAGCGGCACTGCAACGCCTGTTGGTAACCAACCCGACCGAACTCTTCGACTTCGACGAGTAGAGCGCCCCATCAGGGGCGCGGGGCTGTGTCTGATTTGCGGCTCCGCCGCGTGGGCGCGCCCAGCCCCAACGGCGCCGCAGACAAACGACGACACACGGCACCCCTCACTGAATCACCTAGTGTCGGCAGAGATGCCAGATATTTCGATGACGCATCTCTTGAAGGCCTAAAGTGTCGACAGTATGGTCCCGGGTGAAACGCGTGAGGAGACGGCCATGCACCAGCTGCCCCAGGGCACCCTCATCCGGCGTGGCGACGAGGCCTACGAACGGGCCCGTCTCGACGCCGTCTGGAACGAACGCAAACCCGACCGCCACCCTGATGTCATCGTGCTCGCCCGAAGCGAGCTGGACGTCATCGCGGCCGTCCGGCTGGCCCGCGCCGAGGGGCTGCGGATCGGCATCCGCTCCGGCGGGCACAGCTGGGTCGGCAACGGCGTCCGCGACGGCGGAATGCTGCTCGACCTCTCGCGCCTGACGGAGGTGACCGTCGACCCGGCGACCCGGACGGCGACCGCACAGCCGGCGGCCACCGGACCCGCCCTGCTCCAAGCCGCCGCCCCACACGGTCTGTTCTTCCCCACCGGCCACGCCCCCACCGTCGGACTCGGCGGATTCCTCCTCGGCGGCGGCTACGGCTGGGACTCCCGCCACCTGGGCCCGGCCTGCCTCGGCATCCAGGCCGTGGACGCCGTCCTCGCCGACGGCACCCTGGTGCACGCCACCGACGCCAACCACCCCGCCCTGCTGTGGGCGGCGCGGGGCAGCGGCCCCGGCTTCTTCGGCGTCGTCACCCGCTTCCACCTCGCCCTGCACCCGGCGCCGAAGCGGCTGCTGCGCACCCTGCACAGCTACCCGCTCGAACTCCGGGACGAGGTGCTGGCCTGGACGTACGACACGCTCGAACTGCTGCCGCCGGAGGTCGAGTTCTCGGCCAAGGTCGGCTTCGTCGAGGGCCTCGACCGGCACACCGTGTCGGTCACCGCGACCGCCTTCGCCCGGGACGAGGACTCCGAACCGCTCGCCCTGCTGGAGACCGCGCCCTTCCGGGACCGGGCGCTGCGGGAGGTCGTGAGCGCCCGGACCACGATGGCCGAGCTGTACTCGCACGCCGACCGGATGACCCCGGCCGGGATGCGCTGGGCCCTCGACGGCATCTGGACCGACGAGCCGGTCGACAAGGTGCTGGACGCGGCCCGGCCGCTGTTCGACTCCGCGCCGGACACCACCAGCCACGTCCTGTGGATGCTGTGGGGCGGCTTCCCGGAGCGCGCCGACGCCTGCTGGTCCAGCCAGGCCAAGCTCTACCTCTCGCCCAACGCGGGCTGGACGGACCCCGCCGAGGACCTGCTCCACGAGCGGTGGGCGCACGGTGAACTCGCCGCGATCCAGCACCTGTCCACGGGGCTGCAGTTCTCCGACAACAACGTCGCGGACCGCTTCGACCACGGGCTCAGCCCGGCCAACGCGGGCCGCCTGGAGGAGATCCGAGCCGTGTACGACCCCGACGGCCTGTTCCGCACCTATATGACCCCCGCCGAATCCACCACCGCCTACGCCGCCGCGGGCCCCGCGCGGACGCACCGACGCTCGTTCTGAAGGAGAGCCGTTCCATGGAGACTTCGAGAAACCCGCGGCGCCGCACCCTCGTCCTGCTCACCGCCCTGGCCGCCACCCTGTCGCTGACCGCCACCGCCTGCGGCGGCGACTCGGCCGCGGGCACCCAGACCGCCGACGGCAAGGCGAAGATCACCGTCCTGCGCTCCAACGGCGCCATCTTCGAGCCGCTCTACATAGCCGAGCAGCAGGGCTACTTCAAGGACGCGGGCCTCGACGTCACCATCAAGGCCGGTGCCCAGGACACCTCGCAGAACGCGCCGTCCGTCCTCAACGGCGAGGCCCAGTTCGCCATGACCGACAGCTCGGGCTTCCTCAAGGGCGCGGCCTCGGGCATGGGCATCCGGATCGTCACCGGCCTGCAGTCCGCGACCACGAAGACCGACCCCACCGACGGCCTGCTGGTGAAGAAGGACAGCAAGATCACGTCCTTCAAGGACCTGGAGGGCAAGACCGTCGGCATCTCCGCGCTCGGCGGCACCATCCAGTTCATCTGCGAGTACCTGACCCAGAAGGCCGGCGGCGACCCCTCGAAGATCAAGTTCGTCGCGCTGCCCACGACTTCGCTCACCGACGCCGCCAAGTCCGGGAAGACGGACGCGGTGTTCTCCTTCGGCCCGTTCTACTTCGCCGCCAAGGACAGCGGACTGCGCTCCATCGGCAACGGCATGAACGACCTGCCCGGCATGGTCCAGGGCCTGCTCTTCGCCAGCCAGAAGTACCTGTCGGCCAACAGCGACACCGCCAAGAAGTTCACCGACGCCGTCGCCAGGGCCATCACCTACGCCGACGCGCACCCCGCGGCCGTCAAGGCGATCGACAAGAAGTACACCCAGGTCGACGCCTCCTTCATCGACGCCCACGACATCAGCTACTACGACAAGAACCTCAACAGGACGATGATGCGCACGGTGATCACCAAGATGCACGAGTTCGGGCTGCTCGACACGGAGCCCAAGGACGCCGACGTGTACTGGGACCAGGCACCCGTGGTGACACAGTGAAGGTCCGTCTCCTCCAACTCGGCGCGGTCGCCGGTGTGCTGGCGCTGTGGGAGCTGGTCGCGGCGGTGGGCGTGGTGAGTCCGACCGCGCTGCCCGGCCCCGCCGCCGTCGCCGGCGCGCTCGGTGGCCTGCTCGGCAGCGGGACGTACTGGCAGGCCATCGGCGACACCCTGGACGGCGCGGTCATCGGGCTCCTGGCGGCCGTCGCCGTCGGCATCCCGGTCGGCCTGGTCACCGGGGTGTACGCGGCGGCCGAGGAGTCCTCGCGGCTGCTGGTGGAGATCCTGCGCTCCTTCCCGGTGATCGCCCTGCTCCCGGTGTTCCTGCTGGTCCTCGGCTCGACCCCGGGCATGAAGGCCACGGTCGTCTTCATCGCCTGCGTCTTCCCGATCCTGCTCCAGTCCCAGTACGGCGCCCGCAGCGTCACCCCGTCGGTCCACGAGACCGTACGGACCTACCGCATCCCGCGCCTGCTGCGCTTCCGCCGGGTGATCCTGCCCGGAGCCGTCCCGTCGGTGATGACCGGCCTGCGCCTGGCCGCGACCACCTCCGTGCTGGTCGCCATCGGCGTCGAGGTGCTCACCACGCTCCCCGGCATCGGCCACATGATCATGGAGTCGCAGCAGGCCGGCGCCTCGGACCGGGCGTACGCCTACATCCTGACGGCCGGCACGATCGGCTACTCGATCACCCTGCTCGCCCAGTACGCGGAACACCGGCTGCTGCGCTGGCGGCCCCCGGTCCGGGCGGGGGAGGCGACATGACCGGCCGCGTGCTGCGCCAACTCTGGCTGCCCACGCTGGTGTTCGTGATCCTCCTGGTCTCGACCGCGGGCAGCACCAGCTTCTACTTCCCGCCCCTGACCACGGTCCTGCACACCCTGTGGGACCAACTCGCGGGCGGCGGCCTCCTCGACGACCTCTGGTTCAGCCTCCGCAACATCGTCCTCGGCCTGCTCCTGGCCACCGTCGTCGGCGTCGGCGCGGGCCTGGTGATCGGCGAGGTCCGCACCCTGCGCCTGGCGCTCGGCCCGCTCCTGGACTTCGCCCGGGCCACCCCGACCGTGGGCTTCGTGCCGGTCATCATCCTCACTCTGGGCATCGGCTCGGGCCCCAAGGTCTTCCTGATCTTCCTCGGCTCCGTCTGGCCGATCCTGCTCAACACCATCGCCGGGGTGGGCCAGATCAACCCCGCCGTGCACGAGACCTCACGCAGCTACCGCGTCCCCTGGCACCTCCAACTGCGCCGGGTGGTCCTCCCGGGCGCCCTCCCGCAGATCTTCGCGGGCATCCGGGTCGCCCTGTCCATCGCCGTCGTCCTCATGGTCGTCAGCGAGATCTACGGCTCGCCCATCGGCCTCGGCAACTTCATCCTGCAGAGCGGATCCAGCTTCCATGTCGCCGACACCTGGGCCGGCACCCTCCTCATCGGCGTCCTCGGCTACGGCCTGAGCGTGCTGCTCCTGCTCTGCGAGCACGCCCTCCTGGGCTGGTACCACCAGCGCGCCCCCAGGTCACCCCGCGCACGCGCCGGGACCGACAAGACCGAGACCATCGAGTCCATCGAGAAGAAGAGCAACGGAGTGGTCGTATGACCCGCGGATCCGCCCTCCGCGTCGAGGACCTCTGCATGACCTTCGGCCAGGGCCCGCAGGAGCACCGGGTGCTCGCCGGGCTCGGTCTGCGGGTGGACCCGGGGGAATCCGTGTGCATCGTCGGCCCCTCCGGCGCCGGCAAGACCACCCTGCTGCGCTGCCTGGCCGGGCTCACCCCGCCCACCTCCGGCACGGTCCGCTACGGCGACCAGCGGCTCACCGGGCCGCACGCCGACATCGCCGTGGTCTCCCAGGACTACCGCGGCTCGCTGCTGCCGTGGATGCGGGTGTGGGACAACGTCGCCTTCCCGCTCCAGGGGAGGGGCGTGAAGAAGGCCGCCCGCAAGGCGACCGCGCTGGAGTGCCTGGACGCCGTCGGGCTCGCGGACGTCGGCGACAAGTACCCCTGGCAGCTCTCCGGCGGTATGCAGCAGCGCGTCGCCATCGCGCGTGGCCTCGCCTACGACGCACCGGTGCTGCTCATGGACGAGCCGTTCGGCTCGGTGGACGCCCAGTCCCGGTTCGACCTGGAGGACCTGACCCTGCAACTGCGCCGCGGGCTCGGCATCACCGTCGTCGTGGTCACCCACGACATCGACGAGTCCGTCTACCTCGGCGACCGCGTCATCGTCCTCGGCGGCCGCCCCACGGCCGTACTCGACACCCTGACCGTGCCCTTCGGCACCGACCGCGACCAGCTCACCACCCGCGCCGACCCGCGCTTCGCGGAACTGCGCACCAGGGTGCTGGCCCGGATCCGGGGCGAACGCCTCGACCAGGACGCCGAGCCGGCCCACAACTGACCCGCCGCTCAAGGAAGTAGGGGGCGCGTACGCCACGGCGCCGCGCGTGGCTCACCCCTGCCCGCACCTCCCCGTGTCGCCGACCGGCGACACCCCCTGCCCGAAAACACTGGAAGACAAAGGAGTTCACAGTGCTGCCCACCAACAGGACGGACAACGAAGAGACCTCGTCCGTGACCGACCTGCTCGACCGTCCCATCCCCAACCGGGCCCGCCCCCGCGCCCTCATCGTCGCGGTGGCCGCCGCCTTCGCCCCCGTGCTGGCCCCCGCCACCGCGCAGGCCGCCGGCCGGAAGAAGGGCAAGGGCGCCAAGGCCGACACCTGCATCACCGTCGGCTCGGACGAGACCCTGACCCTCACCGAGACCACCACCGCGACCTGCCTGACCATCGAGGAGGGCGGCACCATCGCCGTCCCCGACGGCTACAGCCTCTCCCTCACCGTCAACGGGGTCGAGACCGGCAGCGAACTCGCCGCGCTCACCGACGGCGAGGGCGGTGCCACCACGGCGATCGCGGCCGGCACCTACACCGGCACCATCGTCCTGACCGTCGCCGAGGCCAACGACCTCACCTACTCCACCCTCACCTTCCCGTTCCGCCAGGCCATCTACGTGGACGCCGACGGCGTGGACGAGTCCAAGTCGGTCCCCTCCGACGTCGTGGGCGGCACCGTCACCGACACCGCGGCCTCGGACATCACCCTGCTCTCCAACGGCGAGGCCTTCAACGGCCTCTACGTCACCGGAGGCGGCAGCTACACCCTCACCAACCCGAAGATCGCCTTCGACGGCAACGGCCGCTGCGACTTCATCGGCTACGGCGCCTCCGTCGTCGGCACCGGTTCGGGCACCACCCTCGTCCTCGACGGCGCGAACATCAGCAACGTCGGCGTGGTCCGTACGGCGGTCATCGCCGACGCCACCGCCAATGTGATCGTCAAGAACTCCACCATCCACTGCGCCGACGGAGTCGTCCCCGACGAATACCCGGCGTCCGGCACCGGCGACACCCGCTACATGATCACCGTGCCGTGGATGCTGGGCATCTCCGGCAACGTCCGCGCCACCAACCTGCTCGGCGCCAGCACCAAGGCGTCGTACATCAACTCCAAGATCTCCTCGGAGAAGTGGGGCGCGCTCTCGGTCGACGGCGGCAGCTACTGCACCCTCACCGCGATCAACAGCACCATCGCCAACACCGGCGGCGAGGGCTACGGCAGCTACGCCATCGGCAACGTCACCGAGCACTTCCTCGGCTGCACCTTCGACGTCGGCGACTACGCCCTCATCCACTGGGGCGCGTCGGCGCACTACGGCGACAGCACCAAGAGCGCGGTCTCCGCCCTCAACACCTCCCTCTCCCTCGGCCTGACCTCGGCCGAACTCGACGACCTCCCGGTGCAGTCGACCACCATCGACGCGGGCCGCTTCATGGTCATGTGGTACGCGGCGGGCTCGGTCGCCATCGACGGCGGCACCCAGGTCAACACCGGTGAGACCACGTTCATGTGCAAGGCGGTCGCCGGCACGGTCACCGTGGACGGCTCCGACGGCGCCGCGATCAACTCCGGCAACGGCGTCATCTTCCAGCTCATGGACACCGACCGCCCGAGCAGCGTCACGGTGTCCGGTTACCCCTGGTCGAGCGAGACGATCGGCACCTACACCGAGCCGACCGGCTCCCCGACCAAGTCGTCCAGCTGGACCACCACCAGCTCCCAGTCCACCGACGCGAAGGGCACCTTCACGAACATCGCCCTGACCGGCGACTTCTACAACTCGGTCTGGGGCGGCGGCAACGCGAGCCTCCAGGGCCAGAACCTCAGCCTCTCCTTCACCGGCAGCACCGTCGAGGGCGTGATCTCGGCGAGCACGGCCAAGCACACCGTCTCGACCATCACGCAGACCGAGTACCGCCAGATCAGCGAGGTCACCAACACGCCGAGCGCGGTGGTCAACAACGGCGTCCTGGTGACGCTGGGCGCCGGCTCGACCTGGACGGTCACCGGAACGTCGTACCTGAGCGCCCTGACCCTGGCGTCGACGGCGTCGGTGGCCGCACCGAGCGGCAAGACGGTGACCCTGACGGTGAACGGCACGGCGACGACCATCACAGCGGGCAAGAGCTACACGGGCGCGCTGACCCTGACGGTGTCGTAAGAAGACCGACAGAAGAGAACCGGCCCCCGGGGATGGATGCGAACCGAATCCCGGGGGCCGGAGCTTTTCAAGGGAGGAGAAGCGTTCCTACCTTTTCCTTACGCCCCGATCATGTTGAATCCCCCATCAGCCACCAAGAAACCTCCTGTGATGTGCCCGGCATCCTCGGTCGCCAGGAACAGCGCGGCGCCGGCCAGTTCCTCCGGCCCCGGAATCCGCCCCATGGGCGTGTTCGCCCGCAGCACATCCCCGCGCCCGTTCTTCCAGTCCTCGCGCCCCAGCGTCGCCGCCGTCTCGATGAACCCCGGCGCGAAGACGTTCACCCGCACCTTCGGCGCGAACGCGTGCGCATACGACTTGGTCAGCCCGATGATCCCGTACTTCGCGGCCGCGTACTGCGGCGCCCGCGCACTGCCCCGCACCACCACCGTCGACCCGATGTTCACGATCGCCCCACCCCCCTCCTGCTCCAGCATCCGCGCCCCGAACTCGTGCGTGCACAGCAATGTGCCCTTGATGTCGACGGCGAGCACATGGTCGATGGACTCCTCCGTGATGTCCCGCCAGGACATCTGCTCCCGGGCGACGTCCCCCACGTTGTTGACCGCCACGTCCAGCCGTCCGAAGTGCGCCCACACCTCCTCCGCGAGCCGCGTGATCTGTGCGTGCTCGGAGATGTCGGCCTGCACGACGAGCGCCTTGCGGCCGAGCGCGGTCACCCGCTCCGCGGTCGCCTCGGCCCCCTCGCGGGAACCGCGGTAGTGGACGGCGACATCGGCCCCCTCCCGCGCCGCCCGCACGGCGATCTCCGCACCGAATCCGGTACCGGCGCCGGTGACGAGCACGGTCTTCCCGGCGAAACGTTCGAACACGGCGGTCATACGGCCTCCAAGGTCATCGTGGATGCTCCACGGTCATCGTGGACGGGAATGTCAGACGAGCGTCCGGCCGCCGTCGACGTACAACACCTGCCCCGTGACGAAGGCGGCGGCGTCGGACGCGAGGAAGAGCACCGGCCCGGTCAGGTCCGACGGCCGGCCCAGCCGGCCCGCGGGGACGAGGGACTCCAGGGACGCCCGGACCCCGGGCGCCGCGAGGTACTCACGGGTCAGATCGGTCTCGGTGTAGCCGGGCGCGACCGCATTGACGGTGACCCCGCTCGCCGCCCACTCCCGGGCCATGACCCGCATCAGCTGGTCGACGCCCCCCTTGGTCGCGGCGTACGGCGCGTGGTTCGTATGGGCCAACAGCCCGGACACGGACGACAGATAGACGATCCGCCCGTATCCGGCCGGCACCATCACCCCGCCCACGGCCCGTCCCAGCCAGAACGCGCTGTCGAGGTTGACCGCGGTGATCCGCTCCCACACCTCGTCCGGGGTGTCGAGCACCGGCCGCCGGTCATTGGTCCCCACCGCGTGCACGAACACATCGATGCCGCCCAGCAGTTCGGCGGCGTCGCCGACGGCCGCCCGGCAGTCGTCGGCCGAAGTGAGGTCCGCACACAGGCCCTTGACGGAGCCGGAACCGGAATCGGGACCGGCGGCCGCTGCCGCCTCGGACAGCTTTCCCTCGTCGACGTCCAGCACGACCACCGCGGCGCCCGCGCGGGCGAGCTCGCCCGCGACCACCGCTCCGATCCCGCCGGCCCCGGCGACCAGCGCCCTCGCCCCCGTGAAGTCCCATGTCGTCCGCATAGTTCGGACGGTAGGTCACCGCACCGATATGTGTCCACACTTTGCGCGCCTATTGACGATCGGGCGGGCTCAAGAGAGGCTGTCTGTCGACAGTTTAGGGAGGTCTGATGAAGCTGGTGACGTTCGACGGCGGCCCGGACTACGGACTGGTGGGCCGGCTCGACGCAGACACCGTCGTGGAACTGGAAGTGCCCTCCACCCGCGCCTACTTCGAGCGCGAGGGTCAAGTGGGCGAGACGGGGCGGACGTTCGCGCTCGCCGACGTCCGCCTCCGCGCCCCGATCGTGCCGAAGAAGTTCTTCCACACCGCGGGCAACTTCCGGGAACACCACGAGGACCTGGTCCGTGTGGACTGGTCCCACCCGGTCAACAAGGGGATCGTGTTCTTCCAGAACGTCGACGCGATCGTCGGCCCGGACGAGCCGATCGTGTACCCGGCGAACCTCACCCGGGAACTCGACTACGAACTCGAGCTCGCCATCGTCATCGGCAAGCCGGGCCGCTTCTTCTCCGCCGAGCAGGCCGTCGAGCACATCGCCGGCTATGTGATCTTCAACGACATCACCGCGCGGGACATCCAGCGCAAGGAGATGGAGTCCGGGGTCTTCTCCTTCTCCAAGGCGATCGAGACGTTCTGCCCGATCGGCCCGTACATCGTCACCGCCGACGAGATCGACGACCCGCACGCCCTGGACATGGAGCTCAGGGTCAACGGCGACGTCCGCCAGAAGTCCAACACCGGCCGGATGTCGGTCTCCATCCCGCAGCTGGTCGCCTACCACTCCCCGCAGACCTACAGCCCGGGCGACCTGATCACCACCGGCACCATCGCGGGTGTGGCCGCGAGCACCGAGGACCCGTTCGCCAACTATCTCAGGCCCGGGGACGTCGTGGAGGCCGAGATCGAGGGCCTGGGCGTGCTGCGCAACCCGGTGGTGTCCTGGCGCGAGGCCTACGGCGAGGACGAGCCGCCGGCCGAGTGGGGGCACCCTCTCTGGGGGAGGGTGTGATCGGGACATGCGCATCGCACAACTCGCCGGCCGCCCCGTCCTGCTGACCCCCGAGGGCGCCATCGACATACCGGCCTCCCTCGGCGCCGACCTCTTCGCCCGCTGGGACGACCTGCGCCGCTGGTCCGCCGCGGCGACCGGCGCCCGTCCGTACGACGAGTCCGAGCTGGAGCCCCCGGTACCTGCTCCCCGCCAGATCTTCGCCGTCGCCCTCAACTACCGCCCCCACACAGTCGAGGCGGGCTACGAGGAACCCGAAGTCCCGCTGGTCTTCACCAAGTTCGCCACCTGCCTCACCGGCCCGAACACCACGATCACGCTCCCGCCCGGCCATGTCGACTGGGAGCTGGAACTGGTGGCCGTCATCGGCCGCGAGGCCCACCGGGTGCCCGTGGAGAAGGGCTGGGACCCGGTCGTCGCGCTCACCGTCGGCCAGGACCTCTCCGAGCGGATCAGCCAACTCGCGGGCAGGCCCGCCCAGTTCTCGCTCGGCAAGTCCTACCCGGGCTTCGGCCCCGTCGGACCCGCACTCGTCAGCCTCGACGAGATCGACGACCCCGACGACCTGGAGCTGACCTGCGAGCTGAACGGCGAGACCGTCCAGCACGACCGCACCGCCAACATGATCTTCCCGATCCCCCGGCTCGTCGCCCACCTCAGCCGGTTCTGCACCCTCCTCCCCGGCGACCTGATCTTCACCGGCACCCCGGCGGGCGTCGGCAACCGCCGGGTCCCGCAGCGCTTCCTGACCCCCGAGGACGAACTGGTCAGCCGGATCGGGGGAGTCGGCGAGATGCGCCACCGCTTCTGGAGGCCGAGGACCCCATGACCAGCACGCTCTTCACCGACGTCCACGTCTTCGACGGCACCGGGCACGACCCGTACCCCGCGCAGGTCCTGGTCGAGGGCAACCGCATCACCGCGGTCGCCGAGCGCGTCCCGCGCGACCTGGCCGCCGAGGCCCGGGTCGTCGACGGAGGCGGCGGCACCCTGCTCCCCGGACTCGTCGACGCCCACACCCACCTCGGCTTCGGCTCCACCGTCGAGCACCTCTCCCGGCGCCGCGACGAACCCGCCGAGGAGAAGGCCCTGCTCGTCGCGCACGCGGGCCGGGTCCTCCTCGACCACGGCATCACCAGCGCCTACTCCGGCGGCAACCGGCTGCCCGGCACGGAGGTCGCCGCCCGCAAGGCGTTCGCCGAGGGCTGGATGCCAGGACCGCGCCTCAAGGCCGCCTCCTGGGAGGGCAGCGCGGGCATGGTCGAGCCAGGCGTCTACGACTTCCCCGGCATCGACCACCGCGCCTCCGACCCGGAGTCGGTCGCCCGGTTCGTCTCCGGCATGGCCGAACTCGGCGTCGACATCGTCAAGTTGTCCCTCTCCGGCGAGAGCGCCGTCGTACAGGGGACCTCGCGGATCGTGCAGTTCACCGACGAGGAGGTGGCCGCCGCCGCGTACACCGCCGAGAAGCACGGCGTCTGGCTCACCGCGCACGCGCACGCGGCCGAGTCGATCAAGATGGCCGTACGGCACGGCATCCGGGCCGTCTACCACTGCACCTTCGCCGACGAGGAGGCCCTCGACCTCCTCCAGGCCGCTCGCGACCGGATCTTCGTCGCGCCGACCCCGGGCATCATCCACGCCAACCTGCACGAGGCCGACAGCGAACCCGAGCCCGGCATGGAGGTCGAGGACACCCGGGACGCGGTCCGTGCGGTTGTACCCGAACTCGTGGCCCGGGGCATCCGGGTCGTCCCCGGCGGCGACTACGGCTTCGCCTGGAACCCGGTCGGCCGCAACCTGCGGGATCTGGAGCTGTTCGTGGACTGGTTCGGCTTCACCCCGGCCGAGGCGCTGCGCGCGGCGACGGAGTACGGCGGCCAGCTCATGGGGATGGGCGAGGAGCTCGGGCTGGTCCGGGAGGGGTATCTCGCGGACCTGGTGCTGGTGGACGGCGACCCGCTGGCCGACATCCGGCTTCTCCAGGACCGCGACCGGCTCCGGGTCATCATGAAGGACGGCGTGCTGCACAAGGCGGCCGGGTGATCAGGACCCGCACCGAGAACGGCCGTCTGGCGGGGGAGTACGACGGTGAGATCGCCGTCTTCCAGGGCATCCCGTTCGCCGAACCCCCCGTCGGCCCTCTTCGCTGGCGGCCACCGCGACCCGCTCCGCCCTGGGACGGCGAACGCCGGGCCGACACCTTCGGCCCGGCCCCGCTGCAGCCCCAGCCGCCCCGCGACTCGATCATGTACCACACCAACTTCGCCGACCGGCGGGCGCTGGTGATGAGCGAGGACTGCCTCTACCTGAACGTCTGGACCCCGGATCCGGCCCCGGGCACCCGGCTGCCGGTGATGGTCTGGGTGCACGGCGGCGGCAACCGCTACGGCCACGGCGGCCAGGAGATCCACCACGGCCGCTCGATGGCCCGGCGCGGTCTGGTCGTCGTCACCCTCAACCACCGGCTCGGCGCCCTCGGCTTCCTCGCTCACCCCGAACTCGCCGCCGAGGACGACCTGGGCGCGTCCGGCAACTACGGGGTGCTGGACATCGTCGCCGCCCTCACCTGGGTGCGGGAGAACATCACGGCCTTCGGCGGCGACCCCGACCGGGTCACCCTGGCCGGAAACTCGGCGGGCGCCGCCCATATCTGCCACCTCATGGCCGCACCGGCAGCCCGGCACCTCTTCCACGCCGCGATCGGCCAGAGCGCCTCCGGTGTCGGCCGGGCCGAGGGCACCCTCCCGGACCAGTCCATTGCGAAGAAGCAGGGGCTGCGCTGGGCGGACAACCGTGACCTCGGCGTCCTGCGCCGCCTGGACGGTGTCGAACTCGTCCTCAAGGGCCATTTCGGGCCGGTCGTCGACGGCCGTGTCCTCACCGAACCGAGCGACGACGTCTTCGGCTCCGGCCACCAGCACCCCGTACCCCTGCTCGTCGGGACCAACGACGACGAGGGCTCGGTGTACGCCTCGCTGGACATCCTGCGCCGGCTGCCCGTCGAGCCCGGCACGGACGAGGTGTACCCGTTGCGGGACGGCGACGAAGTCCGCCGTACAGCACGGGAGTTCACCGGCGAGAGCCGGTTCGTCTACCCGGTGTGGCACTGGGCGCGGACCCATGCGCCGGTCGCGCCCACCTGGCTGTACCGCTTCACCCGGACCCCTCCCCTGCCCCCCGGCCTCCCCCTGGCCCCGCCCCGGGACGGCCTCCCCGGCTACGGCGTCCACCACACCGCCGAACTGCCCTACACCCTCGACACATTGACGGCGCGCGCTTGGCCCTGGACCGACGCGGACCGTGAGCTGGCCCGCACCATGGCCGACACCTGGGCGCGATTCGTGACGGACCACGATCCGGGCGGCGGTCCGCTGCCCGGCTGGCCGGAGTTCACGGGGGAGAAGGCGATGGTGTTCGGCGGTGACACACCGGAGCTCGGACCGGTCCGACGGCTCGACGCCATGCGGCTGTTGGACCGGGTATCCCGCCCCCTGCTCGACTGACGCCCGACCGAACGGAAGGCCCCCCATGGCACGACTCCCCGACACCGAGGGCAGCGGCGAGGTCGCCGACCGCGTCCGCGCCCGGCGCGGCGGCAGCCTGCACCCGCTCGACCGGATGCTGCTGCACAGCCCGCCGGTGGCCGACGGCTGGAACAGCCTGCTCGGCGCCGTACGGCAGCGGATGTCGCTGCCCGCCGACCTCCGGGAGCTGGTCATCCTGCGGATCGCGGTCCTCAACCGGGCACCCTACGAATGGCAGGCGCATGAGCCGGACGCCCGGAAGGCCGGGCTCGGGGACCGGGAACTGGACGAAGTCCGCAAGGAGAAGCCGGAGTTCGAGGGGCGCACCGCGCGGGTCGTCGCCTACGCCGACGCGATGACCCGGGAGGTCCGGGTGCCCGACGCGTTGTTCGACGCCCTGCGGACGGACTTCGACGAGACGGAACTGGTGGAGCTGACGGCGACGGTGGCGGTCTACAACATGGTGTCCCGCTTCCTGGTCGCCCTGGAGGTGCACGACTAGCGGTTCAGAAAGCGGAGCAGCAGTCCGTTCCAGGTCTCCGGCCGCTCCCAGTGCGGGTTGTGGTCGGCGCAGGCGACGACGAGCGGCTCCGGGGATCCGAAGCGGCGGGCGAGACGGCGCAGTCGGGACGGCGGGCAGTAGGGGTCGGCGTCGCCGGTGATCAGCTGCACCGGGACGGTGAGGGGGTACAGGGCCGTCCGCGGGAGGGGCGGCGGGGAACCGGTGGCGGTGCCGGCCCGTTCGTGGAGCGCGCGCCAGGCGGCGACGCCGTCCGGGTCCTCGGCCCGGTACACCGGCCCCAGTTCCCGGAACTCGGCCGGCAGCGCGTCGAGATGGGCCGGGGCCGGGAGGTCCAGGGCGCTGCCCGAGAGGGTGAGTCCGAGCAGCCGGTTGCCGTGCGCGAGGGCGTGGGCGAGCGCGATCCGGCCGCCGGCCGCGGCACCGACGAGATGGAAGGCGCCCAGGCCCAGGTGGTCGGCGAGCGCGTTCAGGTCGGCCACCTCGCCGGCTCCGGCGGTGCCGGTGAGCGAGCCGCGGGCGCCGCGCCGTGAGTAGCCGATGACCCGGTGGCCCGCGGCGGCCAGCACCGGCTGCTGGTACGGCCAGCTCTCGCCGCTCCCGGAGTGCGGATGCAGCAGGATCACGGCGCCGCCGGGACCGCCGGTGTCCCAGCACCACAGACTGCCGCCGCCGGAGACGGGGATGTGATACTCCGTCACCGGTACCTGCGCGGGGACCGGTACCGGACGCCGGGGTGTCCGCGGGGGCGGTTCGCCGGTGTGCATCGCGCCTCCTGGAGTGCACTCGGTGACTGTCGACAGACGGTGGGTTACAGTGGGGGTGACCGTAGTACGGGACGGTACGAGAGTGCGATAGTGTCGACACCGTTGTGTCCGCTGTGAACCCGGAACCGGGCCCGGACACGGACCAGGGAGGGCACCCGATGACCGATCAGGACACGCATGTCGTGCTCGCCCGTCTGCTGCGGCTGCGGGACCGGCGGGAGCCGTTGGTCGCGCAGATCGCCGAGTGGGTGGGCGCCGGGATCATCGAGGGCCGGCTCGCGGCCGGCCAGGACCTCAACAGCGTCGACCTGTCACGCCGGTTCGACACCAGCCGCACCCCCGTGCGCGAGGCCCTGATGGTCCTCGAACAGGAGGGCCTGGTCGAGATGAAGGCGCGCCGCCGGCCCCGGGTCGCCGCGCCCTCCCTCCAGGACATCCGGGACATCTACCAGGTCCGGCGGCAGCTCCTGTCGATGCTCGCCGCCCTGCTGGTCGAGCGGGCCACCGACGACGAGATCGCCGAACTGCGCGGCCGCGTCGAGAAGATGCGCGGACTCGCCGACGAGGGCGACGTGGACGCGTACTTCTGGGGTCATGTGCAGCTCCAGGAGCGGATGACCGAGATCGTCGGCAACGCCACCCTCAAGCAGATCCTCGACTCCCTGGCGCTGCGCACCCTGATGCTCCGCCACCTCAGCCTGACCCGGCCCGGCCGCCTCGCCTACAGCGTCGACGACCAGGAACGGCTGATGCAGGCCTGCGAGGAGCGTGACGGCGAGCTGGCGTCCGCGCTGATCGCGGGGGCGACGGTGCGGGCGCTGCGTTCGGTGGAGGAGCAGATCCAGGAGCAGGAGACCGGCCGCAAGCCGTCACGTCGACGGCGCACCCCGTCGACGTGACGGCCCGCGAGTTTCCCGGGGCGGGCCGCAGAGCCCGCCCGTTCACTTCGCCAGCACCCCGCCGTCCACCGGGAAGTTGCCGCCGGTGACCCACGTGGACTCGTCGGACGCCAGATAGACGGCGCACCAGGCGATGTCCTCCGGCCTGCCGACCCGGCCCAGCGGGATACGGGCCAGCAGGGCCGCCTGGGCGGCGCCCTCGTGTGCGCCGGCCGACTCGGTGGCCGGCGTGCGGACCATGCCGGGGGAGATGGTGTTGGCCCGGATCCCCGCCGGGCCGCCCTCCACGGCGAGCTGGCGGGTCAGGCCGAGCACCGCCGACTTGCCGGCGCAGTGCGCGACCATGCCGAAGGTGCCGCTGCCCCGGAAGGCGTTCACCGAGGCGAAGTTGACGATCGAGCCGCCGCCGGAGGCCACCAGGTGCGGCCAGGCCGCCTGCACCGGCAGGAAGACCACGTCGACCTCACCGCGCATGGTCGGCGTCCACTGCGCCTCGAAGTCCATCTCCGCCGCGCTCGCCATGTGCGGGGCGATCGCGCCCGCCGTCACCAGCACGTCGATCCGGCCGTACCGCTCGTACGCCGAGTCCGCGTAACACCGGGCGTCCGCCGGGACCGTCATGTCCAGCGGAGCCATGACGTCCACCTTCACCCCCCGCTCGGCGGCGAGTTCACGGGTGCGGTCGGCCGCGGCCGCGTCGATGTCGCAGCCGACCACGGTGGCGCCCTGCTCGGCGAAGAGCAGCGCGCAGCCCTGGCCGATGCCCGCGCCCGCGCCGGTGACGAGGGCGACCTTGCCCAACAGGCGTTGTCCGAGCCGGGGATCGGTCATGACGTTCTCCTCGTCGTGTGGAAAGGTCCTCCGCTAAGTGTCTAGTGTCGACAGTAAGGCTTGGTCAAGGGGTCCTGAGTCTTTCACAGTGCGATGTGTCGACACTGTGCCGGTTCTTAGGGCACACTGCGGGTTCAGCGGGAAGGCCGCGCAGCCGGTGCGGAACCTGTGTGTGGGCGTCCAGAAAAGTCACAGCCCGACAAGGGCCACAGCAAAGGCGCGCACTTTACGTTCCGTTGAACGGCCGGTCACGCGGTGCGCTGCCCCCCTGGATACCGCGTGACCGGCCTCCCCAGCCATCGAGTCGACGGAGGGCCGCCCCATGACCGTCGTACCAACGCACCAAGAGCTGCCGGGCAGCACGCTGAGGATGCCGATCCGGATCGCCGGCGCGGGAGTCACGGCGGCACCGCTCGGCGCGGCTTCGGCCGTCGTCTCGGTGGACTCGGCCTCCGGCGCCGTCGCGGATGCGGCCTCCGTCACCGGACGGGCCCTGGTGTCCGCCCCCGCGGGCCCGGACTTCGTTCGCACGGCCGACCCGTCCGGCACTGCGGGCGAGGCCTCGCCGGTCGGCCCGCCCGGCAGGCCGGGGGCTCACGAGGTCACCGACGCCCGGTACGCGGCCCGTCGCGGCCGCACCGCCCACCACCGGGGCGAGGGCCGGGACGGCAGCGGTGGCCACCCGGCGGTGGGCTCGCGCGTCGCCGTCGGTCAGAGCTGAGCGATGCGGCCCCTGAAATCAGTCAAGTCCCTTGAGATGAGAGGCAGTACGGCATGACCCGGCACATCTGTCTGCGGATCGCCGTGACCGGCGGGCTGCTCCTCGCCGGCACGCTCCCCGCGCTCCCCGCGGTGGCCGCCGACGGCGGCTGCGCCCCGTCGTACACCCTGACCGGCTCCGCCGCCGCCGGCACCAACACCCGCCATGTCGTCACCGCCGACCTGAACGGCGACGGAGTGGCGGACGTGGTCGCGGCCAATCTCGACGCCGACTCGGTGACCGTGCTGCTGGGCGAGGAGGACTGGACGTTCGCGGCGGGCAGCACCTACGCGGTGGGGACCCGGCCGTACCAGACCGTGGTCGCCGACTTCGACGGCGACGGGCATCCGGACCTCGCGACCGCCGACTTCGGCGGCGCCCAGGTGAGCGTGGAGCTCAACTCCGGCGACGGCACCTTCGGCACGGCCACGGCGATCGACGTCTCCGGGTCGCCACGGGCGCTCGCCACGGGCGACCTCAACGGCGACGGCCTGGCCGATCTGGTGGTCGCCGAGCAGCAGACCAGCACCGTACGGGTGCTGCTCGGCAACGGGGACGGCACCTTCACCGACGCCGGCCAGACCGCCACCGGAAGCCAGCCGCACGGTGTCGTCGTCGGGGACTTCGACGGCGACGGCCATGCCGACGTGGCCACGGCGAGCGTCGGCAGCGCCGGGGTGAGCGTGCTGCTCGGCGACGGCACCGGAGCCCTGGGCGCCGCCACCGGCTACGCCACCACCTCCCGCCTCTACTCCCTCGCCGAGGGCGACTTCAACGGAGACGGCAGCCCCGACCTGGCCACGGTGAGCAACGGCGCCGACACCCTGGACGTGCTGCTGGGCAACGGGGACGGCACCTTCGGTGCGGCCACCACCTACAGCACGCCCGCGCTGCCGGTCGCCGTGGGCGCCGCCGACCTCGACGGGGACGGCACCACGGATCTGCTGGTCTCCTCCCTGCGCGGCAACTCGGTCACGCCGTACGAGGGCGCCACCAACGGCACCCTCACCCAGCTGACCGACGTACCGGCCACCGGCGCCTACGACGCGACGGCGGCCGACCTGGACGGCGACGGCGTCCGCGACCTCGTGGTGGCGGACAGCACGGGCGGCCAGGTCGATGTGTTCCGGGGGACCTGCCGGTGACCGGAACCTCAAGAGCGGCTGCCGCCGGCACTTCCACTGCCGGCGGCAGCCTCCGCAAGAGGCCCCAGAGACGACTGGATGTCCCTGACCTAGCTGTCCGTGACCATGAGGGACGCCATCATTCCCTCGTCCTCGTGCTGCAGAAGATGACAATGCAGCATGTACATGTACGTGGAGTCGGAGAAGTCCGTGAACTCCATGGCGATCTCGATCGAGCCGCCGCCGACCACCTCGTACGTGTCGTACCAGCCGAGTTCGACGCCGGTGGGATCGTCGCCGTTGATGGAGATCAGCTGATACGGCACGTCGTGCAGATGGAACGAGTGCTCCAGCTGCGTGGAGTTCTTGATCGTCCAGATCTCCTTCGACCCGACGGTCGTGCTGATCATGGCCATCGAGCTCATGCTGGTGCCGACCGAGCCGTTGATCATCATCTTCGTGCCGGACTGGCCGAGGGTGATGGTGCGGGCGGTGAAGTCGCTGGTGTCGTACCGGTCGATCGTCCGGAGCGAGCTGGGCAGGTCGGACACGGTGTCGGAACCGCTCGCGGTGACGGCGAGGAAGTCGTACGTGCCGCTGCCGCCGCGCACCCAGCCGGTGGTGACGACCGCCTGGAGGGTGACGTCGGCCGAGAGGTCCATGACCATCTCGGCGCGGGCACCGGCCACCAGCCGGATCTCCGTCACATCGGCCGAGGAGGCCAGGTAGCCCTGGTCGGTGGCGATCTGGGTCATCGTGCCGCCGTCGCTGCGCTGGATGGTGATGATGTCCGACGGCGAGGCGTTGAGCAGCCGGAACCGGGTCCGGGTCTTGGTGGCGGTGAAGGTGAGGGTGGTGTCGTCGACGTTGGTGCCGTTGACCAGCAGCGGGAAGGTGAGGCCGCTGGTGAGGTAACCGCTCAGGTCGTACTTGATGTCGCCGGAGGAGTCCACGGCCAGGCACTGGAAGATCAGCGGGATGTCGTCGGTGCCGTAGGTGGTGGGCAGTGCGGAGCTGGTGGTGTTGTCGCTGTCGTCGACGATGATCATGCCGGCCAGGCCGTGCACGGCCTGCTTCGCCGTGGTGCCCAGCGCGTGCGGGTGGTACCAGAGCGTCATGGGCTCGTCCTTGACCGTGAAGGTCGGGGACCAGGTGTCTCCGTCGGAGAAGGCGACCTGGGGACCGCCGTCCATCTTGGCCGGGACGTGCGCGCCGTGGAAGTGGACCGTGGTGTCCTCGCCCAGGCTGTTGGTGATGTTGAGGACGTTGGTGTTGCCCTTGGTCCACTTCATGGTCGGGCCGAGGAACGACTGGTTGTAGCCGGCGGTGGTGCTGCTGACACCGCTGAGGATCTCGGTGGTGCCGGTCTCCGCCTCCAGCGTGAAGGTGGTGGTGCTGTCGGAGGTGGTGCCCTCCAGGAGGTCCGGGATGGACAGGGTGGCCGTGTTGGTCGCCGCCCCGGCCTTGTTGCCGTTCGCGTCGGTCAGCAGGGCGAAGGTCGCGCCGCCCGCGGCGACGGCGCCCAGACCGACACCGGCCATGCCGCCGAGGAACTTCCGCCGGTGAACGCCCTTGCCGCGCTTGGCCGTCGCGTCCTTGGTGTGCTCGGCGTCGGTGACGCGCTCCGCCTTGGAGTGCTCCGGCTTGGAGTGCTCCGCACCCTTGGCACGACGTCGCCGGCCGCGGGTTTCCTGGTCTTCGCTTCCGTCCGCCCCGAAGGCGGGATCCGTGGTGTGGCTCATGGCCCCGGATGTTTGACCTGGGGACTGTGTGAAATCTGAGGCGAACTTAGGAGGCAACCCGAGGGACTGTGAAGCGGCCATGGACGCTGATAATGCTTAACTCCCTTGAGGGGAGGGCGAGTTGATCAGGCGCAGCTAGCGCCCCGGGTGTGGGACGCAACGGACACAAGCAGTGCGCAGGATAAGCACAAGATAACGATTAAGTCACAGGTGGAACTGGGGTTCAGGTCTGTCCGACCCGCCGCACAAGCCCCATGTAGCGATCCCAGTCCCAGTGCTTCCCCGGGTCGGTGTGATCCGTCCCCGGCACCTCCACATGCCCGATCACATGCTCGCGGTCCACGGTCATGCCGTACCGCCGGCATATCGCGGCCGTCAGCCGGGCCGACGCCGCGTACATCGCGTCCGTGAAGTCCTGCGGCCGGTCCACGAACCCCTCGTGCTCGATCCCGACACTGCGCTCGTTGTACGACCGGTTCCCCGCGTGGAACGCCACGTCCAGCTCGCGGACCAGCTGCGTGATCCGTCCGTCCTTGCGCACGATGTAGTGCGCCGCCGCCTCGTGCGCCGGGTCCTGGAAGGCCTTCACCGCGCTCGCGTAACCGCCCTGGGTGACATGGATGACCACCCGGTCCACCGGATAGTCGTCCGGCCGGTTCGCCGTCCGGTAGTTCGCGGGCGAGGCGGCCACCCAGCGCGCACCCCTGAAGTCCACCGCGCCCGCCACCCGGGCCTTGCGCACCCCCGGCAGCCGCCAGTACAGCCGCGCCAGCTCGTCCCTGGTCAGCGCCGCCGTACCCACCGCGGCCGCCGCCCCGCCGACCAGCAGCGCCCGCCGCCCGATCCGCCGGTCCTGATCACCCGCCACTGTCCGATCCACCCCCATGTGCACCCCCGTGTGATCTCCAACGGATACTCGCGGGCCCCGGTTCCCGCGCCCCCGTACCCTGGAGGGGTTATGACTGACACCCCGCAGCGCACCCGCCCCCTCCGCGTCCTCGCCGCCATGTCGGGCGGCGTGGACTCCGCCGTCGCCGCCGCCCGCGCGGCCGAAGCGGGCCACGACGTCACCGGCGTCCATCTCGCGCTCTCCGCGAACCCCCAATCCTTCCGCACCGGCGCGCGGGGCTGTTGCACCATCGAGGACTCCCGCGACGCCCGCCGCGCCGCCGACGTCATCGGCATCCCGTTCTACGTCTGGGACCTCGCCGACCGCTTCCGCGAGGACGTCGTCGAGGACTTCATCGCCGAGTACGAGGCCGGCCGCACCCCCAACCCGTGCCTGCGCTGCAACGAGAAGATCAAGTTCGCCGCGCTGCTGGACAAGGCCCTCGCGCTCGGCTTCGACGCCGTCTGCACCGGCCACTACGCGCAGGTCGTGACCGGTCCCGACGGCTCCCGCGAACTGCACCGCGCCTCCGACATGGCCAAGGACCAGTCGTACGTCCTCGGCGTCCTCGACGAGAAGCAGCTCGCCCACGCGCTCTTCCCGCTCGGCGACACCGTCACCACCAAGGACGAGATCCGCGCCGAGGCCGAGCGCCGGGGGCTTGCGGTCGCGAAGAAGCCCGACTCGCACGACATCTGCTTCATCGCCGACGGCGACACCCAGGGCTTCCTCGCCCAGCGGCTCGGCAAGGCCGAGGGCGACATCGTCGACGAGTCCGGGGAGAAGCTCGGCACCCACGAGGGCGCGTACGGCTTCACCATCGGCCAGCGCAAGGGCCTGCGCATCGGCACCCCGGCCGCCGACGGCAAGCCGCGCTACGTCCTGGACATCTCACCGGTGGACAACACGGTGACGGTCGGCCCGGCCGACGCCCTCGACGTGACCGGCCTCACCGCGATCAAGCCCCGCTGGTGCGGCGCCGCCCCCACCGGCCCCGGGGTCTACACCGCCCAGCTCCGCGCCCACGGCGGCGAGACCGAGGTGAGCGCGGAGCCGGCCGACGGCGAGCTGCACGTCACGTTCACGGAGCCGGTCCGCGGCGTCGCCCCCGGCCAGGCGATCGTCCTGTACGACGGCACGCGCGTCGTCGGCTCGGCGACCATCGCGACGACGGTACGGCGTCAGCCGGTGACCTCGACCTCGTAGAAGCAGAGGTGGTCCTTGATCCGGGCGACGTCGGCCTTGGGCTCCGGGTACGCCCAGACCAGGTCCGGCGCGTCCGGCCGGGACCAGTACGAGGCGGTGCCCTTGAAGGGACAGACGGTGTGCGACTCGGAGGGCGCGAGCAGATCGAGCCGCACGTCGTCGGCGGGGATGTAGTAACGCGGGGGACAACCGGTCTCGTGCAGGACGAGGGCCCGGTCGCTCTCGGCGAGAACCAGATCGCCGTGCGTCACACGCACGTGCTGGTCACTGTCTTCGATGGTGATCGTGTGTCCTGAGGCCATGTAGAGGTGACGCGGATCGGGGCCCACTTGTTCCCGACGCCCGGTGGAGCGCCCCGACAGGGGCGCGGGGCTGTATCGATTTGCGGCTCCGCCGCGTGGGCGCGACCAGCCACAACGCACCCGCAGCCGCCGAAGCGCAATGCTTACCCTGACCCCATGCGAATCTGTGTCTTCCTCTCCGCCGCCGACCTCGACGACCGCTACACCCGTCCCGCCCGGGAATTTGCGGAACTGATCGGCAAAGCCGGCCACGCCCTCGTCTGGGGAGGCTCCAACGTCGGCCTCATGAAGGTCGTCGCGGACGGAGTCCAGGAAGCCGGCGGCAAGCTGATCGGCGTCTCCGTCGACTTTCTCGCGAACAAGGCCCGCCCCGGCGCCGACGAGATGGTCGTCGCGGCCGACCTCGCGGAGCGCAAGCGGCTCCTGCTGGAGAAGGCCGACGCCGTGGTCATCATGGTCGGCGGCACCGGCACCCTCGACGAGGCCACCGAGATCCTGGAACTGAAGAAGCACGGCCGCACGGACAAGCCGGTCGTCCTGCTGAACACCGCCGGCTTCTACGACGGCCTGGAGGAACAGTTCCGCCGCATGGAGGCGGAGGGCTTCCTGCCCCGCCCCCTGTCGGAGCTGATGCACTTCGCCGCCGAGCCCGCCGACGCGCTCGCCCACCTGGAGGCGAACCGGAGCACCGGCTGATGCGAGCATGGCCCTCATGGCAACTCATGTGATCACCGGCGCCGGTTCCGGTATCGGCGCCGCCGTGGCCCGCCGGCTGCACGCGCGCGGGGACGAACTCGTCCTGCACGCGCGCGACGCGGGCCGCGCGAAGGAACTGGCGGCGGAATTCCCCGGCGCCCGCACCCTGGTCGGCGACCTGGCGGACCCGGACAAGCTGTCCTGGGCGTTCTCCCACCAGACGCTCCCGGAGCGGATCGATTCGCTGCTGCACATCGCGGGCGTGGTCGACCTGGGCGAGGTCGGCGAGCTGACCCCGAAGTCCTGGCGCCACCAGCTCAACGTCAACCTGGTCGCACCGGCCGAGCTGACCCGGCACTTCCTGCCCCAACTCCGCGCCGCCCGAGGCCATGTGCTGTTCGTGAACTCGGGCGCGGGACTCAACGCCCACGCGGGCTGGTCGGCGTACGCGGCGTCCAAGCACGGCCTGAAGGCCCTCGCCGACTCCCTCCGTCACGAGGAGGGCGGCAACGGCATCAGGGTCACCTCGGTCTACCCGGGCCGCACGGCGAGCCCGATGCAGGCCAAGGTCCACCAGCAGGAGGGCAAGGAGTACGACCCGGCGAGGTGGATCGACCCGGAGTCGGTGGCCACCACGATCCTCACGGCCCTGGACCTCCCGAGGGACGCGGAGATCAACGACGTCACCGTGCGCCCCGGCCCGGTGCGGGGCTAGGCGCTCCGCTGGAAACGCCGCGACAAGCCGTGTGTCGACTGCGGGTGCGTCGTGGCTGGTCGCGCAGTTCCTCCCCTGGAAACGCCGCGACAAGCCGTGTGTCGACTGCGGGTGCGTCGTGGCTGGTCGCGCAGTTCCTCCCCCAGCCTTCGGCCGGGGGTACCCCCAGCGCCCCTTCGGGGCGCTGCTCAGCGCAGCGTCAGCCGGCCGCGGAAGTCCTCCGGCACCGGCGCGAACCGGAGCGCCATCGTGACCGCCTCCGGCCGCTCCACCGTCAGCCGGTAGCGGGTGCACATCAGATGGCACAGGGCCATCAGCTGGACGACGGCGAGGTTCGCGCCGACGCATTTCTTCGGCGCCCAGCCGAACGGCACATAACAGGCGCGGTCCGCCGGACCGTGCCCGGCGCCGGGGAGGAAACGGTCCGGGTCGAAGACATCGGGCCGCTCCCAGACCCGCTCGTCGCGATGGATCAGATGCGGGCTCAGCAGATACCACTGCCCCGGCTCCAGCCGGGTCTTCCCCAGGTCGAACGCGAACGACGAGCGGCGTACCAGCAGCAGCGGCGGACTCCACATCCGCAGCGTCTCCTTCACGAACCGGTGGGTCACCGGGGCCGCCCTGGTGGGGGCCGTGCGGAACTCCACCGGGTCCACCGTGCTCAGTTCGGCCTCCAGCCTGTCCTGCCATTCGGGGTGCCGGACGAACTCGTACAGCAGGCTCGCGGCGGCGGTGCCGGGCGGGCCCCCGATGGCGGTCAGGACGGTGGTCACCACGTCCAGGGCGCGGTCCATGCCGAGTTCCGGCAGCAGGTCCACGAACGGGTCGGCGAGGTCGGGTTCGCGCCCGCGCCGACCACGGGCGCGCTCCCGCAGGACCCGGCGCACCACCAGCCCCGCGCGGATCTGCACGGCGACATGACGGAGGTGGTGCAGGACGCCGCCCGGCGTGGGCGACACCAGCCGCGACAGCTTCATCTCCAGGTCCCGGCGCACCAGATCGGCCTCGGCGGCGGTGAGCCCGCCGAGCGCGACGGGCAGCAGCGAACGCAGCACCACGTCCTGCATCAGCATGGTCAGGTCGGTGTCGTGCCCGGTGCTCGCGTCCAGCACCCGCTCCATGCGCTCGATCAGCAGACCGTGCTGCTCGGCCGTGGCGAGGGCGTGCAACCGGGTCAGCCACGTGGAACGGATCCGGCTCCACCGCATCTCGGGGCTGCGCCGCCGGCGCACCAGGTCGACCAGGCGGTCCTGCATGACGAACCGGTGCCAGTTCGTGGCGCTGACGTGGCGCGCCGCCTCCGGCTCGAAGACCCCGAGCCGCTGGTCGTCGACCCAGAAGATGCCGTCCTCCTGGGCGCTGCGCAGCCGCATGGAACTCAGGAAGTCCTCGGGGTGCTGCGGGGTGGTCATCGTGAGCGTTCCCCTCCTGGGGGCGCGGGGAGCCGACTGGTGGTGCCGCCTCCCCGCGCGGGGCCGGTCAGATGTGGTGGTACAGGTACCAGAACTGCCCGTACGAACGGCGGACGTTGAGGACCGACTTCGTCTTGAGGTACAGCGCGCGCATGCTGGTTCACCTCCTCTCGGGACAGCGGTCGGGACGGCTCAGCGTCGCGGTGAACCGCGGCGGAGCCAGCGCCGGACCCACCTGGGGCCCGTCGCCGTCAGGGGTGACCGACAGACGCCAGTCACGGGTCAGGAGGCCGACCAGGTCCTCCAGCAGCCGTACGGTGACGGTCGCGCCGGCACAGGTGTGCGCGCCGAGGCCGAACGGCAGGTAGGCGGCCGTGTCCGGAGTGCCCTCTGCCCAGCGCTGCGGGACGAACTCTTCGGGCCGCTCCCAGTGCCCGGGGTGCCGGTGCACCAGATAGCTGCACACCATGAGCCGGTCCCGGGGCGTGACCCGCACCCCGCCCAGCTCCTGCACCCGGTCGGGGGTGCGGGCGAACAGCCACGCCACCGGCCACAGCCGCAGCGCCTCGCGCACGGTCCAGCTCGGTTCCGCCGCGGTGTGCTCAGGGTGCGTGCCCAGCAGCCGGACCGACCAGCCCAGCGCGAAGCCGATCGAGCCGGCCGTGGCGAACAGGAAGGACAGATAGACCTCGACGAGGTCCCGCGGGTCCGCCTCCGGGCCGCCCCCGCCGACGACGACGTCGACGAGGTCGCGCGGCCCCGAAGGGTGGTCGAGCGGCCGTGCCGCCCGCTGCCGGGCGCGCATCTCCAGGTACAGGGTGCGCAGCGCACGGCGGCGGAACAGCAGCCGGGACGGCGCCGGGTGGCGCCGCCGCGCACCCGCCAGCACCGAGCGGGCGACGATCGCCTCCACGGTCGCGTGCAGGTGGGGCGGGGCGTCCGGGTGCAGCAGCACATCGCGCAGATGCTCCAGGACGAGCAGGTTCCCGGCGTCCGGCCACTCGCTGCGCGGTGCGAGCCGCTCGGCCACCAGCCGGGGCAGGTCGTCTCGACGCTCCTGGAGGTGTCGCTGTATCAGGGTGCGGGCGGCTCGGCCGATGGCGAGCTGCGCGGAACGCGGCCCGAAGACACCGTGCCGGTGGTGGTAGAAGTCGGAGGTGTCCGCGACGGCGCCGTGCCGGTTGCCCATCACCGCCCGGGCCGCCTCGGGCTCGGCCACGCACACCGCGCCGCCGAGCGCCGACCGCCATACGTCGGACCCGCCGTCGAACTCCGCCTTCAGCAGGGCCAGCGCGTCGCCTCGGCGGGCGGCCTCGCCGTTCCCGGGGCGTGCGGGCGACGACGTCATGGGTGTCCTCCCTGAACGGTGGTGGGGGCTGGGGCTGGGGGCTGTGTGGGCCGCCGTCGGCCGGTCTCCGGCGTGGGGCGCCTCGGCCGACGGACCCAGACTGGGGAGCGGGAGCCGCCCTGTCGCCCGTTGTGCCGATGAGCGGAACGGCGGGGCGGGACGGGACCGTGTGTGCAGGGCGGGCACCGGTCCCGGTGTCACCGGCGACGGCCCAGCCCCGCCGTGATGGCCGACGCGGCACGGCGGGCGGTGTCGGCGAGGCGGTCCAGGTGATGGTCGGGGCCGGTAAGCACGCTCAGCGCCGCCACCGGGGCACCGTCCGCCGCGTACACGGGTACGGCGGCGCAGCACACCCCCTCCAGTACCTCCTCGTGGTCGTAGGCGGCCCCGAGCTCCCGGATCCGCCCGGCCTCCTCCGGCCACGCCCGGGGCAGTGGGCCGGGCGCCGGGCCGGGGCGGGTCCAGGCGGCGAGGACCTTGCCGGCCGCCGTGTACCAGGGCCAGACCAGCCGGTCGTCGGGCAGCGGGCGCGGCGCGTCCGCCGCCGCCGTCCAGTCCAGAACCAGCGTCTGGCCCCGGTGCAGTACGGCGAGCGCGACCGTCATGCCGGTGACGGCCGTCAGCCGCCGCAACGGCTTCCGCGCGGCCGACCGCAGGCCCGGGTGCGGCTGCCAGCCCTGGCCCAGCCGGAACATGCCCGGCCCGATGCGGTACCGGCCCGCACTGCGTTCGACTGCTCCCAGTTCCACCAGTTGGTCGAGCAGCCGGTACGCGGTCGTCTTGGGCAGGCCGCACGCGGCGGCGAGCGCGGTCACACCGGCGTCCTGCTCCCGTTGCAGCGCGTTCAGCAGAGCGAAGGCCCCTTCCAGGACACCCCGTCCGGCCGCCGCCGACAGCGCTCCGCCGAGGCCGGCCGAAGAGGCCGAGGCCGGCGGTGCGATCCGTGACGGTGCCGGGACGGTCGAGGTCACCCATTCCGGTCGATGCACGTGTCAACCCCCGTTTTCACGTGTGAGCCCCGTCCGGTGCCGGTACGGGGTGCGGTCCCGAGCGCGACACGCCGATGTTCCGGCGCGAAACCGCCCGGACCAGGGTGGTGGCCGGGTATGAGCCGATTTCTTGTCGAAAGCTTGTCGCCCAGCCCATGGATGTGAGGAGACTGTGAATGCGGGGCGGACGGGGGTGGGCGCAATGCTGAGGTTGTGTCTGTCGGGACCGGTGGAACTGCTGGTGCGCGGGACGCCGGTGGATCTGGGGCCACCCCAACGCCGGGCGGTGCTGGCCGCGTTGGCGGTGGACGTCGGACGGCCTGTGCCGGTCGAGGCGCTTGTCGACCGGGTGTGGGGCGCCGATCCACCGGAGGGCGCCCGCCGCGCCCTGTACGCGCACATCGCCCGTATCCGGCGGGTGGCGGAACGGCTGGACGACAGCGGCGAGGGGCGATTACCGGTGCTGCGCCGCGCCGGCGGCTACCAGCTGGACCTCGAACCCGACAGCGTCGACCTGCACCGCTTCCAGCGGCTGGCCGCGGCGGCCCGCGACGACGCGCTGTCCGACCGCACACGTGCCGCGCGGCTGCGCGAGGCGCTCGGTCTGTGGCGCGGCGAGCCCTTCGCCGCTCTGCCCGGGATCTGGCCCGCCCGGATGCGCGAGACCTGGCGTCGGCAGCGCGTGGACGCTGCCGTACGCCTCGCGGACCTGGAGATCCACGGCGGCGACCCGGCGGCCGTGGTGGGGCAGTTGGCGGATCTGCTGGGCGAGTACCCGCTGACGGAACCCCTGGCGGAGGCCCTCATGCGGGCCCTGCACGCGGCCGGCGACAGCGGCGAGGCGCTGCGCTGCTACGCCCGGACCAGAGAGCGTCTGGTGGAGGAGCTTGGCACCGAACCCGGGCGCCGGCTCTGGGAGTTGCACCAGCAGATCCTCCGGGACCGCCCCCTGGACCCCGCCCGCGAACCCGGAACGGCACCCGCCCGCGGCCGCGAGACGCCCCCCGCGCAACCGGCCGTACGACAGCCCCCGGCCACCCCCGCCGACCGACACCGCGACGGGCGCGGGGCGCCGGGACCGCAGTCCGCCCCCGTCGACCGGTTTCCGGCGGGGCGCGGGGCGTCGGACCGGTCGGCCGCCCCCGTCGACCCGCACCCGGAAGAGCCCAGGGCGTCGGATCCGCCCGTCACCCCCGTCACCCCCGCCTTTCCTGTCGTCCCCGCGTCCATTGGTGCCCTGTACACCGCACCCGCCCAACTCCCCTCGGGCTCCGCGGGTTTCACCGGGCGTGTCGACGAACTCGCCCGGCTGGATGGGCTGCTCGACGACGTCGGGCGGTGCCCGGCGGCGGTCGCGCTGTCCGGCATGGGCGGTGTGGGCAAGACTGCGCTGGCGGTGCACTGGGCACGGCAGGCACGTCCGGCCTTCCCCGACGGGCAGTTGTACGTGAACCTGCGCGGCTTCGACCCGGGCGGCGCACCGCTTCCCCCGGACCGGGCCCTACGCGGGTTCCTGGAGGCGCTCGGGGTGCCCGCCGTCCGGATGCCGGAGTCGCCGGACGCGCAAGTCGGCCTGTACCGGAGCCTGTTGTCCGGCCGCCGGGTCCTGGTCGTCCTCGACAACGCCCGCGACGCGGACCAGGTGCGGCCGTTGCTGCCCGGTGCGCCGGGCTGTCTGGCCCTGGTGACCAGCCGGGCTCCGCTGACCGGGCTCGCCGCCGCGGAGGGCGCCCGGCTGCTCGCGCTCGACCTGCTCGGCGCCGAGGAGTGCCGCGACCTGCTCGCCGCCCGCCTGGGCGCCGCCCGGGTCGCGGCCGAGGCCGCCGCCGTCGACGAGGTCGTGGTGCGCTGCGCAGGGCTGCCGCTCGCCCTCGCGGTCGTCGCCGCCCGCGCCGCCGCCCGCCCCGCCGTACCGCTGGCCGCCTTCGCCGACGAACTGCGCACCGCCGAGCGGATCCTGGACCCGCTGGACACCGGCGACCCGGTCACCGCGGTACGGACGGTCTTCGACTGGTCGTACCGGACCCTGAGCCCGGAGGCGGCACGGCTCTTCCGGCTCCTCGGCCTGCATCCCGGCCCCGACGCCGACCTGACGTCCCTCGCCGCGCTCGCCGGTGTGGGCGTGGGGCGGGTCCGCGCGCCGCTGGCGGAACTGACCGCCGCCCATCTGCTGATCGAGCACTCCCGCCACCGCTACACCTGTCACGACCTGTTGCGGGCCTACGCCGTCGAACTGGTCGCCGAACACGACGACGCACGCGCGACCCGGGCCGCGTCCCGCCGCGTCCTGGACCACTATCTGCACACGGCGTACGCGGCCGACGCCCTGCTGACCCGGCGCCGCCACCCGATGACCCTCGCCCCGGCCGAGCCCGGTGCCCTGCCCCGCCAACTCGCCGACTACGACGAGGCGCTGGCCTGGCTGATCGCCGAACAGTCCGTACTGCTGTCGGCCGTGGAGCGCCCGTCGCCCGGCCTCGACGCCCACACCTGGCAACTGGCCGCGACCCTGACCACGTTCCTCGAACGCCAGGGCAACTGGCAGGCCCTCACCGACATCCACACCGTCGCCCTGCGCGCGGCCGAGTGCCACGAGGACCCGGCCGGACAGGCGGCCGCCCACCGCGGCCTGGGCCTCGCCCGCTTCCAGCTGCGGGACCGGCAGGGTGCCCGCTACCACTTCACCCGGGCGCTCGGCCTCTTCCGGCGGCTGGACAACCACGCCGGTCAGGCGCGCACCTGCCAGAACCTGGCCAAGATGGCCTGGGCACACGGCATGACCCGCGAGGCACTGCACTACTCGCGCCGCTGCCTGGAGCACTTCCGGCTCGCCCACGACCGCGGCGGCCAGGCGGTCGCCCTCAACGACATCGGCTGGTACCTCGCCGAACTCGGCGAGCTGGGAGAGGCCCTGGAGCACTGCCGGCAGGCACTGCCGCTCGTCCAGGCGACCGGCGACCTGAGCGGCCAGGCACACACCTGGGACAGCCTCGGCTACATCCACCGGCGCCTGGGCCGCCACACCACGGCCGTGGAGTGCTACGACCGTGCCCTCCCGCTCTTCCGCAAGACCGGCGACCTCCGCAGCGAGGCCATCTGCCTCACCTACCTGGGCGACACCCACGAGGTGGCGGGCGCGCCCGGCCCCGCGCTGGACGCCTGGCGGCGGGCCCTGGACCTGTTCGACGAACTGGGCCTGCCGGAGGCCCGGGCACTGCGTACCAAGATCAGCGCCAACGAGACGGCCGGCCTCGCGCCGCCACCCGCCGCCGCACACCGCACCGGTCACCCCGCTTAGGCTCCTCACGTGAACGCAGAAACCCGCTTCGGCCCCGCCACCGGCGTCGGCTCGCTCCCCGGCACCGACGCCCGAGAGGCCGCCAAGACCGCGACCGGCAGCCTCGAGGACTTTCCGTTCCTCCCCGAACTGCCCGCCCGCGGCCCCGGCGCCGACATGATCGGCCGCACCGCCGGCCTGCTCGTCGAGCTGTACGCGCGCGTGGAGCCCAGCGGCTGGCGGATCGGCGACCGGCCGGGCCGCGACACCCGGCGGGCCCGGTCCTGGCTGGGCGAGGACCTGGACGCGCTGGAGGAGTTCACCCAGGACCACACGGGCCCGCTGAAGGTGCAGGCGGTCGGTCCCTGGACGCTCGCCGCCGCCCTGGAGCTGAGGAACGGCGAGTCGGCCCTCTCCGACCCCGGCGCCTGCCGTGACCTGGCCGCCTCCCTCGGCGAGGGCCTCCGGCTGCACCTGGCCGAGGTGCGGCGCCGTATCCCCGGCGCCCGTGTCGTGCTCCAGCTCGACGAGCCGTCCCTCACCGCCGTACTGCGCGGGCAGGTGAAGACCGCCAGCGGCTACCGCACCCACCGGGCCGTGGACCGCCAGATCGTCGAGGCGATCCTGCGGGAGGTCATCGGGGTCCACGCCGACGGGCCCGTGGCCGTCCACTCCTGCGCTCCCGACGTGCCCTTCGCCCTCCTGCGAAGAGCCGGAGCCGCCGCCGTCTCCTTCGATTTCTCGCTCCTCACCGAACGTGACGAAGACGCGATCGGCGAGGCCGTGGAGGGCGGTACCGGGCTGTTCGTCGGTGTCGTGCCCGGCACGGACGCGGCATTGTCGGACCCTGCCGGTAGCGTCATGGGTGTCAGGACGCTGTGGCGCAGGCTGGGGCTGCGGCCGGGGCTGCTCGCGGAGGCGGTCACGGTCACCCCGTCGTGCGGGCTCGCGGGCGCTTCCCCCGCGTACGCCCGGCAGGCGCTCGCCCACTGCGTCCGGGCGGCGAGATCACTCGCGGACAACCCAGAGTAACGGGAGGACAACACGGTGGCCGGCGACAAGCAAGCGGAGACGACGGTGCCCGCCGAGGCACGGGAGAAGCACGCGCAGCTCGCTGAGCAGATCGAGGAGCACCGCTTCCGGTACTACGTGAAGGACGCCCCGGTCGTCAGCGACGCGGAGTTCGACAGGCTCCTGCGTGCCCTGGAGGCGCTGGAGGAGGAGTACTCCGAGCTGCGCACGCCCGACTCGCCGACCCAGAAGGTCGCGGGGGCGTACCAGACGGAGTTCACCTCGGTCGAGCACCGCGAGCGCATGCTCTCGCTCGACAACGCCTTCGACGACCTGGAACTGGCGGCCTGGGGCGAGCGCGTCCACAAGGACGTCGGCACCTCCGACTACCACTACCTGTGCGAGCTGAAGGTCGACGGCCTCGCCGTCAACCTCACCTACGAGCACGGGCGTCTGACCCGAGCGGCGACCCGCGGCGACGGCCGTACCGGCGAGGAGATCACGCCCAACGTCCGTACGATCGCGGAGATCCCGGACCGGCTGAACGACGAGCACGTGCCGGACCTCGTGGAGATCCGCGGCGAGGTCTACTTCCCGATGGAGAAGTTCGCCGAGCTCAACGAACGGCTGGTCGCGGCCGGTGACAAGCCGTTCGCCAACCCGCGCAACGCGGCCGCCGGTTCACTGCGCCAGAAGGACCCGCGGGTCACCGCCTCCCGCCCGCTGCACATGGTCGTCCACGGCATCGGCGCCCTGGAGGGCTTCGAGGCGCTGGGCCGGCTCTCCGAGGCGTACGAGCTGCTCAAGACCTGGGGGCTGCCGACCTCCTCGCACAACAGGGTGGTCGACGACCTCGACGGCGTACGGGAGTTCATCGCGTACTACGGCGAGAACCGGCACTCCGTGGAGCACGAGATCGACGGTGTCGTCGTCAAGCTCGACGAGATCCGTCTCCAGGGACGGCTGGGCTCGACCGCGCGTGCGCCGCGCTGGGCGATCGCCTACAAGTACGCGCCGGAAGAGGTCAACACCAAGCTGATCGACATCAAGGTCGGCGTCGGCCGCACCGGCCGGGTCACGCCGTACGCGCAGGTCGAGCCGGTCACGGTGGCGGGCAGCGAGGTGGAGTTCGCCACCCTGCACAACCAGGAGGTCGTCAAGGCCAAGGGCGTGCTCATCGGTGACACGGTGGTCATCCGCAAGGCCGGTGACGTCATCCCGGAGATCCTCGGCCCGGTCGTCGACCTGCGGGACGGCACCGAGCGGGAGTTCGTGATGCCGGCCGAGTGCCCCGAGTGCGGGACGCCGCTGCGGGCCATGAAGGAGGGCGACATCGACCTCCGCTGCCCCAACGCCCGCACCTGCCCGGCCCAGTTGAGAGAGCGTGTCGGCTATCTCGCGGGCCGGGAGTGCCTGGACATCGAGCACTTCGGCGGGGTGGCCGCGGCCGCGCTCACCCGGCCGCTGGAGCCGGCCGACCCGGCGCTGGTCGACGAGGGCGACCTCTTCGACCTCACGGTGGAGAAGCTGCTGCCCATCAAGGCGTACGTCCTGGACCCGGACAGCGGGCTGCCCAAGCGCGACCCCAAGACCGGCGAGGAGAAGGTCGTCACGGTCTTCGCCAACCAGAAGGGCGAGCCCAAGAAGAACACCCTCGCGCTCCTGCAGAACATCGAGGAGGCGAAGACCCGCCCGCTCGCCCGCTTCCTCAACGGCCTGTCCATCCGGCACGTCGGACCGGTCGCCGCCCAGGCGCTGGCCCGCGAGTTCCGCTCCATCGAACGCATCGAGCAGGCCACCGAGGAGGAGCTCTCCCACATCGACGGCGTCGGCGACATCATCGCGAGGGCGCTCAAGGAGTGGTTCGCCGAGGAGTGGCACCGCGAGATCATCCGAAAGTGGAAGATCGCTGGAGTCCCGCTGGAGGACGAGTCCACCGGCGAGGACGAGGGACCGCGTCCGCTGGAGGGTCTCACCGTCGTCGTGACCGGAACCCTGGAGCAGTTCACCCGGGACGGCGCCAAGGACGCGCTGCAGAGCCGGGGGGCCAAGGTGACCGGCTCGGTGTCCAAGAAGACGTCGTTCGTGGTCGTGGGTGACAACCCGGGGTCGAAGTACGACAAGGCGATGCAGCTCAAGGTGCCGGTTCTGAACGAGGACGGATTTGTCGTCCTTCTGGAGCAGGGACCGGACGCGGCGGCCGAAGTCGCCCTTCCGACCGAGGAGTAGCGGTTGAAGGCCACCCGTTCGGCGCATACCAGATGCATACGGGTGGCCGGGGTGCAAACGGGCAACCGTCGGCGACCGCTGCCCGTGAAAGCCTTCTGCGGCCTACTGTTGAGGTGTGCGCCTGCCGTGCCCAGCTGCGGTCGGGGCATTCCCGTGCTCCAGGAGGGCACGGACCGCATGGCGTGGGCACCGCCGGCTGTGAGAGGGACGGGAATGGAACCGACCGAGAGCGCCGCCCCGGACGCGCGGCTGCCGCTGCGCCGCCGGCCGGGCGCGTGGCGGGGGAGCCGGTGGACGGTACTGGGCGATCGGCGCCCGGGCCTGCCCGTACCGAGCGGCGCGGCCGACGCCCGTGACCCGCTGCCGCTGGCCGCCATCGAACCGCCGCCCGACCTGACCGGCACCGACAACGACCGGCACCTGTCCTGGCCCGCACTGCCCGCCGGGGTCGTCGGGGCCGCCGCGTTCGCCCTCGGCGCGGGCTTCTACCGCGCGTTCAGCGACAACCACGCCCTCTTCCCGTCCGGGACTGTCGGCTGGTCGCTGGCCATGCTGACCGGCATCATCGTCGGCCATCTCGTGCTGCTCGGCCGCGCCCGCTGGTGGGGCGGCACCGGCTCCGGCGCCGCCCTCACCCTCGCCGTCCTCGTGCTCTACGGCTGGGTGCCCGCCGGCATGGTCAGCCTCACCGTCGTCGTCCTGGTCGGCATAGCCAGACGCCATCGCTGGCGGCAGGGCGTCCTGCACGGCGCGGTGGACATCCTCGGCATCGGCGCCGGCGCGCTGGTGCTCGGCGCGTTCGGACGCGTCCCGACCGTGGAGTCCCCCTGGGACCCCGCCGGTTGGACCATCGCCACGGCCCCCGAGGTCGTGCTCGTCGCGGTGGCCTACCTCGCCGTCACCCGTGCCCTGCTCTGGTACCTGCACGCACCGCGCGGCGGCGGAGTGCCCACCGTCGCCCGCACCGCGCTGATGAGGCAGGGCCTGGTCGCCGTCGCCCTGCTCGGTATCGCCCCGCTGATCTGCGTGGTCGCCGTCGCCCAGCCGCTGCTGCTCCCGCTGTTCTCCATCCCGCTGGTCGCCCTCGACTCCACCCTCTGGATAGCCAGGGCCCGGGCGGAGGAGCAGCTGCGCGACCCGCTGACCGGGCTGCCCAACCGGCAGTGGCTCCTTGAGCGGATCTGGACCGCCCTCGACGACGCCGAACGCATCGGCGCCCGCTCGGCCCTGATGCTGATCGACCTCGACCGGTTCCGTTCGGTCAACGACACGCTCGGTCATCTCGCCGGTGACCGGCTGCTGCTGCAGATAGCCGACCGGCTGCGGGCCGCGCTGCCGCGCGGTGCGGAGGCCGCCCGGCTCGGCGGTGACGAGTTCGCGGTCTTACTGCCCGTCGCCGACTCCACGACCTCCGCGACCCGGGTGGCCCGGAACCTGGTCACGGTGCTCTCCTCCCCGCTCGACCTCGACGGACTCACGCTCGTCCTGGAGGCCAGTGCGGGCGTCGCCGTCTTCCCCGACCACGCGCTCGACGCGGAGGGGCTGCTGCGCCGGGCGGACGTGGCGATGTACCAGGCGAAGCGGGACCGTACGGGCGTCGAGGTGTACGAGTCCAAGCGGGACTCCAACACCCCGGACCGGCTGGGCCTGCTGGGGGATCTGCGCCGCGCCCTGGACGCGCACGAGGTGCAGTTGCACTACCAGCCGAAGGTCCGCTTCGACGGCCAGGTGGCCGGTCTCGAGGCGCTGGTGCGGTGGGTGCACCCCGAGCGCGGCAAGGTGCCGCCGGACGAGTTCATAGCGATCGCCGAGTCCTCCGGGCTGATGCCCCATCTGACGGAGTACGTGCTGGAGACCGCGCTCGGCCAGGTCGCCCGGTGGCGGGCGCAGGGGCTGCGGGTGCCGGTGGCGGTGAACGTCTCGCCGCGGGACGTCCACACGCCGGGGTTCGCGGGCCTGGTGGCGGCACGGCTGGCCCGGCACGGGGTTCCGGCGGGGGCGCTGCAGCTGGAGATAACCGAGCATGTGCTGCTGGAGGACCCGCAGCGGGCCGCCGACACCCTCGCGGGGCTGCACGGGCACGGCGTGAAGATGTCGCTCGACGACTTCGGTACGGGGTACTCGTCGCTGGTGCATCTGCGGCGGCTGCCGGTGAGCGAGCTGAAGATCGACCGGTCGTTCGTGGCGCGGCTGGCGGTGGACAACGAGGACGCGGAGATCGTGCGCTGCACGGTCGATCTCGCGCATTCGCTGGGGCTGCTGGTCGTGGCGGAAGGTGTCGAGGACGACGAGACGTGGGAGCGGTTGCGGGATCTCGGGTGTGACGCGGTGCAGGGGTGGCTGGTCGCGGCCGCGATGCCGCCGGAGGAGACGACGGCGTGGCTGCTGGCGCGGGGGTCGCGGGGGTGGCAGCGGCCGCGGGCGGCGCTGCCGGCCGCGGAGTGACCCCACAGGCCCGTCGGCCCACCCGTTCACCGTTCCCCGAGAGGTGAACGTCTCCCATGGGGGTGTTGCGCCGTCGGCGGCTGTCGGCGGTTCGGTTGATGGCGCCGCCGTAGGGGGCGTTCACCGTTTTCGGCTTCGGGCCCGTCGAGGTTGCCCGCGCAGTTCCCCGCGCCCCTGACGGGGCGCTTTCCCTTATCTGGGCACAAGGCGCACTGCCAGGGTTCTAGCAACGCTAGCCAATCTGTCGGCGATCTGTTAGCTTTGCTCCTAGACCTAGCGCTGCTAGAAAACAGGGGGCATTCCATGACCGTCACCGCCTACACCCTCGCCGTCATGCTGGACCTGTTCTGCCTGTTCCTCGGCTACCGGTTCCTGTTCCAGCCGGGCCCGGCCGCCGCCGGATACGGCGTTGCCGCCGACCCGAAGGGCGACGCGGGTGCCTATCTCTCCGTCAAGGGGCTCAAGGACGGTACGTTCGGCGTCCTGGGCCTCGCGCTGCTGGCCTTCGCCGGTGCACACGCCGAGGCCTGGTTCATGCTCTGCGTGGCGCTCGTGCCGCTGGGTGACACGCTGATAGTGCTGCGGCACGGCGGTGCGCGCGCCGTCGCGTTCGGGATCCACTTCGCCACCGCGATCGTTGTACTGATCAGCGCCGTGCTGCTCTTCCTCGTCTGAACGACACAATCCATCGACAGGGGGCTTGGAAATGTCGTTGTTCGTACCGAAGTTCGATGACTCCGTGGTCGTGCGCGAGGCCGACGCCGAGGTGGTCGGCGCCGACCCGAGCCGGATCAGGCTGCTCGCCGACAGCAGCGCCAGCGGCGGTGCGCTGTCCACCGTGCGGGTGAGCCTCGGCGAGGGTGCCGACGGCGCCGTGCCGCATCTGCACCGCAACTCCGCAGAGATGTTCTACGTGCTCGACGGCGCCGCAGAGCTGCTCTCGGGCGACGACGTCGTCACCGCCGAGCGTGGCGACCTGGTCATCGTCCCGCCCGGGAAACCGCACGCCTTCGCCGCCGTTCCCGACAGCACCGCGGACATCCTGATCGTCATCACACCGGGCGTGGAGCGCTTCGAGTACTTCCGCCACATCCAGCGCCTGCGCCTGGGCGAGGCCACCCCGGAGAGCCTTCTGGAGGTGCAGGACCTGTACGACAACCACTTCCTGCGGAGCGAGGTCTGGGACACCCGCCACTGAGCCGCGGACGCACCGACGTTCCGGGCCCCGGGGAAACCGTTGCACGGTCACCCGGCCCCGCCCCATAGGATTGGCTCCAAAGCACACACACTCACCCCAGAGGATCGCTGCATGCCTGGCATCACGCGCGAGGAGGTCGCCCACCTCGCCCGGCTGGCGCGTCTGGAGCTGAAGCCCGAAGAACTCGATCACTTCGCAGGCCAGCTCGACGACATCATCGGCGCGGTCGCCCGCGTCAGCGAGGTCGCCGACCAAGACGTACCGCCGACCTCGCACCCGCTCCCGCTGACGAACGTCATGCGCGCGGACGAGGTCCGTCCCTCGCTCACCCCCGAGCAGGCGCTCTCCGGCGCCCCGGCCCAGGAGCAGCAGCGTTTCAAGGTGCCGCAGATCCTGGGGGAGGACTGATCCCGATGACGGACATCATCAAGCTCACCGCCGCCGAGACCGCCGCGAAGATCGCCTCCGGCGAGCTCACCGCGGTCCAGGTCACCGAGGCCCACCTCGCCCGGATCGAGGCCGTCGACGAGAAGGTGCACGCCTTCCTGCACGTCGACCGCGAGGGCGCCCTGGCGCAGGCGCGCGCCGTCGACGAGAAGAAGGCCCGGGGCGAGAAGCTCGGGCCGCTCGCCGGCGTCCCGCTCGCGCTCAAGGACATCTTCACCACCGAGGGCATTCCGACCACTGTCGGTTCGAAGATCCTCGAAGGCTGGATCCCGCCGTACGACGCCACCCTCACCAAGCGCCTCAAGGCCGCTGACGTCGTCATCCTCGGCAAGACCAACATGGACGAGTTCGCCATGGGGTCGAGCACCGAGAACAGCGCGTACGGACCGACCGGCAACCCGTGGGACCTCACCAAGATCCCCGGCGGCTCGGGCGGCGGTTCCTCCGCCGCGCTCGCCTCCTTCCAGGCGCCGCTCGCCATCGGCACCGACACCGGCGGCTCCATCCGCCAGCCGGCCGCCGTCACCGGCACGGTCGGCGTGAAGCCGACGTACGGCGCGGTCTCCCGGTACGGCATGGTCGCGTTCTCGTCCTCCCTGGACCAGGGCGGGCCCTGTGCCCGTACGGTCCTGGACGCGGCGCTGCTGCACGAGGTCATCGCCGGGCACGACCCGATGGACTCCACCTCCATCGACGCGCCCGTCCCGCCGGTCGTCGAGGCCGCCCGCAACGGCAGCGTCGAGGGCATGCGCGTCGGCGTCGTCAAGCAGTTCCGCGGCGAGGGCTACCAGCCCGGTGTCATCCAGCGCTTCGACGAGTCCGTGGCCCTCCTCAAGGAGCTGGGCGCGGAGATCGTCGAGCTGGACTGCCCGTCCTTCGACCTGGCGCTGTCGGCGTACTACCTGATCGCGCCGTCCGAGTGCTCCTCCAACCTCGCCCGCTTCGACGGCCTGCGCTACGGCCTGCGTACGGGCGACGACGGCTCCCACTCGGCCGAGGAGGTCACCTCCCTCACCCGTGAGGCGGGCTTCGGCCCCGAGGTGAAGCGCCGCATCATGCTCGGTACGTACGCCCTGAGCTCCGGCTACTACGACGCGTACTACGGCTCCGCCCAGAAGGTCCGCACGCTCATCACGCGCGACTTCGAGATGGCCTTCGAGCAGGTCGACGTGATCGTGTCGCCCACGACGCCCACCACCGCCTTCGCGATCGGCGAGCGTGCCGACGACCCGATGGCGATGTACCTGGCCGACCTGTGCACCATCCCGACGAACCTCGCGGGCAACGCGGCGATGTCGCTGCCCTGCGGTCTCGCCCCGGAGGACAACCTCCCGGTGGGTCTGCAGATCATCGCCCCGGCGCTGAAGGACGACCGTCTTTACAAGGTCGGCGCCGCCGTCGAGGCCGCCTTCGTGGAAAAGTGGGGCCACCCGCTCCTGGAGGAGGCACCGTCGCTGTGAGCAACGCACTGTCGAAGGCCAAGGGCTTCAAGAAGTCGAAGTCCGGTACGTACCTGTCCATGGCCACCACCGCGTTCGGTGCGGTCGGTGTCGCCAAGCAGATCAAGAAGGCCCGGTCCGAGCACGACACGCTCCGGCTGATCGACGCCACTGTCTCCGCCGTGGCGATCGTGACCGGCCTCGCGATCCTCTACCGCGAGCTGAAGCGGCTGGGCGACGACGACGTCCTGCTGGGCTGAGAGGGAAGTTTCACCGTGACCACCACGACCGACCTGGTGTCGTACGAGGACGCGCTGGCGTCGTACGACCCCGTCATGGGCCTTGAGGTCCATGTCGAACTCGGCACCAAGACCAAGATGTTCTGCGGCTGTTCGACCGAGCTGGGCGCCGAGCCCAACTCGCAGACCTGCCCGACCTGCCTCGGCCTGCCCGGCGCGCTCCCGGTCGTCAACGCGATCGGCATCGAGTCGGCGATCAAGATCGGTCTCGCGCTGAACTGCGAGATCGCCGAGTGGTGCCGCTTCGCCCGGAAGAACTACTTCTATCCGGACATGCCGAAGAACTTCCAGACCTCCCAGTACGACGAGCCGATCGCCTTCAACGGCTACCTCGACGTGCAGCTGGAGGACGGGGAGTCCTTCCGCGTGGAGATCGAGCGCGCCCACATGGAGGAGGACACCGGCAAGTCCACCCACGTGGGTGGTGCGACCGGCCGTATCCACGGCGCCTCGCACTCGCTGCTGGACTACAACCGCGCGGGCATCCCGCTCATCGAGATCGTCACCAAGCCGATCGAGGGTGCGGGCGAGCGTGCTCCCGAGGTCGCGCGGGCGTACGTCCGTGAGCTGCGCGAGGTCATCAGGGCGCTCGGCGTGTCGGAAGCCCGGATGGAGATGGGCCAGATGCGCTGCGACGTGAACCTGTCGCTGCGCCCCAACGGCACCGAGAAGTTCGGCACACGTTCCGAGACGAAGAACGTGAACTCGCTGCGGTCCGTTGAGCGTGCGGCCCGCTTCGAGATCATGCGGCACGCGGCCGTGCTGAACGGCGGCGGGACGATCATCCAGGAGACCCGGCACTTCCACGAGGACACGGGGTCCACGACCTCGGGCCGCGTGAAGGAGGAGGCCGAGGACTACCGGTACTTCCCGGAGCCGGACCTGGTGCCGGTCGCCCCGTCCCGGGAGTGGGTCGAGGAGATCCGCGGCGCGCTGCCGGAGATGCCGCTGGCCCGCCGTACCCGCCTCCTCGCGGAGTGGGGCATCTCTGCCACCGAGATGCAGGCGATCCTGAACGCCGGTGCGCTGGACCTGATCGTCGCCACCATCGACGCCGGAGCCGACGCGGCCTCCGCCCGCAAGTGGTGGATGGGTGAACTGGCCCGCAGCGCCAACGAGTCGGGCACCTCGCTCGACGAGCTGGCGATCACCCCGGCGCAGGTCGCGCGGGTCACCGAGCTGGTCTCGAAGGGTGACCTCAACGACAAGCTGGCCCGCCAGGCCATCGAGGGCGTCCTCGCGGGCGAGGGCACCCCGGACGAGGTCGTCGACAAGCGCGGTCTGAAGGTCGTCTCGGACGAGGGCGCGCTGACCACGGCCGTCGAGGAGGCCATCGCCGGCAACCCGGGCATCGCCGACAAGATCCGCGGCGGCAAGGTCGCCGCGGCCGGCGCCCTGGTCGGCGCGGTCATGAAGGCGACCCGCGGCCAGGCCGACGCGGCCCGCGTCAAGGAGCTGATCCTGGAGAAGCTGGGCGTCAGCGAGGGCTGAGCGGCAGCATGCGCGGTCACGGCCCCGGAGGCGCTGCCTCCGGGGCCGTACCGTTGCGCAGGCGGCTACTTACGGCGCCCGACGACCCGTACGAAGCCGAGCGTGCGCCCCTGGTCCGCGCGGAGCATCTCCGCGGACCGGCTCGCCATCCGGACGTGGAAGTCGTCCGTGCTCTCCTCGGCGACCACCTCGCACCACCGCAGCCAGTCCCGCCAGCCGTCCGGCTGCCAGTCGGCCGCCTCGACCTCGACGGCCCCGCTGCGGGTCCAGTGGCGGTGCCACCACTCGGCGGAGTGGAAGCACCAGAAGTCGGGCTCCCACCAGGGCTTCAGATGCTCCGGCGGCTCGGCGCCCGTGATCTCCTGCTTCAGCGCCGGTACGACGACGCCGATCCGTCCGCCGGGCTTCAACAGCCGGGTGAGCGTGGGCAGATACAGGTCGTCGGTGCCGAAGTACTGGTACGCGTCGATGCTCACGATCGCGTCGAAGCCGCCCTCGGCGAAGGGCAGGTCGTGCGCCTCGGCGTGCACGGGCTGCACCCGGTCGGCGAACCCGGCCTCGGCGATGCGACCGGCGTTGTCGTCGGGTCTGACCCACAGGTCGGCGGCGGTGACCTGCGCATGGAACTCCCTGGCCAGGAAGATGGAGGTCATCGCCCGGCCGCAGCCCAGGTCGAGCACGCGCGCGCAGGGGCGCAGGGCGTCCAGGCCGAGGGCGGGGGCCAGCCATTCGAGCAGCCACAGGGCGTGCGGGCCCATCTGGTTCTCGACGGTCCAGCGGGCGTCGTAGGTGCCGCTGAGCGGGTAACGGGGGTGGGTCACACGGCTGGTGAGAGAGTCGTCCTTCGACGATGTGGGGGAGGCGGCGTCGAACATCGTTGAACGGGCTCCTTGTGATCTTCGTAGTGAATGGCGATGCAGAGGAGCTCATTCGGGATGTCGAACAATGCACCCGCTTCGGTCGTCGGCGAGGGGCCGATCAAGGCTGACCAGCGGAAGCTAGCAGTCGTGGACATGGTCCGCAGGCGGTTTCCTCAGGCGGGGGTACTACGCTCGCCCGCCATGACCGCACACGCCGAATCCGACGCCGACCCCGAGATAACCGACGTGGAGGCCGCGGACGACGACGAGGACCTCTACGAGGACGCCCGTCGGGCCCGCTGGACCGCCACCGTGACCGGGGCGCTGCTGGCCCTGATGGGGCTCACCGCCTCGCTGATGAGACTGAGCGGGGTGCGCGCACTGGTGCCGGTCGCCTACGGCTCCGGGGCCGCCGTCTGCGTGGGCGCGTCGGCGCTGGGGGCCCGGGGCCGGACCCGCTGGGCCCTGTGGCTGATGATCCTGGGGACCATGGTGATGGCTCTCGGAGACCAGTTCGACTGAAGTCCCCGCCGGGGCGACAGAGTTGCCGTTACTGTCCTGTGACATACCTCCCAGTCGCGGGAGCGGACCCGTGAACCACGCTGAACGAGCGCTTCCGCCTGCAAGAGTGTCCCTCGAATCCTCATACGTTCTTTGCGGGTTGTTCGGTTAGCAGACGACTGTTCCCGGTCAAAGATCTACAAATCATCTCCGGGAGCACGTTCTTGGCAGCCCTTGCGCGTTGGTGTGTCCGGCACCGTCTGGCCGTCGTCCTGCTGTGGCTCCTCGCCCTCGGCGGGACCGGCGCCGCCGCTGCCGTGACCGGTTCGGCCTACTCCGACGACTACGAGGTCCCCGGTACCGAATCGGGCCGCGCCACCCAGTTGCTGCGCGAGGGCTTCGCCCACCTCGGCGGCGACAGCGACACCGTCGTCTGGCACACCGGCTCCGGATCCGTCCGCGCCGCCCCCGTCGAACAGACCATGACCGGTGTCCTGGACGAGATCGCCGGCCTGCCCGGCGTGGCCGCCGTGACCGGTCCCTACGGCGGCCGGGGCACCGGACAGATCAGCCGTGACGGGCACACCGCGTATGCCGTCATCACCTTCGACCGGCCGGCCGAGGACATCAAGAAGGCACAGGCCGAGGCCGTCGTCCGGGTCGCGGAGGCCGCCGAGGGCGACGGGCTGCGCGTGGAACTGGGCGGCAGCGCCGTCGGGCTCACCGAGTCCGGCGGCGGGCATCTCGCCGAGGCCGTCGGGGTGGCCGTGGCCGCCGTGGTGCTGTTCCTCGCCTTCGGCTCGCTCGCCGCCTCCCTGCTGCCGATCGGCACCGCACTGGTCGGCGTGGGCACCGCGTACTCCGGGATCGTGCTGCTCGGACACGCCATGACCGTCGCCGACTTCGCGCCCATGCTCGGCATGCTGATCGGGCTCGGCGTGGGCATCGACTACGCGCTCTTCATAGCGACCAGGCACCGCCGCGGCCTGAAACGCGGTCTGTCCGTCACCGAGGCCGCCGCCGACGCCGTGGCGACGACCGGGCGCGCGGTGGTGTTCGCGGGTGCCACCGTCTGCATCGCACTGCTGGGCATGCTCATACTGCGGCTGGGCTTCCTCAACGGGGTGGCGATCGCCGCCTCGTTGACGGTCGTGCTCACCGTCGCGGCGAGCGTCACGCTGCTGCCCGCCCTGCTCTCGTACATCGGTATGCGCGCCCTCAGCCGCCGGGAGCGGCGCCGGCTCGCCGAGCACGGGCCGCAGCCCGAGCTGCCCACCGGGCTCGCCGCCCGCTGGTCCGTGTTCGTCGAGCGCCACCCCAAGCTGCTCGGCGTCCTCGCCCTCGCGGTCGTCACGGTGCTCGCGCTGCCCACCCTCGCCCTCCGCCTCGGCACCTCCGACCAGGGCAACGACCCCGCGGCCGCCACCACCCGGCAGGCCTACGACCTGCTCGCCGAGGGCTTCGGACCCGGTGTCGACGGGCCGCTCACGCTCGTGACACGTGTGGACGGCGCAGACGACAAACTCGCCCTCGACAGCCTGGACAGCACCCTCCGGGCCACCGAGGGAGTCGCCTCGGTGACCCCCGTGACCTACTCCGGCACCGGCGGCACCGCGTACCTCACCGTCGTACCGGACTCCGCCCCGCAGTCGCTGCGCACCAGCGAACTCGTGGACCGGCTGCGCTTCGAGGTCCTCCCGCGCGCGGAGCGCGGCACCTCGCTGCACATCCTCGTCGGCGGGGTGACGGCGAGCTATGACGACTTCGCGAGTGTGATCGTCGGCAAACTCCCGCTCTTCGTCGGGATGGTGATCGGGCTCGGCTGCGTCCTGCTGCTGCTCGCCTTCCGGTCGGTCGGCATCCCGCTGAAGGCCGCCGCGATGAACGTCGCCGCCGTCGCCGCCGCCTTCGGGATCGTCGTCGCGGTCTTCCAGTGGGGCTGGGGGAGCGAGGCACTCGGTCTGGGGCGGGCGGGCCCGATCGAGCCCTTCCTCCCGGTGATCATGGTCTCCGTCCTCTTCGGACTCTCCATGGACTACCAGGTCTTCCTGGTCAGCCGGATGTACGAGGAATGGCTGGAGACCGGGGACAACCGGCGGGCGGTACGCGTCGGACTCGCCGAGACCAGCCGAGTGATCAACTCCGCCGCCGTCATCATGATCTCCGTCTTCCTCGCCTTCGTGCTCAGCGGCGACCGGGTGATCGCCATGTTCGGTATCGCGCTCGCCTCCGCCGTCGCCATCGACGCCTTCGTCCTGCGGACCCTGCTGGTGCCCGCCCTGATGCATCTGCTCGGCGCCGCCAACTGGTGGCTGCCCCGCTGGCTGGACCTGCGGCTGCCCAGGATCAGCATCGAGCCGCCCGAGTGCCGCGCCGCCCATGAGAGGCTCGACGGGATCGTGGAGGAACTGGAGAAGGAGCAACGGCACGATGTACGCGACATCCCTGGGTGACGGCGCGGAACTGCGGCCCCTGGAGGTCTGGCACGCCGAGGAGCTGCTCGCGCACATCGACCGGGGCCGGGAGTTCATCGGCCGCCACGTCGGGCTGCCGGACGTGATCGAGGACCTGGCCGGGGCCCGCGCCTACCTGCGTTCCTACGCCGAGAAGCGCGCCGCCGACGGCGGGAGCCTGCACGGCGTGCGGCTGGACGGCAGGCTCGTCGGAGGGCTGCTGTTCCGGGTCTGGGACACACCCAGCGGGGTCTGCGAGGCCGGCTGCTGGCTGGAGCCCGCGGCCGCCGGGCGGGGCCTGGTGACGCGCGGCATGCGGGTCCTTCTGGACTGGGCGTTTGACGAGCGTGGCATGCACCGTGTGGAGTGGCATGCGTCGCCGGCCAACGGGGCCAGCATCAATGTGGCCCGGCGGCTGGGCATGACCCGCGACGGCGTGCTGCGGGAGAACCATCCCCACCGGGGTGTGCGCACGGACACCGAGGTCTGGTCGGTGCTCGCCCCCGAGTGGCGCGCAGTACGCGCGCGAACCGCGCCCGACGATCATTAAGAGACCTCTCAGACAGCGTCCGTACGGTGCGAGGTTATGGGAACGAAGACAGTGGACGGAGCCGAGGCCGGAGCCGCGGCGAAGAACGACGAGAAGGCGGCCGAAGAGACGGCGGCCGAAGAGACGGCGGCCGAGGAGACCGCGGTGGATGACACCAAGGCCTCCGCCGAGGCCGGTGAGCCGGAGACGGAGGACTCCGCCGAGCCGGCCGACGACGAGTTCGACGAGCTGGAAGACCTTGCCGAGGAGCCGGAGGGCCCGACCGGCGTCGGCCAGGGCGCCGGTGCGATCGTCTCCGTCGCGCTCGGCCTGGTCTCCCTCACCGGTGGCTGGATCGGCACGATCGCCGCCGCCCGCCAGACCCTCATCGGTCAGCTCCAGACTTCGTCGTCGGCGAGCGTCGCCAAGCAGGTCAAGGCGGTGTACGGCGACGCGTGGCAGACCACCGCGCTCTGGGCCGGCCTCTTCGCGCTGGTCGCGCTGATCACCGGTGTCGTGGTGCTCGCCCGGCCCGCCTTCGGCGCCCCCGGCAGGACGCAGGCCCCGTGGATCAAGTCGGTCGCCTGGGCAGGTGTCGCGCTCGGCGTCATCGGTCTGCTGCTGGCCGTCCTCAAGTACTCCGACGCGCTCCTCGGCCTGCCGTCGACCAGCTGAGACAGCGCAGGTCACAAGGGGCCTTAGGGCGTCCGTAAGCACCTTACGGACGGACTAAGGCCCCTTACGCGTGTCCGGGGCCCGGCGGCCGCCCGAAGATGCGGAACTCTCCCGATGTGGCGCACCCCCCTGGGAGACGAAAGTGGAGGCATCGCGGAAAGCGAAGCCCAACCACCCAGTCTCACAAGGGATTCATCATGTTCGAGTACGAGCTCCACCAGATCCGCTCCGCCGACCTGCGCCGCGAGGCCGCCGACGCCCGCCTCGTCCGCGAGGCCGTCCGCACCCGCCGCGCCGCCCGCCGGGAGGAGGCGGCCCGCAAGGCCGCCGCCGCGGAGGAAACCCATACCGGCCGCCGCGGCCGGCGCCGGCTCCCGCGCACCGCGTGAACGGGGGGCCGGGCGGCACCGGCCACCCGGGGGTCGAGCGAACGGAGGCCGGTGGCCGGGCTGTCGGCCACCGGCCTCCGCGGCTGCCCTCAGCTCGTACGACAAGCGCACCGGTGCTGTGGAAAACCGCTGACGTCCGATCCGAGCCGCGTGCGATGCTCTGGCCTGTGGAAACCAGGTCCGTGAGTCCCGTGTTCGTAGGCCGCAACGACGAGTTGGACACACTGCGCGAGGCGCTCGCCCGCGCCGAGACCGCCGAGCCGCAGGCGCTGCTGCTCGGCGGCGAGGCCGGGGTGGGCAAGACCCGGCTGGTCGAGGAGTTCGCCACGCTCGCCTGCCGCCGGGGCGCGGTCGTCGCGCTGGGCGGCTGTGTGGAGATCGGCGCCGACGGGCTGCCGTTCGCCCCCTTCTCCACCGCGCTGCGCGCACTCCGCGCGGCCCTGCCCGACGAGCTGACCGCGGCCGCCGCCGGGCAGGACGACGAACTGGCCCGGCTGCTGCCCGAACTCGGCGAGGCCACCTCCAGCCGCCACGACGAACAGGGCATGGCCCGCCTCTTCGAACTCACCGCGCGGCTGCTGGAACGGGTCGCCGCCGAGCGCACGGTGGTCGTCGCCCTGGAGGACCTGCACTGGGCCGACGCCTCCACCCGCCACCTGCTCGCCTACCTGCTGCGCACCCTGCGCACCGGCCGGCTCGTCGTCCTCGCCACCTACCGCTCCGACGACATCCACCGCCGCCACCCGCTGCGCCCCCTGCTCGCCGAACTCGACCGGCTGCGCACCGTCCGCCGTCTCGAACTCGCCCGCTTCAACCGCGAGGAGGTCGGCCGCCAGATCGCCGGCATCCTCGCCGCCGAACCCGACCCCACCCAGGTCGACGAGATCTTCGAACGCTCCGACGGCAACGCCTTCTTCGTCGAGGAACTCGCCGTCGCCGCCACCGAGGGCTGCTGCACCGGGCTCACCGACTCGCTGCGCGACCTGCTCCTGGTCCGGGTCGAAGCACTGCCCGAGAGCGCCCAGCGGGTCGTCCGGATCGTCGCCGAGGGCGGCTCCACCGTCGGCTACCGGCTCCTCGCCGCCGTCGCCCAGCTCGCCGAGGACGACCTCATCGAGGCACTGCGGGCGGCCGTCGGCGCCAACATCCTCACCGCCACTCCGGCCGGCGACGGCTACCGCTTCCGGCACTCCCTGGTCCGCGAGGCCGTCGCCGACGACCTGCTCCCCGGCGAACGCTCCCGGCTCAACCGGCGCTACGCCGAAGCCCTGGAGAGCGACCCGACCCTGGTGCCGGCCGACGCCCGCGTCACCCGCCTGGCCAGCTACTGGTACCAGGCCCACGACCCCGCCAAGGCCCTGCCCGCCGTCCTCGACGCCTCCGTCGTGGCCCGCCGCCGGCACGCCTACAGCGAGCAACTGGGGCTCCTGGAGCGGGCGATGGAGCTGTGGGACACCGCCCCCGAGGAGATCCGCGCCGCCCTGCGCCCCGTCGACTACACCGACGTCTACCCTCCCTGCGGCTGCGATCCCGCCACCACCCCGCTGCGCTATCTCGACCTGATGGCGGAGGCGGCGGTCGCCGGCCGCTTCTGCGGGGAACGCGAACGCGCCCTGAAGATCACCAAGAAGGCGCTGCGGCTGGTCGAGGAGGAGGGCGACCTGCTGCGCGCCGCCTGGTTCTGGGTGCAGCGCTCCCGGCTGGTCCAGGCTCTGGGCCGCGGCGACGGCTGGCAGGAACTCGGCACCGCCCAGAACCTGGTGCGCGGCCTGCCGCCGTCCGAGGTGCACGCCGAGGTGCTGGCCACCGCCGCCAACTGGTCCATGCTCCACGAACCCGGCCCCGAGGCCTTCGCCGCGGCGGAACGGGCCGTGGAGTACGCCCGGATGGTGGGCGCCCGCGAGATAGAGCTCAGCGCGCGCCTCACCCTCGGCGGACTCATGGTCGACGCGGGCGACGTCGAGGCCGGACTGGCGGAGATGAACCGGGTCAAGGAGGCCGCGCTCAAGGAAGGCGTGGCGCATGTCGCGGGCCGTGCCTATGTGAACCTGCCCTCGGAACTGGAGGCGGTCGGCCGCTCCCGGGAATCCGCGGAGCTCCTGCGCGAAGGCCTGGCCTTCACCCGCAGGTTCGGGCAGCTGGACCAGGAGGCATGGATCTGGGGCAACCTCGCCGACTCGCTGTACGCGATGGGCCGGTGGGACGAGGCCGCCGAGGCTGCGGCGGGGGCCCTCGGCTCCACGGCCAGCGCCAAACCCCGCGGCTCCGGCGCCCTGCACCTTGCCCATCTCGCCCTCGCCCGGGGCGACATCGCCGAGGCCGGCCGCCGGCTGTCCGTCGCCTGCGCCCATCTCGGCACCCATGACCCCATGCCCCAGCAGTCGCTGCCCGTGGCCCGCGTCGCCATCGGCGTCGCCGCCGGGGAAGGCCGCCTCCTCGACGCCCGCACCGAACTGCACCGCGCCCTGGAGACCGGCTTCCCGCCCGGCACCCACCGCTACGGCTGGCATCTGCTGCTGGCCGCCGCCACCGCCGAGGCCGACGCCCGCGACCTGCCCGCGGCGGTCGAGGGCCGTGCCGAGGCCCTCGACCGGCTCGGCGCAGCCGTCCGCAAGCTCACCACCGGCGCGCCCGTCTGGCAGGCGTACGAGCGCTGGGCCCGTGCCGAACTGCACCGCGCTCGGGGTACCGACACGGCCGCCATCTGGTCAGAAGTGGTCACCGACTTCGAGTGTCTGGACCGCCCCTACGACCTCGCCCGGGTCCGCCGCCGCCTCGCCCAGGCCCTGCTGGAAGAGGCGGCCGGCGACGACGAACGCGACCGTGCGACGGAACTCCTCCGCCTCGCCGGGGCGGTCGCCGACCACCTGGGCGCCCGCCCGCTCGCCGAGGCCGTCGCCCTGCTCGCCCAGCGCGCCCGCCTCACCCTCACCGCCGCCACCCCACGCCGGGCCCTGGACCCCGCGGAGAGCCTCGGCCTCACCAGCCGGGAACGGGACGTGCTCCGCCTGGTCTCGGCCGGCCGCACCAACCGCCAGATAGCCGAGGAGCTCTTCATCTCCCCGAAGACCGCGAGCGTCCACGTCTCCAACATCCTCGGCAAGCTCGGCGTCTCGGGGCGGGGAGAGGCGGCGGCGGTGGCGCACCGCCTGGAGCTGTTCCCGCCCGACCGCAGCGCGGCCGCAGGGAGGTGAGACCGGGCGCCGAGGGCGGGACCGACGGAGCTATTCGACCTCCAGCTCCAGGATCCTGTCGTCGCCCGCCTTGGGCTTCCCCCGCCCGTCCGTGTTGCTGGTCACCAGCCACACCTTGTCGCCGCCGGCCGCCACGACCGTACGGAGGCGGCCGTACTCGCCCGTGAGGAAGGCCTGCGGTTCGGCCGCGGCGGTCGTGCCGTCCAGGGGGACGCGCCACAGCCGCTGGCCCTTGAGGGCCGCCATCCAGATCACACCGCCGACATAGGCGATACCGCTGGGGGAGGCGTCGTCGGTGTGCCACTCGGCGATCGGGTTCACGTACTTGGGGTCGTCGGACCTGCCTTCCGCGTTCGGCCAGCCGTAATTGCCGCCGGGCTTGATGGCGTTCAGCTCGTCCCAGGTGTCCTGCCCGAACTCCGAGGCGAACAGCCGCTGTCTGTCGTCCCAGGCGAGGCCCTGCACATTCCGGTGGCCGTACGAGTAGACCGGTGAGTCCGGGAACGGGTTGCCCGGGGCCGGTGCACCCTCCGGCGTGAGCCGCAGGATCTTCCCGCCGAGCGAGTTCTTGTCCTGGGCCAGACCGCGCTGCCCGCTCTCACCGGTGCCGGCGTAGAGCATGCCGTCCGGGCCGAAGGCGATCCGGCCGCCGTTGTGGATGAGCCCCTTGGGGATGCCCTTGAAGATCGTGTCGGGGGCGCCCAGCTGCTCCTTGGCCGGTTTGCTCTCGTCCCAGAGCATGCGCACGATGCGGTTGTCGGAGGCCGATGTGAAGTACGCGTAGATCATGTGGTCCGAGGCGAAGCCGGGGGAGAGGGCGATCCCCAGCAGCCCGCCCTCACCGGCCGCGGACACCCCGGAGACGACGCCCAGCTCGGTGGTCTTCCCGGTCTTCTCGTCGACCTTGCTGATCGTCCCGTCGTCCCGGTCGGACACCAGCAGCCCGGCCCCGCCCGGCAACGGCGCAAGCCCCCAAGGCGACTTCAGCCCCTCGGCAACCGTACGCAACACCTTGACCGACCCCTTGGCGGGCGCGGCGGAGTCGCCCGCTCCGGCGGATGCGGCAGCAGAGGAAGAGGCACCGGCGGACGCACTCGCGGCCCAGAGCGGCGGCGCCCCACCACCACCGGAGGAACACCCCACCACCAGCAGGAGCCCGGCCGCCGCCAACACGGCGGTCCCCGCACGACGTTGCACGATCACAGTCCCTTCGACAGCTCCTCCCTGCCGACGGTAGTACAGCGCGCCCCAAAGGGGCGCGGGGCTGTATCGATTTACGGCTCCGCCGCGTGGGCGCGACCAGCCCCGACGGCGCCGCGCCGAACCAACCACAGATCGCGGCACTCTCTCAGCCACTCAATCCCACGACCCCTGGGCCGCAGGCAGCCGTCCCAGTTCCGCCAGATCCTCCGCGGTCAGCCGCACGTCCGCCGCGCCCGCGTTCTCCGCCACCCACCGGCACTGCTTGGTCCCCGGCACCGGCACCACATGCCGCCCCCGCGCCAGCACCCACGCCAGCGCCACCTGAGCGGCGGTGACCCCCTCTCCCTGACGGCGCGCGACCCTCCGCAACCCCGCCACGATCGGCTGGTTCGCCGCCATCATCTCCGCCGTGAAGCGCGGATGCCGCGCCCGCAGATCGTCCGGCTCGAACCCCTCACCCGGCGTGAGCGTCCCGGTGAGGAAGCCGTTCCCCAGCGGCATCGCCGCGAGAAAGCCCACCCCCCGCGCCTCGCACCACGGCAGCAACGCATCGAGCGCCTCCGGCGACCACACCGACAGCTCCGCCTCGACCGCGCTCACCGGAAACACCTGCTGCACCCGCTGAAGCTGACGGAGGGTCGCGTCATGGAGCCGTGCGCCGGATCTGCGCCCCCCGCGCGCCCCCACGGCGCACAACCCCAGCGCCCGCACCTTCCCCGCCTGCACCAGTTCCGCCATCGCGCCCCAGGTCTCCTCGACGGGGATCTCGGGATCGGCGCGATGCAGTTGGTAGAGGTCGATCACATCGGTCTGCAGCCGGCGCAGCGACGCGTCGCACGCCCGCTTCACATACCCGGGCCGGCCGTTCGCCACGATGTGCTGGTCACCCACCAGCAGGCCCACCTTCGTGGACACGAAGGCCTCGGCACGCCGTTCCTTGAGCACCCGCCCCAGCAGCAGCTCGTTCGTGAACGGCCCGTACATGTCCGCCGTGTCAAGCAGCGTCACGCCCAGGTCCAGCGCCCGGTGCACCGCTCTCACGGACTCGTCACCCCGCTGCCGCGACCCGTTGTACGCCCAGCTCATCGGCATGCACCCGAGTCCGACGGCCCCTACCGCCAGCGCCCCCGCGCCGATCGTCCTGCGCTCCACCAGCCCGTGAACCTCCTTCTCCGGCCCCCAACCTAACCCGCTCGCCGCCATTGGTCTGACATAGCCTCCTGACCATGACCCAAGACGCCTGGCTCCCCATCCCGCTCGACGAGTTCACGGATCTGCCCGAAGGGCTCAATTACCACTTCTGGGACGGTGACCAGGAGTTTCCCGGTGACCCCGCGGACTGTGCCGTCTACGTCGTCCCCTACATGAAGCGGCAGGACGTGAAGGTGCGGCCGCTGCTGGGGATGCGGAACGTGCGACTCATCCAGACCCTCACCGCCGGCGTCGACGACATGATCGCGGCCCTCGACCGCATCGCCCCCGGCGTACCGCTGTGCAACGCACGCGGGGTGCACGAGGCGAGCACCGCCGAACTCGCGCTCGCCCTGACCCTGGCGTCCCTGCGCGGTATCCCGGGGTTCGTCCGGGCCCAGCAGCAGGAGCACTGGCAGAGCGGCTTCCACCAGGCCCTCGCCGACAAGTCCGTCCTCATCGTCGGCTACGGCGCCATCGGCGCGGCCGTCGAGGACCGGCTCGTGCCCTTTGAGTGCGCGCGGGTGGCGCGCGTTGCGCGCTCCGGGCGCGCCTCGGCGCGCGGTCCCGTGCATCCGCTCACCGAACTGCCGAATCTGCTTCCGGAAGCCGATGTCGTCATCCTCTCCACGCCCCTCACGGACATCACGCGTGGCCTGGTCAACGCGGAGTTCCTCGCACGGATGAAGGACGGCGCACTGCTCGTGAACGTCGCGCGCGGGCCCGTCGTGGACACCAAGGCGCTGCTCGCCGAACTGGAGAGCGGCCGTCTCACCGCCGCCCTGGACGTCACCGACCCCGAGCCGCTGCCGGCCGGACATCCCCTGTGGCAGGCGCCCGGCGTGCTGATCAGCCCCCACGTCGGCGGCCCCACCTCGGCCTTCCTGCCGCGCGCCAAGCGTCTCGTCGTCGAGCAGTTGAACCGCTACATGAACCGGGAGCCGCTGCGGAACGTGATCCTTACGACGGGATCCACCGACAACTGACCATCACCGCAACACGCGTGTAATCCGCTTCCGGTACGGTCCGCAACCTTCCGGGCGCGGTGCGTGCACGCATCGCCGCTGGTCGTCACGGAGCGTAGAGAAGCTATGTCCCTGAGTGACGAGACTGGTGTATCGTCCCGACAGGGGCTGCGCCGCGCACCGTTCGGCGCCGGGGATGGACATTTCAGATTTGTGAGGGGGGCGACGGGCGATGCACGGCCTATGGACGAACGATCCGACGCGGCGGAGCCGCCGGCGGCGACCCTGGCGCACAGCTGCGCGCAGACGCGGCCATCACACCAGCCATCACCACCACCACCGCAGGAACAGCGGGCGCGGCCGACACCCTCATCCAGCGCACTGGGACCCGGGAGCGACGCGGACCGGGAGGGTCCGGTGACTGCGCCGACCTCTGTGACGACCACCCTCCCCGGAGCGCTGCGGGCACAGTCTCCGGCAGGGAAGCCGCACCCCCGTCCGCCGGCCGTCGGCGGCGGGACCGGCGTGGTCCGCCAACTCGTCCTGGCCCTGATCTGCGCGGGATACGCCGTCGGTTCCGCGTTCGACTGGGGCTCGAACCAAATCGCCCTGTTCATGGGTGACTTCGGTCTGACCGCGGCCGCCGGCACCGCCGCCGTGTCGTGCTTCCTCTACGCCCGCTCCCCGCGGGTCCGCTTTCGACCTGCCTGGCTGCTGTTCGCGCTCTCCTCGGCGATGGCGGCTCTGGGCAACGCGGTCTGGGGGTGGTACGAGGTCGTGCTCCAGAGGCCGGTGCCCAGCCCCAGCTACGCCGACCTGTTCTTCCTGTGTTTCGCGCCGCCCGCCATCGTCGGCCTGCTGGTGCTGGCCAAGCGGCCGGTGACGAAGGCGGGCTGGATCTGCCTGGGCCTGGACGCCTGGCTGATCGGCGGCTCGCTGCTCACCCTGTCGTGGAGCCTCGCGCTCGCCCAGGCCGCCCGGTTCGACGGGCCCAGCGTCGCGCACACCGCGCTCTCGCTGGCCTACCCGCTGCTGGACATCGCCCTGGTCAGCATGGTGCTCGCACTGCACTTCCGGCGCTCGCCGGGCAACCGCACCGCGGTGAACACCGCGATCGGCGCGCTCGCCCTGACCGTGATGTGCGACGCCCTGTTCACCTCGCCGCTGCTGCACAGCAGTTACCGCTCCGGTCAGCTGCTGGACGCGGGCTGGTTCGCTGGCTCGCTGCTCCTCGCGTACGCCCCCTGGGCCGCGCCCCGGCAGCAGGGCACCCCGGAGCCCGACGGGCACACGCGCGTGGTCCACGAGCACGTGCCCGGACTGCGGACCGCGGTGTCCAAGCAGCCGTCCGCGCCCGTCCCGGGAGGTGATCACAGCCGGTACCCGGCGGGTCGCCCGCTGACCGGTTCCCTGGCCGCACTCACCCCGTATCTGGCCGCCACCGTGTGCACCCTGGGCATCCTCTACAACGTCCTCAACGGCCGCAGTCCGGACCATGTCGTCCTGATCACCGCCGGCTGTGTGGTCCTCGCGCTCGTCGTGCGCCAGGGCATCATGCTGCTCGACAACATCACCCTCACCCAGGAACTGGCGCAGCAGGAGAACCACTTCCGCTCCCTGGTGCAGGGCTCCAGCGACGTCATCATGATCGCCGCGCCCAACGGCATCCTCCGGTACGTCTCCCCGGCCGCCGCCGGGGTCTACGGACGGCCCGCCGAGGACCTGGTGGGCTCGGAACTGGCCAACCTCATCCACCCTGAGGACCTGGGCTGCGTGGTGCACGAGGTGCGCCGCTTCCTCGCCGCCCGGCCCCAGGAGGAACCCACCACCCGTATCGAGTGCCGCTTCCGGTCCGGCGGGGGCGGCTGGCTCAATGTCGAGTCCACCGTCAACCGGCACCACGGCGGCCTCATCTTCAACAGCCGGGACGTCACCGAAAGGGTGCGGCTGCAGGCTCAGCTCCAGCACAACGCCGAGCACGACCCGCTCACCGACCTGCCCAACCGCGCCCTGTTCACCCGGCGGGTACAGCAGGCCCTGTCCGGCCGCCGCTCCTCCGACCGGGGCCCCGCCCTCAGGAACACGGCGGTGCTCTTCATCGACCTGGACGGGTTCAAGGCCGTCAACGACACCATCGGGCACCAGGCCGGCGACGAACTGCTCGTGCAGGCCGCGCGCAGACTCCAGGACGCGGTCCGCCACGGCGACACCGCCTCCCGGCTGGGCGGCGACGAGTTCGCGGCGCTGATCGTCGGCGACGGCACCCGTGACCGCAGTGCCAGAGAGCGGCACATCCTGGAGCTCGCCGACCGCCTCAGGGTGACCCTCTCCCAGCCGTACCTCATTGACGGCAACGATGTCCGTGTCAACGCGTCCATCGGCGTCGCCTTCGCCGAACCGGGCCTCGGCGCGGGTGAGCTGCTGCGCAACGCCGACCTGGCGATGTACCGGGCCAAGTCGGCCGGAAAGGGCCGCGTCGAGCTGTACAAGCCACAGATGCAGCAGGACGTCGTACGCAAGGCGGAACTGGCCACCCGGCTGCGGGCCGCGCTGCACGACGGCGAGTTCGCACTGCTGCACCAGCCCGTGGTGTGTCTGGAGAGTGGCCGGATCGAATCGGTCTCCGCGCAGGCGCGCTGGCGCTCGTCCCAGGGGGTGCTGTTCACCCCGGCCGAGTTCCTGCGGGTGGCCGAGGACAGCGACAAGACCGCCGAACTGGACCGGTGGATCTTCCAGGAGGCGGTCGAACAGGCCGCCGAGCGGGCCGCCAACGGGCTGGTGGTGCCGGTTGCCGTGCGGATGAGCGCCCGGCGGCTGCTCGACCGGTCCTCGCCGCTCGGCTCCGTGGAGTCCCTGCTCACCCGGCATGGACTGCCCTCCGGGGCACTGGTCCTGGAGCTGTCCGACACCGACCCGAGGATCCCGCTGGACGAGCTGGAGCGCCGGCTGACCGTGCTCAACCGGCACGGTGTCCGGATCGCCCTGGACGGCTTCGGCAGCGGCTACGCGGCGATCACGGCCCTCAGGAAGCTCCCCATCGACGTGCTCAAGCTCGACCGCGGTCTGGTCGAGGGGATCGTCGAGTCGGCCCGGCTGCACAAGATCACCAGCGGGCTGCTGCGGATCGCCGGTGACCTGGGGCTCCAGTCGGTGGCCGAGGGCGTGGACCTGCCCGAGCAGGTCGCGGCGTTGCGCGCGATGGGCTGCACCCACGGAATGGGCATGGCGTTCTCCGGTCCGGTGGACGAGTACCGGCTGCGCCGGGCGCTCGGATCCGGCCACTATCCGGTTCCGCACGCACCGGCCGAGCCGGCGTTCGCGGGCGGCCGCTCCGGGGTGTACACCGGTGGTGTGCCCGCGGTGCTCGGAGGCGGAAGTGCCCTTCGCTCACATAATGAGACTCCCGTCCCACCCACTTGACACGTGGTGCGCGTCAGAGGGAGGGTCAGTCCCATGCGCACCCGAATTCTCGTACTTGGACAGCGCGTCGGCTGAGTTGGGCCCCACCGGAGAAGGATCCGGAAAGCCCAGCGACCACACCGGCGCGCTCCCCTCGCTTGCCTTTTGGCACGAGGGGTTTTTTGTTGCACCAGCACCAGACGTACGGACGTAAAAATCCGTACGAACCTCGCAAAAACCCTCAGCATCGAGAAGAGAATGCCGATGACCGAGCAGGCCCCGGGGGCCCACCATCCGCAGCCGCGGCCCCGTTCCGGAGGACAGCAGTCCGCGCCCGTCGAGCACGTCACAGGTGCGAAGTCCCTCATCCGCTCCCTTGAGGAGGTCGGCGCCGACACGGTATTCGGTATCCCGGGCGGCGCGATCCTGCCGGCCTACGACCCGCTGATGGACTCCACCCGGGTGCGCCACGTCCTGTGTCGGCACGAGCAGGGCGCCGGGCACGCGGCCACCGGCTACGCGCAGGCCACCGGCAAGGTCGGCGTCTGTATGGCGACCTCGGGGCCGGGCGCCACCAACCTGGTGACGCCGATCGCCGACGCGCACATGGACTCGGTGCCGCTCGTGGCGATCACCGGGCAGGTCGCGTCCTCCTCGATCGGTACGGACGCCTTCCAGGAGGCGGACATCGTCGGCATCACCATGCCGATCACCAAGCACAACTTCCTGGTCACGAAGGCCGAGGACATCCCCCGGGTGATCGCGCAGGCGTTCCACATCGCCTCCACCGGCCGCCCCGGCCCGGTCCTGGTCGACATCGCCAAGGACGCCCTCCAGGCGAAGACCACCTTCTCCTGGCCGCCGGTCCTGGACCTGCCCGGCTACCGCCCGGTGACCAAGCCGCACGCCAAGCAGATCCGCGAGGCCGCCAAGCTGATCACTTCCGCGAAGCGGCCGGTCCTCTACGTCGGCGGCGGCGTCATCAAGTCGCACGCCACCGCCGAGCTCAAGGTTCTCGCCGAGCTCACCGGAGCGCCCGTCACCACCACCCTGATGGCGCTCGGCGCGTTCCCCGACAGCCACCCGCTGCACGTGGGAATGCCGGGCATGCACGGTGCGGTCACCGCCGTCACCGCGCTGCAGAAGGCCGACCTGATCGTCGCCCTCGGAGCCCGTTTCGACGACCGCGTCACCGGCAAGCTGGACAGCTTCGCCCCGTACGCGAAGATCGTCCACGCCGATATCGACCCCGCGGAGATCGGCAAGAACCGCGCCGCCGACGTGCCGATCGTCGGTGACGCCCGCGAGGTCATCGCCGACCTGATCCAGGCGGTGCAGAAGGAGCACAGCGAGGGCCACCAGGGCGACTACACCGCCTGGTGGAAGGACCTGAGCCGCTGGCGCGAGACCTACCCGCTGGGCTACGACCTGCCCGACAACGGCTCGCTCTCGCCGCAGCAGGTCATCGAGCGCATCGGGCAGCTCGCCCCCGAGGACACGATCTTCGCGGCGGGCGTCGGCCAGCACCAGATGTGGGCCGCGCACTACGTGCAGTACGAGAAGCCCGCCACCTGGCTGAACTCCGGCGGCGCCGGAACCATGGGCTACGCGGTCCCGGCCGCCATGGGTGCCAAGGCGGGGCAGCCTGGCCGGACCGTCTGGGCGATCGACGGCGACGGCTGCTTCCAGATGACCAACCAGGAACTCACCACCTGCGCCCTGAACAACATCCCGATCAAGGTCGCCATCATCAACAACGGCGCCCTCGGGATGGTCCGCCAGTGGCAGACCCTCTTCTACAACCAGCGGTACTCCAACACGGTGCTGCACTCCGGCCCCGACGACGTCAACCCGGACGCCCGCGGCACCCGGGTCCCCGACTTCGTCAAGCTGTCGGAGGCGATGGGCTGCCACTCCATCCGGTGCGAGTCCCCGGACGACCTCGACAAGGTCATCGAAGAGGCGAACTCCGTCAACGACCGCCCGGTCGTCATCGACTTCATCGTCCACGAGGACGCCATGGTGTGGCCGATGGTCGCCGCCGGCACCTCCAACGACGAGATCCTGGCCGCCCGGGACGTCCGCCCCGACTTCGGCGACAACGAAGACGACTGAGCGAGAGAGACGTAGAAGAAAATGTCCAAGCACACGCTCTCCGTCCTGGTGGAGAACAAGCCGGGCATCCTGGCCCGGATCGCCGCGCTGTTCTCCCGCCGCGGCTTCAACATCGACTCGCTGGCCGTCGGTGTCACCGAGCACCCCGACATCTCCCGCATCACGATCGTGGTGAGCGTCGAAGCCCTGCCCCTTGAGCAGGTCACCAAGCAGCTCAACAAGCTCGTCGAGGTGCTGAAGATCGTCGAGCTGGAGCCGGGTTCGGCCGTTCAGCGCGAACTCGTTCTGGTGAAGGTGCGCGCCGACAACGAGACGCGCTCCCAGATCGTCGAGATCGTCCAGCTGTTCCGCGCCAAGACCGTCGACGTCTCCCCGGAGGCCGTCACCGTCGAGGCCACCGGGAGCAGCGAGAAGCTGACCGCCATGCTGAAGATGCTGGAGCCGTTCGGCATCAAGGAGCTGGTCCAGTCCGGGACGATCGCGATCGGCCGCGGCGCCCGTTCGATCACCGACCGGTCGCTGCGCGCACTCGACCGATCTGCGTAAGGCTGGAAACGGGCGGCCCGACGACCGTCGGCCGCCCGTATGCCGAGACCCCGAGACTTCCCTTCCACCCGCCGTCATACGGTGGGACGCAACATCTGCACACCAAGGAGAGAACCCAAAGTGGCCGAGCTGTTCTACGACGCTGACGCCGACCTGTCCATCATCCAGGGCCGCAAGGTCGCGGTCATCGGCTACGGCAGCCAGGGCCACGCCCACGCGCTGTCGCTGCGTGACTCCGGTGTCGACGTGCGTGTCGGTCTGCACGAGGGCTCCAAGTCCAAGGCGAAGGCCGAGGAGCAGGGCCTGCGCGTGGTGACCCCCGCCGAGGCCGCCGCCGAGGCCGACGTCATCATGATCCTCGTCCCGGACCCGATCCAGGCCCAGGTCTACGAGGAGTCCATCGCCCCGAACCTGAACGACGGCGACGCCCTGTTCTTCGGCCACGGCCTGAACATCCGCTTCGGCTTCATCAAGCCCCCGGCCGGCGTGGACGTCTGCATGGTCGCCCCGAAGGGCCCGGGCCACCTGGTGCGCCGTCAGTACGAGGAGGGCCGCGGCGTTCCCTGCATCGTGGCCGTCGAGCAGGACGCCACCGGCAACGGCTTCGCGCTGGCCCTGTCGTACGCCAAGGGCATCGGCGGCACCCGCGCCGGCGTCATCAAGACCACCTTCACCGAGGAGACCGAGACCGACCTGTTCGGTGAGCAGGCCGTCCTCTGCGGTGGCACCGCCGCCCTGGTGAAGGCCGGCTTCGAGACCCTGGTCGAGGCGGGCTACCAGCCGGAGATCGCCTACTTCGAGTGCCTCCACGAGCTGAAGCTGATCGTCGACCTCATGTACGAGGGCGGCCTGGAGAAGATGCGCTGGTCGGTCTCCGAGACCGCCGAGTGGGGCGACTACGTCACCGGCCCGCGGATCATCACCGACGCCACCAAGGCCGAGATGAAGCAGGTCCTCGCCGAGATCCAGGACGGCACCTTCGCCAACAACTGGATGGCCGAGTACCACGGCGGTCTGAAGAAGTACAACGAGTACAAGACCGCGGACTCCGAGCACCTGCTGGAGACCACCGGCAAGAAGCTGCGCAAGCTGATGAGCTGGGTGAACGAGGAGGCGTAAGCCTCAGCCGACGGGGCCGGAGCGCTGTGCTCCGGCCCCGTTGTCCACCCCGTCGAATCTCGGACGGGTGATCCTTCCGCAGAGGCGCAGGACGACCTCCGCCACGCCACTACACTGCCGTACTACATACGCGTCAGGCCCACAGCGTCGTGCGTCTCCACGCGGCTAGCCAACCTCCACCGCCTGCGGCCGTCGGGACGGCCGTCCGCATTGGACCTGTGAGGACTCACGTGAGCTCGAAACCTGTCGTACTCATCGCTGAAGAGCTGTCGCCCGCCACCGTCGACGCGCTGGGCCCGGACTTCGAGATCCGGCACACCAACGGAGCAGACCGAGCCGAGCTGCTCCCCGCGATCGCCGACGTGGACGCGATCCTGATCCGCTCCGCCACCAAGGTGGACGCCGAGGCCATCGCCGCGGCCAAGAAGCTGAAGGTCGTCGCACGAGCCGGCGTCGGCCTGGACAACGTCGATGTCTCCGCCGCCACCAAGGCCGGCGTGATGGTCGTGAACGCCCCGACCTCCAACATCGTGACCGCCGCCGAGCTCGCCTGCGGTCTTCTCGTCGCCACCGCCCGCCACATCCCGCAGGCCAACGCCGCGCTGAAGAACGGCGAGTGGAAGCGCAGCAAGTACACGGGTGTCGAGCTCGCCGAGAAGACCCTCGGTGTCGTCGGCCTCGGCCGCATCGGCGCCCTGGTCGCGCAGCGCATGTCCGCCTTCGGGATGAAGGTCGTCGCCTACGACCCCTACATCCAGCCCGCCCGCGCCGCCCAGATGGGCGTGAAGGTGCTGTCGCTGGACGAGCTCCTCGAGGTCGCCGACTTCATCACGGTCCACCTTCCGAAGACCCCCGAGACGGTGGGCCTGATCGGCGAGGAGGCGCTGCGCAAGGTCAAGCCGTCCGTACGCATCGTCAACGCCGCGCGCGGTGGCATCGTCGACGAGGAGGCGCTGTACGCGGCGCTCAAGGAGGGCCGGGTCGCCGGCGCCGGCCTCGACGTGTACGCCAAGGAGCCCTGCACCGACTCCCCGCTCTTCGAGCTGGACGAGGTCGTCTGCACCCCGCACCTCGGCGCCTCCACCGACGAGGCCCAGGAGAAGGCCGGCATCGCGGTCGCCAAGTCCGTGCGGCTCGCCCTCGCCGGTGAGCTGGTCCCGGACGCGGTCAACGTCCAGGGCGGTGTCATCGCCGAGGACGTGAAGCCGGGCCTGCCCCTCGCGGAGCGCCTCGGCCGTATCTTCACCGCGCTCGCGGGCGAGGTCGCGGTCCGTCTCGACGTCGAGGTCTACGGCGAGATCACCCAGCACGATGTGAAGGTGCTGGAGCTGTCCGCGCTCAAGGGTGTCTTCGAGGACGTCGTCGACGAGACCGTCTCCTACGTCAACGCCCCGCTGTTCGCCCAGGAGCGCGGTGTCGAGGTCCGCCTCACCACCAGCTCCGAGGCCACCGACCACCGCAACGTGGTGACCGTGCGCGGCACGCTCGCGGACGGCGAGGAGGTGTCGGTCTCCGGCACGCTGGCCGGCCCGAAGCACCTCCAGAAGATCGTCGCGGTCGGCGACTACGACGTCGACCTCGCGATCGCCGACCACCTGCTGGTGCTGAGCTACGAGGACCGGCCGGGTGTCGTCGGCACCGTCGGCCGCATCCTCGGCGAGGCGGGCATCAACATCGCCGGTATGCAGGTCGCCCGTGCGGCGGTCGGCGGCGAGGCGCTGGCCGTCCTCACCGTCGACGACACGGTGGCCCCCGGCGTGCTGGCCGAGGTCGAGGCGGAGATCGGAGCCACGTCGGCTCGATCGGTGAACCTGGTCTGAGTTCTTTGCCCGCCCACCCGACTCGGTGGGCTGGAAGGCTCGCGTCATGTCCTCAAACGCCGGACGGGCTGAGTAGATCAGCCCGTCCGGCGTTTGACTGGTCACCTCCTGCGCGGCTGTGTGGTCACCTCCTCCGCAGCGTCACCCCCGCCCCCACCGCCGCCAGCACCAGCAGCACCGCCCCCGCGATCGCCGCCCCCTGCATCCCGCTGGTGAACGCCTCCCGAGCAGTCCGTACCAGGGCCTCTCCCGTGTGCCCCGGCAGCCGGCCAGCCGTGGCCAGCGCACCGCCCAGCGTCTCCCGGGCCTGTGCCGGAGCAGTGGCCGGCATCTCGTGACGGTAGACCGCCGTACCGATCGACCCCAGCACCGCCATCCCGAGCGCACCGCCGAACTCCGCGCTGGTCTCCAGCAGTGAGGAGGCCGTGCCCGCCCGTTCCACGGGCGCGCCGCCCATCGCGAGGTCGGTCAGCTGGGACATGATCGCGACCATTCCGCAGGCGAGGACGCCGGCCCCGGTCAGCACCAGCCACAGGGAGTCGGTGCCGACGAGGGCGAGCAGCACGAACCCGGCCGCCATGGCCGTGAAGCCGCCCGCGACGACGTAACCCCGGTCCGCGCCCCGCTGCACCAGCTGTGCCGTGACCGGTCCGGCGACCCCGATGAACACCGAGGGCAGCAGGCTCCACAGCGCCGCCGCGAGCGGGCTCATCCCGAGCACCGACTGCAGGTACTGCGTGGTGAAGATGGCCGAGCCCATCATGGCGAGCGAGGCGACGAGGTTCAGGACCAGCGCCGGGGTGAAGCCGCGGCCCTTCAGCAGGGCCGGGGGGATCAGCGGGGAGCCGGTGGTGCGCTGGCGGTGGACGAAGAGGGCCGCGAAGAGCAGGCCGACGGTGACCGAGACGACGTACAGCGGGTGCCAGCCCTCGGAGGGGATCTCCTTCAGGCCGTAGACCACGGGGAGCACGGCGGCCATCGAGAGCGGGACGCTCAGCCAGTCGAAGCGGCCGGGGGAGGGGTTCCTGGACTCCGGGAGCAGGACCGGGCCGAGCACCAGCAGCAGCGCCATCGCGGGCAGGTTGACCAGGAAGACCGAGCCCCACCAGAAGTGCTCGACGAGGATCCCGCTCATCACCGAGCCGAGCGCGATCCCGCCCGTCATCACCCCGGACCACAGACCGATCGCCTTCGCGCGCTGGCCGGGGTCGGTGAACATCGTGCGCAGCAGGGCCATCGTCGACGGCATCAGGGTCGCGCCGCCGATGCCGAGGACCGCGCGCGCCGCGATCAGGGTCCCGGCGCTGTCCGCGTAGGCGGCGAGCAGCGAGGCGCCGCCGAAGGCCGCGGCGCCGAAGAGCAGCAGGCGCCGGCGGCCGATGCGGTCGCCGAGGGCGCCCATCGTCATCAGCAGGCCGGCCAGTACGAAGCCGTAGACGTCCAGGATCCACAGCTGCTGGGTGCCGCTCGGCCGCAGGTCCGCGCCGATCGCCGGGAGGGTGAAGTAGAGGACCGAGACGTCCATCGAGACCAGGAGCAGCGGAAGCATCAGCACGCCGAGCGCGGTCCATTCGCGGCGGCCCGCAAGGGAGTTGGTCTCACGTGGGGTGGTGTTCGTGCTCGTCGGGTTCGTCATGCCAAGGAATGTACGGGCGTATTAAACGCTTGTCTAGAACGCATGTATAAGTCATGCGTCTAGGACGGTTGTATGGATCCTGGGGTAGGCTGGCCCGCATGGGACACCGTGAGGATCTGCTGGAAGGCGCCAAGCGCTGCCTGCTGGAGAAGGGGTTCGCGCGGACGACGGCGCGCGACATCGTCAAGGAGTCGGGGACCAACCTCGCCTCGATCGGCTACCACTACGGCTCCAAGGACGCGCTGCTCGCGCAGGCCTACATCGCGCTGGTGGAGGAGATGTCCTTCGAGGGCGGCGACGGGGGGCTCGCCGGCGCGCCCGGCTCCCTTGAACGGTTCCGTGAGGTGTGGTCGAACATCGTCGACAGCGTGCGCGGGCCCGGCACGATGTGGCGGCTCGGTGTGGAGATCACGGCGATGGGCGACCAGATGCCTGAGGTGCGGGATCGCTTGTCCCGCGCCCAGCGCGAGGGCGGCCGCGGGCTGGTCTCGCTGATGATGGGCGTACCGGAGGAGGAGGTCTCCGACGAGACCGCCGACACCCTCGGCGGTTTCTACATGACCCTGATGTCCGGCCTGATCTCGCAGTGGACCTTCGACCCGAAGACCGCGCCCGACGGCGACGCCCTCACCGAGGGCCTGCGGCAGATCGTGGAGGCCGCCACCCGGGCCTGACCCGCCCGGGAGCTCAGCGGCGGCGGTCGCGCAGGGCCGGGACCAGCGCGCCCAGCATCAGCCCCGCCGTCGCCGCGAACGCCCACGGGTAGCCGGTCAGCCCCGCGAGGACGCCGAAGCCCGCGGCGCCGACGCCCATCCCGCCGTCGTACGCGAGGTTCCACAGCGCGCTGACCGTGCCGTACGAGGAGGCGGGGACCCGGGCGTACATCAGGGCCAGGGTGGCATTCTGCGCGACGCCGAAACCGGCGCCGAACAGGGCGGTTCCCCCGATCACGGCGGCCGGGACGCCCGTCGCCGCGGTGACCAGGACGCCCGCGGCCGACAGCAGCAGGCCGGGCAGCACGAGCCGGGCACTGCCGTGCCGGTCGCCGAGGCGCCCCGCCAGCCAGCGGGTGACGGTCGCGGCGGCCGGCTGCACGAACAGCGCCACCGGGACCACCCCGGAGGACGCCCGCCCGACCGCCAGCGGCAGGAAGGTGACCAGGATCCCGGCGGCGGTCGCGGTGGCCCCGAACACCAGCACGGGACGCAGCAGAGCACCGGTCCCCAGCCCGCGCACGACACCGAGGGGACGCTCGTCCCGGACCGGCCGCCCGGCACCGGTACCGCTCCCCGACGGCGCGTCCCGACCGGCACCGCCGGCCGGTGTCGTCGGCCTCTCGTGGTCCGGCAGCCCGAGGACCGACACCGTCGTCACGAGTGCCGCCACGCCCCCGGTCACGGCCGTCACCCCGTACCCCGCGTGTCCGGCCAGCCACAGGCCCAGGGGCAGGGCGATCAGCGACGGAACGCCGGAGACCAGGCCCACCACCGCCAGGCCCTCGCCGCGGCGCTCCGGCGGGATCAGCGTCGCGGTCAGGGCGCCGCCCGCGACGATCGTGAGGGCGAAGCCGAGGCCGCGCAGCAGACAGACGGCCGCAATCCACGCCACGTGCGACGAGACCGTCAGCACCAGGGCCGGGGCGCCCATCAGGAACAGGCCCGCCATCAGCGTCACCCGGTAGCCGTACCGGTCGACGAGCCGGGGAGTGGCGAGTTCACCGAGGACCGTGGCGAGCATCAGGGAGCCGGTGGCGATGCCCGCCGCACCACCCCCGCCCGCCTCGGCCGCGAACGCGGGCACGACCGACAGCAGCAGGAAGAAGCTGACCATCGCGCCGATCATGCTCACGAAGCGGAGCAGCAGCGCCCGGCTGAGCAGGCGCGGGCGCGGGCGCGGGGAAGGGGCCAGGACCGGGCGGTTCGCCGAAGTCGTCATGTCCTCGACGCTATGAGTCGACCGGCTCCCGGCTAAGCTCCAATTCCATGCCTGTGCAGTGGGCCGGTCTGTCGCCCGGACTCCTCCTGACCGTCGAGCGGGAGAGCGGGGTGCGGCTGTGCGCGCAGTTGGAGGGCCAGCTGCGGGACGCGATCCGCTCGGGCCGGCTCCAGGCCGGCGAGCGGCTGCCGTCCTCGCGTGAGCTCGCCCGGCTGCTGGGGGTGTCCCGCGGGCTCGTCCAGGACTGCTACGCCCAGCTCCAGGCCGAGGGCTATCTCGTCACCCGGGTCGGCTCGGCCACCCGCGTCGCGCCCTGTGCTCAGGTGCCCGAGGCCCCCGCGCCGGCCCCGCCCGACACCGGCCCCCGCCCAGTCGCCGACTTCCGGCACGGCGTCCCGGACCTCACCTCCTTCCCGGTCGCCGACTGGCTCTGGGCGACCAGGGAGGCCGCCCGGTGCATGCCCACCGCGGACCTCGACTACGGTGACCCGCGCGGGAGTCCGGCCCTGCGCGAGATCGTCGCCGGGTACCTGCGCCGGGTCCGCGGCGCTGCCGCCGACCCCGCCCGCACCGTCGTCTGCTCCGGCTACGCCCAGGGGCTGAGTCTCGCCCTGGGCGTACTCGCGCGGCGCGGAGCCGAGACCGTGGCGTACGAGGACCCGGGCGGCCCCGGCATCGCGCGGGCGGCCGCGGACGCGGCGGGCCTGCGGGCGGTACCCGTTCCGGTCGACGAGGCCGGGGTCGACGTACGGGCGCTGGACGCCACCGGGGCCCGCGCGGTGATCGTCACCCCGGCACACCAGTGGCCGACGGGTGTCGTGCTGACGCCCGAGCGCCGGCACGCCCTGATCGACTGGGCGGCGCGCCGGGACGCGTATGTCATCGAGGACGACTACGACGCCGAGTTCCGCTACGACGGCGAACCGGTGGGCGCCCTGCAGGGGCTGGCCTGCGATCGGGTGATCTCCATCGGGACCGTCAGCAAGTCCCTCGCCCCCGCCCTGCGTCTGGGCTGGCTGCTCTGCCCGCCCGCGCTCACCGGACCGCTCACCGACCTCAAACGGATCGCGGACCGCGGCTCGCCCACCCTCGACCAGCTGGCCCTGGCCCGGCTGATCGAATCCGGCCGCTACGACCGCCAGTTGCGCCGTATGCGCGCGACCTATGCCGCCCGCCGCTCCGCCCTCGTCCAAGCGCTGGCCCGGCACGCCCCCGCCGTACGGCTGTCGGGGCTGGCGGCGGGCTTCCACGCCGTGGCCCATCTGCCGGCCGGCGCCGACGAGGCGAGCGTGGTGGCGCAGGCTCGCACCCGCGGGGTGGGGCTGTACGGCATGAGCGCGTTCCGCGCTTCCGGCGCCGCGCACCCGCCCCAACTGGTCCTGGGATTCGGCACCGTGACGGAACACCGGATCACGGAGGGCATCGCGGCCGTGGCGGACCTCCTCCGTCCGCCGGGTGTGTGACGGGCGGCGGAGACCGGGGCCGTACGGGCTGCTACAGCCGTGCCCCCTTCAGCGCCATGTGCAGCAGCAGCCGGTCCTCGCCGTCGTCCAGGTCGAGGCCGGTGAGCTGTTCGACGCGGGACAGGCGGTAGTACAGGGTCTGCCGGTGGATGCCGAGGGCCGCGGCCGTGCGGCCCGCCTGCCCAGCGCAGTCCAGGTAGACCTCGGCGGTCCGGGCCAGTTCGCGGTGGGCCGGGGTGAGCAGCGGGGCCACGGCCGGGTCGTGGGACGCCTCCGGCGGCAGCGTGGTCAGCAGCCGGTACGGACCGATGCGCGCCCACTCCGCCACCGGCCCGAACCGGGGCTCCGCCAGCGCGGCCCGGGCCGCCGCGGTGGCCTCCTGCCAGACCGTGCCCAGCTCCGCCAGCCCGGTGCGGGCCTCGCCCACCCCCGCCGCGCAGCCCTGTGCCGCCGCGGCCGCTCCGGCGAACCCCGCCGCCACGGCCGCCGCCGTCCGTGCCCCGGCACCGCGTGCCGCAGCCGCCCGGGCCTCCTCGGCCTCCTTGAGCAGCCGCGCGGCGGCCGTCAGGGCGGGGGTGGCCACGTCCGTGCTGCGCAGCCGCACCAGCACGGCCAGGCTGTGGCCGGTCGGCCCCCACGGCAGCGTGCACAGCGCGGTGGCGTGCGGGACCGTACGCGGCGACGGGGCGTCGTCCGGGTCGGCGGACGGCCAGGGGGCGACGCAGACCAGGGTGTGCGGGGCGTCCGCGCGCACACCCAGGGCGGTCCGCAGCTCGGCCACCGCCATGTCCCGCTGCCAGCCGCTCTCCGCGACCAGCACCGCCCGCAGCTCCCGGCCCAGCCCCGCCCCCGCCTGCGCCTCGTCCGCGAGCAGCGCGCCGATCCGCCCGGCCACGCCCATGGCCGCGGTCAGCTGGGCGTCCGTCGGGCCGGGGTCGCTGTCGAGGAGCCAGACGTAGCCGAGAACGACACCCCGATGGCGTACCGGCAGACAGATCCGCCCCCGGTACACCCCCGCCTCCGGGGTCGGCGGGATCCGGACCGGGCCGGTCGCCCGGGTGATGCCGAAACCCTCGAACCAGGTGCGGACCGCCGTCGTGGAGCGTCGGGTCAGGATCGAACGGGTGCGGACCGGGTCCAGCGCCGACGGATCGAGGTCGCCCTCACTGTCGTACGCCCCGAAGGCGATCAGCTCGAAGTCGCGGTTCTCCAGGGTCGCCGGGACGCCCAGGAGCTCCGAGATCTCGTCGACCAGCTCCTGGTAGTCACCCTTGAATTCCGACGTCACCCGGGCATTCTCCCGCAATTCACGGATGCCTTCATACATCTGTCTGAGATCCGTGGCACGGATGCGTGACAGCTGTCGATGGCCCACGATCGGAGGGATCCTTAACTTTCACGGTGGTTCCCCGTGCCGTATCCAAATCGTCGGATCGCGGCCGTTACGGCATGTGTTGTGGAGGTGCCCCGTGCTGGGTCCCGTGATTCTCGCCGCGTCGCGCAGCGACCGGATGCGACGTCTGATCTCGGCGGCCCCGGTGACGAAGCAGGTCGTGGACCGCTTCATCCCCGGTGAGACCGTCGGCGACATCGTCCCGATCATCGAACAGCTCACGGGCCGCGGTCTGGAGCTGACGATGGACGTCGTCGGCGAGGACATCACCACCCCCGGGCAGGCCGCCGCCGCCCGGGACGCCTACCTGGCGCTGATCGACCGGCTGCGCGAGCTGGGCCTCGGCGAGCGCGTCGAGATGTCCGTCAAGCTGTCGATGTTCGGGCAGGCGCTGGAAGGCGGCCACGAACTGGCCCTCGCCAACGTGCGCCCGGTCGTCGAGGCCGCCGCCGCCATCGGTACGACCGTCACCCTCGACGCCGAGGACCACACCACCCTCGACTCGATGTTCGCCATCCACGAGGAGCTGCGGACGGACTTCCCGCAGACCGGCTGCGTCATCCAGGCCTACCTCTTCCGCACCGAGGCCGACGCCCGCCGCCTCGCCGCCGCCGGCAGCCGGGTCCGCCTGGTCAAGGGCGCCTACAAGGAGCCCGCCGAGGTCGCCTACCAGCAGAAGAGCGAGATCGACAAGGCGTATGTGCGGATCCTGCGGACTCTGATGGACGGCGAGGGGTACCCGATGGTCGGGTCCCACGACCCGCGCCTCATCTCCATCGCCCAGGAACTCGCCCGGCGCGCCGGGCGCAAGCCCGACGAGTACGAGTTCCAGATGCTGTACGGCATCCGGAGCGACGAGCACCTGCGGCTCGCCGCCGAGGGCCACCGGATGCGCGTCTACACCGCCTACGGCACCGACTGGTACGGCTACTTCATGCGGAGGCTCGCGGAGAAGCCGGCGAACCTGCGCTTCTTCCTCCGCTCGATGGTCGGCAAGGGCTGAGCCCCAGCAAGCCCCGGCAAGCCGAGACAAGCCTCAACACCCGCTCACGTACAAGGAGTTACGGAACCCATGGACGCTGTGACCCAGGTCCCCACGCCCGTCAACGAGCCGGTGCACGGCTACGCCCCCGGCTCTCCCGAGCGCGCCCGGCTGGAGGCCAAGCTCAAGGAGCTGGCCGAGAACCCGATCGAGCTGCCGATGACCATCGGCGGCGCAAAGCGGCTCGGCGGTGGCGAGCCCTTCCAGGTCGTGCAGCCGCACAACCACAAGGCCGTCATCGGCACCGGGCACCACGCCACCCGGCAGGACGCCCAGGACGCGATCGACGCGGCCCTCGCCGCCGCGCCCGCCTGGCGCGCGATGGCCTTCGACGACCGCGCGGCGATCATCCTGCGCGCCGCCGAACTGCTCTCCGGCCCCTGGCGCGAGACCATCGCCGCCTCCACCATGCTCGGCCAGTCCAAGACCGCCCAGCAGGCCGAGATCGACTCGCCCTGCGAGCTGATCGACTTCTGGCGGTTCAACGTCCACTACGCCCGCCAGATCCTGGCCGAGCAGCCCCCGGCCAACTCCCCGGGCGTCTGGAACCGCATGGACCACCGCCCGCTGGAGGGCTTCGTCTACGCGATCACGCCGTTCAACTTCAGCGCGATCGCGGGCAACCTGCCGACCGCCCCCGCCCTCATGGGCAACGTCGTCGTCTGGAAGCCGTCCCCGACCCAGACCCACGCCGCCGTGCTGCTCATGCAGCTGCTGGAGGAGGCCGGTCTGCCCAAGGGCGTCATCAACCTCGTCACCGGCGACGGCATCGAGGTCTCCCAGGTCGCCCTGGAGCACCGGGACCTGGCGGGCATCCACTTCACCGGCTCGACCAAGACCTTCCAGTACCTGTGGAAGACGGTCGGCAACAACATCGAGAAGTACCGCTCCTACCCGCGTCTGGTCGGTGAGACCGGCGGCAAGGACTTCCTGGTCGCCCACCCGAGCGCCGACCGTGCCGTCCTCAAGACGGCCCTCACCCGCGGTGCCTTCGAGTACCAGGGCCAGAAGTGCTCCGCCACCTCCCGCGCCTACATCCCGGCGTCGATCTGGAACGACGGCTTCCGTGAGGAGTTCGCCGCCGAGGTCGACTACCTGACCATGGGTGACGTCACCGACCTCGCCAACTTCATCGGCGCCGTCATCGACGACCGCGCGTTCGCCAAGAACAAGGCCGCGATCGACCGCGCGAAGACCGACCCGTCCTGCGAGATCGTCGCGGGCGGCTCCTACGACGACTCGGTCGGCTACTTCGTCCGCCCGACGGTCGTCGTGTGCAGCGACCCGGAGAACGAGGTCTTCCGCACCGAGTACTTCGGCCCGTTCCTCGCCGTGCACGTCTACGAGGACGACGAGTACGACGCGATGCTGACCCAGATGGAGTCGGTGTCGGACTACGCGCTGACGGGTTCGGTCATCTCCAACGACCGCGCCGCCGCGGCCTACACGATGGAGAAGCTGCGCTACGCGGCCGGCAACTTCTACATCAACGACAAGTCGACCGGTGCCGTCGTCGGCCAGCAGCCCTTCGGCGGCGGCCGTGCCTCCGGCACCAACGACAAGGCCGGCGCCCCGCAGAACCTGCTGCGCTGGACGCTGACCCGGGCCATCAAGGAGACCCTGGTCGCGCCGACCGACTACACGTACCCGCACATGGGCTGATCCTCAGCCCCCCGAGCACGGGCCGGGAAGCCTGACCCACGAGCAGGCTTCCCGGCCCGTTCCCATGCGCGGATCCGGCTACAGCAGTGTGCGCAGCCGGGCCGCCCCCTCGGTGTCCGGCGCCGCCGACAGGATCACGATCTTCAGCTCGGAGTCGCCGTCCGTCAGGACGTCGCAGTCCACCTCCACCGGCCCCACCCCCGGATGCTCGACCGTCTTGCGGTCCGTGCGGTGGGCGGCGACCGTGCCGCCCGCCCAGAGCCGGGCGAACCGCTCGTTGCCCTCGGTCAGTTCGCGCACCAGCCCGGCCAGCCGGGCGTCGTCCGGGAAGCGGCCGGTGGCTCGGCGCAGGTCGGCCACGATCGCGAGGTCGGAGTCGTCGGCGTTCGCCTCGCGTACCGGCCAGGCGGAGAGCCGGGCCTCCTCGGTGCCGACCGGGAACCGCTCGCGGGCGAGGTTGCGCAGCCCGGGCGGGACGGCCGCCGGGGCGCCGAGCAGCGCGGCCCAGCCGGGGTTCCACCACAGCAGCTGCCAGTGCGCGGTGAACACGCCGACCGCCACCCCGCCGAGCCGGTCCAGCACGCGGAGCACACCCGGCGGGAGGTGATCGGGGACCGGGCCGCCGTCCGGCGGGACCAGCCCGGCCATCCGGTAGAGGTGCTCGCGCTCGGCGGCCGTCAGCCGCAGGGCACGGCACAGGGCGGCGACCACCTGCCCGGACGGCGCCGTGGCCCGGCCCTGCTCCAGCCGTACGACGTAGTCGACCGACACCCCGGCCAGCTCGGCCAGTTCCTCACGGCGCAGCCCGGTCGCCCGGCGGGCGCGGCCGGTCGCGGGCACCCCCACGGCCGTCGGCGACAGCCGCTCCCGCCAGGCACGGATCGTCGGGCCCAGACCGGCAGCCTCTTTCCTCGCCATGCCCTCCATCGTGCCCCAATCCGGTGGTCCTGGTACTGCCGTTCCTACGGTCGGGGCGTCCCTGGCAGGGGATCCGCGCCGGGCGGACGATCGACGCATGACCATCACCTTCATCACCGGGGCCAACAAGGGCCTCGGCCGCGAGACCGCCCGCCGCCTCGTCGGACTCGGCCACACCGTCCTCGTCGGCGCCCGCGACCCGGAGCAGGGCGCGGCGGCGGCCGACGCGCTCGGCGCGCGGTTCGTCCGGATCGACGTCACCGACGACGCCTCGGTCGCCGCCGCGGCCGCCGACGTCGCCGCCCACGAGGGCAGGATCGACGTACTGATCAACAACGCCGGCGTCTCCGGCCCGCACGTCGACCCGGACGAGCTCACCGCGGCCGACGCCCTCGCCGTCTTCGACGTCAACCTGTTCGGCGTCATCCGCACCACCACCGCGTTCCTGCCCCTGCTGCGCCGGTCGGCGGATCCCGTCGTCGTCAACGTCAGCAGCGGACTGGGGTCGGTCGCCCTCACCCACGACCCGGCCCGCGTCGAGTCCACCGTCGTGGCGCCGCTCTACAACTCCTCCAAGGCGGCCCTCGTCATGCTCACCACCCAGTACGCCAAGGCCTTCAAGGACATCCGTGTCAACGCCGCCGACCCCGGCTACACGGCGACCGACCTGAACGCCAACAGCGGCCCGCAGACCGTCACCGAGGGCACCGACGCGATCGTCCGGCTGGCCACCGAGCCGTCCGGCGCCGGAACGGGCCGCTTCATCGACCGGGACGGCCCCGTCGCCTGGTAGTCCCGTACGACACTGGGGTCATGCCGCTCCGCATCGCGCACACCGCCGACCTCGCCCCGGCCGATCTCCGCGCCGCCCGCGCCCTCCTCCACGAGGCGTTCGGCGGGGACTTCGCCGACAGCGACTGGGAGCACGGCCTCGGCGGCATGCACGCGCTCGTCCATGACGGGGCCGGGCTCGCCGCGCACGGCTCGGTCGTGCAGCGCAGGGCCCGGCACCGGGACCGCTGGCTGCGCGTCGGCTATGTCGAGGCCGTCGGCGTGCGGCCCGGCGCCCGCCGCCGGGGCCTCGGCGGGCAGGTGATGGCGGCGCTGGAGGGGATCGCCGAGCGGGCGTACGACCTCGGCGCGCTGTCCGCGAGCGAGGACGGGGCCCGGCTCTACACCGCCCGGGGCTGGCGGCGTTGGGCCGGCCGGGTCTGCGCGCTGTCGCCCGAGGACGGGATCGTGCGCCTGGCGGACGAGGAGGGGGATGTGTACCTGTGGCCCGGCCTCGCCGGGGACGTCCTCGACCCCGCCCACGAACTCGTCTTCGACTGGCGCGACGGAGACGTCATGTAACCCGTTCGCCTGTTCGGAATCATCCGCCCCACCTGTCAAAGCCCCAGCTCACAGCCGTGTGACCCACTCCACCGTCTCAGATAGTAGGAAGTCCGAGTAATTGTGCAGACAGAAGCGGGCCGCTCCCTTACTTTTGTAGGAGCCGAACGTCTCGCTCGATCAAGCGAACGGCGGTCGTGAGCCGGGCCCCGTGCAGGCAACCCCTGCGGCACCGCTCCCCGCCCCTTCCGGCGTCTCGCAACCCCCCTGCCGTACTCCACTTATGCCCGAAGGAGTCGATTCCCATGGCCGAGACGACCGTCCGCCGCCGAGTCCGCCACGTGTCCCGCACGAGCGAGTCCGAGCGCAAGAACGCCGCCGCCGCCCTTCAGCGCGCCCTCGACCGCCGCGACAACGGCGGCGAGACCGGCCACTGAGCAGCGCCGGTCCTCTGATCGGGAGCCGCACCCGCACGGGGTGCGGCGCGGCCGGGACAGCCGCGCCGTACTCCGGGGTCAGCCGTTGCGCCGTATCTCGAAGTGGTCGATCCGCGCCCCGCTCTGCGTCAGCGCCGACACCTTCAGCCTCGGGCTCGTACCCGCCTCCGCCTCGACCCTGAGGAAGGAGTAGCCGGTGTACCGCACCCGTGACCACTCCACCGTCTCCGCCACGTTGTGCTGCCCCTTGACCCAGTGGAAGCTGTCCACCGCGTCGTGCCGGGTGATGTGCCCCTCGTAGCTGTCCTTGACCCCGGACGGGAACGAATACAGGTTCCGTCCGCCGCCGCCCGCCGTCACATGGACGATCCCGTCCCGCGTCGGGTCGGTCGAACCGCCGACCGGGACCGCGCGGCCGACCCGGCCGTCCTTCACCGCGTCCGTGCGCTCGTAGACGTGGTTGTGCCCGTTGATCACCAGGTCCACCTGGTACTTGGCGAACAGCGGCAGCCAGGCCGCCCGGATCCCGCCGTCGGAGGCGTGCGAGGACGTCGAGTACGCGCAGTGGTGGAAGAAGACGACCACGAAGTCCACCCCCTTCGCCGCCCGCAGCTCCTTCAGCTTCTTCTCCAGCCATGCCGTCTGCCGGCCGCCGCTGTAGCCGAAGTTGGCGGGGATCTCGTACGACACGTCGTTCGCGTCCAGCGCCACGAAGGCCACGTTGCCGTAGGTGAACGCGTACACGCCCGGCGCCCCGTGCGGGTCGAAGCCGTTGTCGGGGAGGGCGAAGCGGGCGTACTGGCCGCCGTAGCCGTCGGGGGAGTACCAGGCCTCCATGTCGTGGTTGCCGGTCGTGACCATCCACGGGACGGAGCGGGCCACCGGCTCGTTCTGCTGCAGGAAGCGGTCCCACTCCCGGGCGTCGTAGCCGTCCGAGGTCTTCCCGGTGCCGTTGCCGTCCGCTTAGCAGATGTCGCCCGCGTGCAGATGGAAGGCCGGCTGCTGCTTCAGCAGCGCGTTGTCGCTCGCCTTCCCGGCCTGACCGACCCCCTGGTCGCCGAAGGCCGTGAACACGAACCTCTCCGGACTCGCGGGCGCGGTGCGGAACGAGGCGATGGAGGCACGGTGGCCGGCGGCGGCCGGGTCCCAGCCGTCGTGGCCGACGCCGTAGTAGTACGTCGTACCGGGGGTGAGGTCGTCCAGGGCCGCGTGGACGTAGTACTGCTCGACCACCGGGCGCACACCCTGCACCCCCGGCGTGTGCAGATGCCGGATCTCCGCGGCGACCCGCGGGCCCAGGGCGTCCGGCCGTGATCCGATCCGCACGAACGGCTTCCGCACCGCGGCCGGCACCTGCCAGGAGATCCGCATCCGCGTCCTCGGGTCGGCGCCGAAGGCGAGATGACGTCCGAACGGTGTGACGGCCGCGCCGTGGACCGTCGACGTGGCCGGCGTCGGACTCGCCGCCGACGGACGCGCCGGCTTCCCCGCGCAACCGGTCACCAGCGCGCCGCCCGCCACCGCGCCCGCCGTCACCAGCGTGCGGCGGTTCACCAGCCGGGTGCGCAGATACTCGTACTGCTCGGCCATGCTCATCCGGGCGGCGAGCTGCGGCGGGATACCGAAGTCGGGGATGTCCATGTCCAGGACGGTGCCCAGCGCAGGCCAACACCAGCCATACGTACGGGTGAACGCCGGTCGACGGGACACCCCGACGCGTCCATATGGCGGACAGTGCATGTCATTCCATGGGACGAGGAGTAGGGTGCCGGGCATGTCTCGCAGCATCGATCTCGCAGTGATCCCCGGTGACGGCATCGGGCAGGAAGTCGTGGCCGAAGGCCTCAAGGTCCTCTCCGCCGTCCTCCCGCAGGATGTGAAGCTGGAGACGAAGGAGTACGACTTCGGCGCCAGGCGTTACCACGCCACCGGTGAGACCCTCACCGACGCCGACCTCGACGCGCTGAAGCAGCACGACGTCATCCTGCTGGGCGCGATCGGCGACCCGAGCGTCCCCTCCGGTGTCCTGGAGCGCGGCTTCCTGCTGAAGCTCCGCTTCGCCTTCGACCACCACGTCAACCTGCGTCCGTCGAAGCTCCTCCCCGGTGTCGCGACCCCGCTGGCCGGCGAGCCGGAGATCGACTTCATCGTGGTCCGCGAGGGCACCGAGGGTCCGTACACCGGCAACGGCGGCACCATCCGCAAGGGCACCGAGCACGAGGTCGCCACCGAGGTCTCCGTCAACACGGCCTTCGGTGTCGAGCGTGTCGTCCGGGACGCCTTCGCCCGCGCCCAGGCCCGCCCGCGCAAGAAGCTCACGCTGGTCCACAAGAACAACGTGCTGGCCTTCGCCGGTCACCTGTGGACGAACATCTTCAACAAGGTGGCCGTGGAGTTCCCCGAGGTCACCACGGACTACATCCATGTCGACGCGGCGACCATCTACCTGGTCACCGACCCCGGTCGCTTCGACGTGATCGTCACCGACAACCTCTTCGGCGACATCATCACCGACCTCGCCGCGGCCGTCTCCGGCGGCATCGGTGTCGCGGCGAGCGGCAACATCAACCCCTCCCGCGAGTTCCCCTCGATGTTCGAGCCGGTCCACGGTTCCGCGCCCGACATCGCCGGCCAGGGCAAGGCCGACCCCACGGCCACGGTCCTGTCCGTCGCCCTGCTGCTGCGCCACCTCGGCTACGAGGCCGAGGCCGCCCGCGTCGAGGAGGCCGTCACCGCCGACCTCACCGAGCGCCAGGGCAAGCCCGCCCGCTCCACCTCGGAGATCGGCGACGCGCTCGCCGTACGAGTAGCCGGCTGACCCTCCCCCAGAGCTCGAAGCGCCTGGGGGGACCCCCACGCTTCTCAAAAGCCTCACGAAGACTTTCGAAGCCGCCGGGTCGCACACGCACCCGGCGGCTTCCCCATGTCTGCCACCGGGTGCCACCATCGACCCCGGGTCCGTTTTCACCCCGATTCCTTCCACCCAGGCCCCCGCGCGATAATCGAACGCAGAGCCGCGGCATGAGGGAATGCTCGGACGTCCTACGACCGGACGCCGACCGTACGGGTGTGAGCGCGGCCCATCACTACAACCGGTGAAGGACTACCACTCATGACGACGCCCACGATCGAGCTCAAGCCGTCCGCGCACCCGACCGCCGCCGCCGAGCGCGAGGCGATCCTGGCCAGCCCCGGATTCGGCCGCCACTTCACCGACCACATGGTGACGATCAAGTGGACCGAGGGCCGCGGCTGGCACGACGGCCAGCTCGTTCCGTACGCGCCGATCCCGCTGGACCCGGCCACCAACGTGCTGCACTACGCCCAGGAGATCTTCGAGGGCCTGAAGGCCTACCGCCGCCCCGACGGCTCGGTGGCCACCTTCCGCCCCGACCAGAACGCCAAGCGCTTCCAGCGTTCCGCCCGCCGGCTCGCCATGCCCGAGCTGCCGGTGGAGACCTTCATCGAGGCCTGTGACGCCCTGGTCCAGCAGGACAAGGACTGGGTCCCGGCGCACGGCGGCGAGGAGTCCCTCTACCTGCGCCCCTTCATGATCGCCACCGAGGTCGGCCTGGGCGTCAAGCCGGCCAACGAGTACCTCTTCCTGGTCATCGCCTCCCCGGCCGGCGCCTACTTCCCCGGCGGGGTCCGGCCGGTCTCCATCTGGGCCTCCGAGGACCGCGTCCGCGCCGTCCCCGGCGGCATGGGCGACGCCAAGACCGGCGGCAACTACGCGGCCTCCCTGCTCGCCCAGGCCGAGGCCGCCGCGCAGGGCTGCGACCAGGTCTGCTACCTCGACGCGGTCGAGCACAAGTGGGTCGAGGAGCTCGGCGGCATGAACCTGTACTTCGTGTACGGCGACAAGATCGTCACCCCCACCCTCACCGGTTCCATCCTGGAGGGCGTCACCCGTGACTCCCTCCTCACCGTCGCCCGCGACCTCGGCTACGAGTCCGAGGAGGCCCGGGTCTCCATCGAGCAGTGGCAGCGTGACTCGGAGAACGGCACCCTCACCGAGGTCTTCGCCTGCGGCACCGCGGCCGTGATCACCCCGGTCGGCACGGTCAAGCGCGCGAACGCCGAGTGGCGGCAGTCGAACGGCGAGCCCGGCGAGGTCACCCTCAAGCTCCGCGAGGCCCTCCTCGACATCCAGCGCGGCACGGCGGAGGACAAGCACGGCTGGATGCACCAGCTCGGCTGAGGCCGGCCCTCGCCCCCGTCGGCCCTGAACCACCGGCACCCAGCCGTCCCGAGCCCCGGGCCCCCGCCTCCTCAGCCGGAGTGCGGGGCCCGGGGCTTCGGCGATGCATGGCGCTTGCATCCGACGGACCGTCAAAGGCGCGCTACTGACGGTGATTCAGCGTCTGCAGTCGTCTTGGGGGAGCGTGTGAGTGTGCCTGCCGCGGAGCGGATCGAGATCGTGCGGGCGCCCCAGGAACATGTTCCGAAGATCCTCGAACTGGCGCGGTCCAGGAGCCTGGAGGCAGTCGATCCGGATATCGCGAGCCGGGACGGGTTCCTGGTCTCGGAGTACACCGAGGAGGTGTACCGGGCGCAGGCGGTGCGTGCCGGGCATTTCTATGTGGCGGTGAAAGGCGGCGACGTCCTGGCGTTCCTGCTGGCGTACAGCGACGAGCGGATCGAACCGGACGAATGGCTCAACCGCCGCATCAAGATCACCCTCGGCAGCTTTCTGGTGATCAAGCAGGTGTGCGTGGCCCGTGATGCGGCGCGGCAGAGGAGCGCCTGGCCTGGCACGGCGGACACCGGATCGTGGGGCGGGAGGTGATTGATCCGGGGTCGGCGTGGCTGCACGCGTCTCCGACCGGACTCGTGATGGTGCTGCTTCCGGTCTTCGTCTCCCTGTGCTGGCTGGCGATGCTGGTCGTACTGCTCGTCAACTAGGCGTGCGGCCGGCGCCCTGCAGCCGTCCCCCCGGCGCCACAGCCTTCCCCCGGCCCTACAGGCTCCCCTCGGCGCGAGCCGGTTCCTGCCCGGCTCCGGTCCCGGCCCCGGTCCCGTCCAGGACCGGGCGGGACGGCTGCTTGGCGGAGAGCGCCAGATACGCGACACCGCCCACCGCCCCCGACAGCAGGAAGCTGCAGTCCACCCCGCCCGTCAGCGACAGCAGCGGGCCCTGGTACGACGGCAGGGAGACCGCCAGCAGGCCGACCCCGGCGCCCAGCGCCCAGGACGCCGTCGCCCGGATGTTCCAGCCTGCCCGGTACCAGTAGATCCCGCCCCGCGAGCGCCGGTTGAAGACCTGGAGCGCGTCCGCGTCGTACACGCCCCGGCAGCGGACGAAGCCGATGAGGGTGATGACCGCCCACGGGGTGCCGATGGCGGTGAGCAGGAGGACGAAGGACGTCATCGCGGACTGGGCGTTCCAGGCGATGGGGGTCCCCCCGGGCGCGAGCGAAGCCGAGCGTTTGGGGGAGGCCGGCGAAGACGCAGGCCGTGGCGACGATCGCGACGGTGTAGGTGGCGCGGGCCCGGGACGCCCGGGGCAGGATCGCGTCCAGGTCGAGGCCCATCGAGTACAGCATCAGACCCGCGTTGCCGACCGAGCCGGCCGAGGCGGAGAGCAGGAGCGGGACCAGGTACCAGACGGGCGAGGCCGACACCAGCGGGCCCGCGTAGTCCGTCGCCGCCCGTGCCCCGTACGCCGTGAACGTGCCGAACAGCTGCGGGACCAGGAGGCCCAGGATCAGGCCCAGCCAGGTGCCGTGCAGGACCCGGCGGGAGGAGTGGCGGACGGGGGAGATGTAGCGGGTGTAGTCGCCGAGGAGCGTGATGAAGGCGACCGGCCCTGACAGGCCCGCCGCGACCGCCGCCAGGCACCACGTCGGCCAGTAGCCGCCCAGCAGATAGCCGCCCGCCTCCGGCAGCGCGGAGGTGCTGAAGTGCGGGGCGTAGGCGAAGATCCCGAGGATCAGGAGCGCCGTCATACCGACGGCGAGCACCTTGGACATGGCCAGCAGCACCCGGTAGCCGTAGACCGCGCCCGCCACCGTCGCCGCCGCGAGCACCGTGTAGACCACGGCGTACGCCGCCCCGCCCGCCGGCAGCCCGAACAGCCGCCCCAGCACGCCCACCATCACATCGCCGCCGATCCACACGGTCAGCGCGGTGTAGCCGAGGGCCAGCAGCAGGCCCACCACCGAGCCGACCAGCCGGCCGCGCACCCCGAACTGCGCGCCGGAGGACGTGGACAGGTTCGTGGCGGTGCGCAGGGAGACCAGCGCGAGCGGTGCCGTGAAGACCGTGCCGATCACCGTGCCCGCCACGATCGCGCTCACCGACGACCACCAGCCGAGTCCGAAGGACGGCGGCAGCCAGCCGAAGATGATCACGCCGAGGCAGAGGTTGGACCCGAGCAGGATCGACACCAGGTCCTTCGGCCCGCTGGTGCTCCCCCACGCTCTCAACTGCGTTCGAGCGCGGGAGGTACCCCCATCCCGTCCGGGATGGTGTCGACTCCGCGCTGTTCTATCGGCATGGCTGGTCTCCTTGACGGCCATCAGGGACATGCGGTTGAGAGAGTTAGAGCGACGTTCAATGTGGGTGACCGGCTGGGCTGTGTCAATGGTTCCCTTCCCGCAATCCGCCGTTTAGAGTGATGTTCTAAGTCGAGGAAGCCAAGAGGAAGCGAAGGAGGTGCCGGAACGTGCGACTGACCCCCACGGAACGTGACCGGCTGCTGCTCTTCGGAGCCGCCGAGCTGGCCCGCGCCCGCCGTGCACGGGGCCTCAGGCTCAACGTGCCGGAGGCCACCGCGCTGATCGCGGACACGGTCTGCGAGGCGGCCCGCGACGGCAGACGGCTCGCCGAGGCCGTCGAGGCGGCCCGCTCCGTCCTCGGCCCGGCCGACGTGCTGCCGGGCGTCGCCGACATCGTCACCGAGGTGCATGTCGAGGCCGTCTTCGACGACGGCTCACGGCTCGCGGTCGTCACCGACCCGATCGGCGGCGGGGGGTTGGACGGACCGGCGCCGGGCGCCCTGCTCCCGGGGCCCGAGCACACCGACCCGGAGGCGGTCGTACGGCTGACCGTCACCAACACCGCGACCGTCCCCGTCTCCGTCACCTCGCACTTCCACTTCTTCGAGGCCAACCCGCGCCTCGACTTCCACCGCGCCGAGGCCTACGGCATGCGGCTGGCCGTACCCGCCGGTTCCTCCGTGCGCTTCGGGCCGGGGGAGTCGCTTGAGGTCGGTCTGGTGCCGATCGGCGGCGCCCGGGTCGCGATCGGCTTCGCCGGACTCGTCGACGGGCCGCTGGACGCGCCCGGCGCCCGCGAGGAGGCGCTGCGCAGGGCGGCCGCCTGCGGCTACCTGGGAATCCGCGACGACGAGGAGGCCGGGCGATGAGCCGTCCCGGAGGCCACCCGGCCGAGGCCCGCCGCCTCACCCCGCACGAGTACGCGGCCACCCACGGCCCCCGCGCCGGCGACCGCGTCCGCCTCGGCGACTCGGGGCTCGTGATCCGCGTCGAGTCCGACTCCCAGCGCTACGGCGACGAGTTCCTCGCCGGCTTCGGCAAGACCGCCCGCGACGGACTGCACCTGAAGGCCGCCGCCGTCCGGGAGACATGTGACGTCGTCGTCAGCAACGTGGTCGTGATCGACGCCGTGCTGGGGATCCGCAAGGTGTCCATCGGCATCCGCGAGGGGCGGATCTGCGGCATCGGGCGGGCCGGGAACCCCGACACCCTCGACGGGGTGGACGTCGTCGTCGGCACCGGCACCTCGATCGTGTCCGGCGAGGGGCTCATCGCCACCGCCGGGGCCGTCGACACGCATGTGCACCTGCTGTCGCCGCGCATCATGGAGGCCTCGCTGGCCTCCGGCGTGACCACGATCATCGGGCAGGAGTTCGGGCCGGTGTGGGGCGTGGGCGTCAACTCGCCGTGGGCGCTGAAGCACGCCTTCGGCGCCTTCGACGCCTGGCCGGTCAACATCGGCTTCCTGGGCCGGGGTTCGTCCTCGCACCGGGCCCCGCTGATCGAGGCCCTCGCCGAGGGCGGGGCCAGCGGCTTCAAGGTGCACGAGGACATGGGCGCCCACAGCAGGGCCCTGGACACGGCGCTGCGGGTCGCCGAGGAACACGACGTCCAGGTCGCCCTGCACAGCGACGGGCTGAACGAGTGCCTGTCGGTGGAGGACACCCTCCGCGTGCTCGAAGGCCGCACCATCCACGCCTTCCACATCGAGGGCTGCGGCGGCGGACATGTCCCGAACGTCCTGAAGATGGCCGGCGTCCCCAACGTCATCGGCTCCTCCACCAACCCCACCCTGCCCTTCGGCCGGGACGCGGTCGCCGAGCACTACGGGATGATCGTCTCCGTCCACGACCTGAAGACCGACCTGCCCGGCGACGCCGCCATGGCCCGCGACCGCATCCGCGCCGGGACCATGGGCGCCGAGGACGTGCTGCACGACCTGGGCGCCATCGGCATCACCTCGTCCGACGCGCAGGGCATGGGCCGGGCGGGGGAGACCGTCCGCCGTACCTTCGCCATGGCCGGGAAGATGAAGGCCGAGCTGGGCGCCCCGGACGCCGGCCACGACAACGAGCGCGTGCTGCGCTACATCGCCAAACTGACCATCAACCCCGCGATCGCCCACGGGCTTTCGCACGAGGTCGGCTCGATCGAGGTCGGCAAGCTCGCGGACATCGTGCTGTGGTCGCCCGAGTACTTCGGGGCCAAGCCGCAGCTCGTCCTGAAGTCCGGCTTCCCGGCGTACGGCGTGACCGGCGACCCGAACGCGGCCACCGACACCTGCGAACCCCTCGTCCTGGGACCGCAGTTCGGGGCGCACGGGGCGACCCCCGCCGACATCTCGGTGGCGTTCGTCGCGCAGGCCGCCCTCGACCAGGGCAACGACACGATGCCCACCCGGCGCCGCCGGGTCGCCGTCCGCGGCACCCGTGGCATCGGCCCCGCCGACCTGCGGCTCAACTCCCGTACCGGAGCGGTCGACGTCGACCAGCGCACGGGACTGGTCACCCTCGACGGGGAGCCGATCCGCTCGGAGCCCGCCGACTCCGTCCCCCTCAACCGCCTGTACTTCCTCTGAACGACACAGCCTGTGAAGGACCCCCACATGAGCACTCCCGCCTCCGACGGCTTCCGGATGCCCGCCGAGTGGACCCCGCACGAGCGCACCTGGATGGCGTGGCCGGGCCCCAACCCCACCTTCGACGACCCGGACGACCTGGCCCGCTCCCGGGTGGCCTGGGCCCAGGTCGCCCGCGCGGTCCTCCGCTTCGAACCGGTGACCGTCGTGTGCGGCCCCGGTCAGTCGGCGGCCGCGCAGGCGCTGCTCGGCCCGGGTGTCGACACCGTCGAGCGGGAGCTCGACGACGCCTGGATGCGGGACATCGGCCCCACGTTCCTGACCGACGGCAAGGGCGGACTCGCCGCCGTGGACTGGACGTTCAACGGCTGGGGCGCCCAGCACTGGGCCCGCTGGGAGCACGACGCCAGGATCGCCGCGGAGGTCTCGGACCTCGCGGGCGCGAGGACGTACGCCTCGAAGCTGGTGAACGAGGGCGGGGCCATTCATGTCGACGGCGAGGGGACCGTCCTGCTCACGGAGACCGTGCAGCTCGGCCCCGAGCGCAACCCCGGCTGGACCCGCGAGGAGGTCGAGGCGGAGATCCACGGCATGCTCGGCACCCGCAAGGCGATCTGGCTGCCCCGCGGCCTCACCGGCGACTACCCTCCCCCACTGCCCGAAAGGCGTGGGGGGACCCCCGACGGCTTCGGCACCCTCGGCCATGTCGACATCGTCGCCGCCTTCGCCCGCCCGGGCGTGGTCGTCGCCCACCACCAGCCGGACCCGGCGCACCCCGACCACGAGGTGACCCGGGAGGTCATCGGCCTGCTGCGGTCCCAGACCGACGCACACGGCCGCGCCCTGGAGGTCGTCGAGGTCCCCGCCCCCACCGTCCTGGAGGCCGACGGCCACTGGGCCGACTACTCCTACATCAACCACTACCTCTGCAACGGCGGGGTCGTGCTCTGCGGCTTCGACGACCCGCGCGACGAGAGCGCCGCCGGGATCTTCCGCCGCCTGTTCCCCGAGCGGACGGTGACACTGGTGGACGCCCGTACGATCTTCGCGGGCGGTGGCGGTATCCACTGCATCACGCAACAGCAGCCGAGGGGCTAGAGGAGCTAGGAGCCGAAGATGGCCGGTGCGCGCAGGAACGCCCCGCCCCGCGAGGACGTGCTCGCCGCCGCCATGGCCATGATCGCCGACCGCGGTCTGGAGAAGCTCACCATGGCTGCCCTCGGCCGCGAGGTCGGTATGAGCAGCGGCCATCTCCTCTACTACTTCCACTCCAAGGACGAGCTGCTGCTCCAGACCCTGGAGTGGAGCGAGGGCCGGCTGGGCGGCGAGCGCGGCCGGCTGCTCACCCGCCGCGGCAGCGCCCGCGAGCGCCTCGACGCGTATGTCGACCTGTACGTCCCCGAGGGGCACAGCGACCCCCACTGGACCCTCTGGCTGGAGGTCTGGAACCGCTCGCAGAACGCGGACGAGACGGCCCGGGACCGGCAGGCCGCGATCGAGGGCGCCTGGCACCGCGACCTCGTGGCCCTCGTCGCCGAGGGCATCTCGCGGGGCGAGTTCCGGTCCGTCGACCCCGACCGCTTCGCCGCCCGTCTCCGTGCCCTGCTCGACGGCTTCTCCATCCATGTGGCGATCGGGCTGCGCGGCACGGACCGGACCCGGGTTCTCGGCCATGTACGGGAGTTCCTGGAAGCGGATCTCCTCGCGGACGCGTGACCATCCAACCGAGTTATGTGGAGTAAGTCCGATTGGCCCGGTTTTCGTGGTGCGGTTGCATCCTGTCCAGCCCTCGGCGCAGGGCCGGGGGGCCACGCGACCACGGGGGTCATCATGTCCAGTGCGGTACGCGTGCACTCGGGCGGCGCCGCGCTCGGCGGCGCCTTGCCGCTCGCGCTCACGGGGACCGCGGTCCCGGCCGCCGCCGCTCCCGCCCCCAGGGCCGACGGCCGCCACGTGGCCTTCGCCTCGGCCGCCGGCAACCTGGTCCCCGGCGACACGAACGGCGTCGACGACATCTTCGTACGGCACCTGGGCTGAACTGCACACTGTTCGCATCCTGAGACAGACGGTGATCACGGGGGCGGTCTGTGCCAGACTGCCTCCGTGCTCTCGTTCGCCATGATTATTGGCAGCAGGCGCGCCGGTCCGCAGTGACCACCACGTACGACCAGGTACGGGTGGCCATCGTCGTCCTCGACCCGCGCGCAGACCTCTCGCACCCGCGAGGGGTTTTTTCGTTTTCCGGCCCACCTTCAGTCGGACAGCGAGGCGCGAGGGACCATGGAGGGACGGTGGAGCCGGTCATTCCGGTACGACCGAGATTCGACATCAGGAGCCTTGAGACCATGACCGAGACGGAAACCAACGAGCTGGACGACTCGTTCCACGTCTTCGACACCACGCTGCGCGACGGCGCGCAGCGCGAGGGCATCAACCTCACCGTCGCGGACAAGCTGGCCATCGCCCGGCACCTGGACGACTTCGGCGTGGGCTTCATCGAGGGCGGCTGGCCGGGCGCCAACCCCCGGGACACCGAGTTCTTCGCCCGCGCCCAGCAGGAGATCGACTTCAAGCACGCCCAGCTGGTCGCCTTCGGCGCCACCCGCCGGGCGAACGCCAAGGCGGCGGACGACCCGCAGGTCAAGGCGCTGCTGGACTCCGGCGCCCCGGTGATCACCCTGGTCGCCAAGTCCCACGACCGGCATGTCGAGCTGGCGCTGCGCACCACCCTCGACGAGAACCTGGAGATGGTCCGCGACACGGTGTCCTTCCTGAAGGACCAGGGCCGCCGGGTCTTCGTCGACTGCGAGCACTTCTTCGACGGCTACCGGGCCAACCCCGAGTACGCGAAGGCGGTCGTCCGCGCCGCCTCCGAGGCCGGCGCCGACGTCGTCATCCTCTGCGACACCAACGGCGGCATGCTGCCGGCCCAGGTCCAGGCCGTGGTCTCGACCGTCCTCGCGGACACGGGCGCCAGGCTCGGCATCCACGCCCAGGACGACACGGGCTGCGCGGTCGCCAACACCCTCGCCGCCGTCGACGCGGGCGCGACCCACGTCCAGTGCACGGCCAACGGCTACGGCGAGCGCGTCGGCAACGCCAACCTGTTCCCGGTGGTCGCGGCCCTGGAGCTGAAGTACGGCAAGAAGGTGCTGCCGGACGGCCGCCTCCGCGAGATGACCCGCATCTCCCACGCCATCGCCGAGGTCGTCAACCTGACGCCGTCGACGCACCAGCCCTACGTGGGTGTCTCGGCCTTCGCCCACAAGGCCGGCCTGCACGCCTCCGCGATCAAGGTCGACCCCGACCTCTACCAGCACACCGACCCCGCCCTCGTCGGCAACACCATGCGCATGCTGGTCTCCGACATGGCCGGCCGGGCCTCGGTGGAGCTCAAGGGCAAGGAACTCGGCGTCGACCTCGGCGACGACCGCGAGGTGGTCGGCCGGGTGGTGGAACGCGTCAAGGAACGCGAGCTCCGGGGATACACCTACGAAGCGGCCGACGCCTCCTTCGAACTCCTCCTGCGCGCCGAGGTCGAGGGCAAGCCCCGCTCCTACTTCCGCGTCGAGTCCTGGCGGGCCATCGTCGAGGACCGCCCCGATGGCACCCACGCCAACGAGGCCACGGTCAAGCTCTGGGCCAAGAGCGAGCGGATCGTCGCCACGGCCGAGGGCAACGGCCCGGTCAACGCGCTCGACCGCGCCCTGCGCGTCGCCCTGGAGAAGATCTACCCCCAGCTCGCCAAGTTCGACCTGGTCGACTACAAGGTCCGCATCCTGGAGGGCAAGCACGGCACCGAGTCCACCACCCGGGTACTGATCTCCACGGCCGACGGCAGCGCCGAGTGGTCCACGGTCGGCGTCGCCGAGAACGTCATCGCCGCGTCCTGGCAGGCCCTGGAGGACGCGTACACGTACGGCCTGCTGCGCGCCGGGGTCGAGCCGGCGGAATAGCCGGCCTCCTGCTCCCGGCGCCGGCTCGACCGGCGCCGGGCAGGCCTCACCTCTCTCCCTACCGAGTCGGGTGGTGGGTGGGCGAGGGCCTTACTGCACATGCCACTTCTGGTTGGCGGCCCCCGTGCAGGACCAGATCTGCGCCCGGGCACCGTTCGCCGACGAGTTGTCCGTGACGTCCAGGCACTTGTTGGCCGCCGTGTTCACCACGTCACCCGTCGAGGAGTTGTACGACCACTGCTGCGCCCCGGTGCCGTTGCAGTCGTACAACTGCACCTTCGCCCCGTCCGCCGTCGACGCGGACGTCACGTCCAGGCACTTGCCGAGCGCCTGGACCGTCCCGTCGGACCCCACGGTCCACTGTTGGGCGGTGGAGCCGTTGCAGTCGTACAGCTGGACGGCGGTGCCGTTGGTGCTCGAACCGCCCGCCACGTCCAGGCACTTGCTCGCCAGGCCCACGAACGCGCCCGTCCGGCTGCCGCCGCCCGACTGGGTGCCGGACCAGGTGAAGGTCGCCGAGGTCTTGCCGGGGAGCGAGTAAGTGGCGTGCTGGGAGCCCCAGTCGATGGTGACCGTCTTGGTGGAGGACGAGCTGTTGTAGGCGATCAGGGCCTTGGAGCCGTCCGGGTTGCGCCAGGCCACGTTCGGCACGGCGGTGGACGCCGTGGAGGCGATCCGCTGGGCGCCGGGTCGTACGAACTTGGTCAGGTGGCCCGTGTCGTAGTACTCCACCGTGTAGTCCACGGTCCCGCTCGCACCGTCCCCGTTGTGCACGGTGACCAGGCCGGTGCAGGTGCCGCAACCGCCGTTGTGCGGGCCCATGTTCTGGTCCACGGCCAGCGACCACTTGGTCACCGACTTCGCCCAGTTGCGGGTGTAGTCGATGATGTCGGCCATGTCCTCGTTCTGCTGGTTCGAGATCCAGGTGCCGCCGGAGTGCTCGGTGCCGAAGGCGTCCAGCGTCGGGTACTGGTTGTGCACGGTGGTCTGTTCGGAGACGTCACCGCCGTAGCCGTGCCAGGCGATCCCGCCGAAGTTCGGGTGGTTGCGGATCGTGGCGTCGTTCACGAGCGCGGACGCGTAGGAGTCGTAGACGTCCCAGTTCCAGTCGTGGGCGAGGACCTTGGTGGACAGGCCCGCCGACTGGAGCTGCGGCAGCAGGTCGTTCTTGAGGAAGTACTGCAGGCCCGAGGCGTTCCAGCTCATCGACGGGTAGCCGGAGCAGCAGGTGGGCTCGTTCTGCGGGGTCACGTACGAGACGTTGACGCCCTGGTTCTGGTATGCCTGGAGGTACTTCACGAAGTAGGCGGCGTACGCCGCGTAGTCCTCGGACTTGAGCCAGCCGCCGTTGAGCGAACCGCTGTCCTTCATCCACGCCGGTGCCGTCCATGGCGAGGCCATGACAGTCAGAGAGGGGTTCAGCTGGAGCGCCTGCTTGGTGAGCGGGACGACGTCCGCCAGGTCGTGCGCGATGGAGAAGCTGTTCAGGTTCGGGTCGGTCTGCCCGGAGGCCACGTCGTCGTACGTGTACCCGTACCGGGCCAGGTCCGAGGCGCCCATCGGATTGCGCAGGAACGACAGTCCGATGCCGTCCGTCGGCGAGAACAGCTTCTTCATGGTCGCGTCCCGGGTCGACGCGGACAGCGCCCCGCTGCTGTTCATCAGCCAGGCCGCGGTGTCCGTGAAGGACGCGCCGCCGCCGGTGAAGGTCTGGTAGCGGGTGTTCTCGTCGACGGTGATGTTCTCGCCGCTGCCACCGGTCCCGGCGGAGAAGGCGAACGGCGTCTGCGCCTGGAGCCCGCGTGTGACATGGCGTCCGGCGGAGTCGTCGGTGGTGGTGAGGTACGCGGTGACCTGCTCGCCGGCCGCGTGCGCCGGCGGTACGACCGCGCCGACACCGGCCGCGGTGAGCAGCCCGGCCAGCAGCAGGCGGACCGTGCGGGGGGTTCTGCTCGTCGGCACGTGGCTCGTCGGCACGTGGGGGGTGCTTCTCATCGACACATCGCCCTTCCTGACGGGACGTCTTGACGGGGGTGCGAGCCGTTAGTTAACTCACGTCGTGATCTAAGCCATGAGTGAACTCCGAGAGTGTTGAGTGAACCAGAGAGTCGAGGGAAGGTCTATGCCAAGAACCGCCCTGCTCGTCTCCACCGCCCTGATCGCCGCGCTGGTACCCCTGTCGGTGGCCCGCGCCGCCGATGACCCGGCGCCGACCCCCGTGGACCGCTTCGAGGGCGAGGTGCCCTTCGCCTCCCAGCCGGCCGACGGCATCTTCACCTGGGGAAGCGACAGCGACGACCCGCCCACCCTTCAGCTCGCCGACCGCGCCGACGCCCCCGAGGGCGCCAAGGTCCTCTCGGGGACGTACGACATCAGCGGCTACGGCGGCTTCACCCACGACTTCGCGGCGGCCGAACCCGCCCACGACTGGTCCACCCACAAGGGCATCCGCTTCTGGTGGGACGGCCAGGACAACGGCAGGAAGATCGCCTTCGAGATCAAGGACGGCGGCACCAACGGCGAGGCCTCGGAGCTCTGGACGACGTCCTTCACCGACGACTTCACCGGCTGGAAGCAGATCGAGATCCCCTTCACCGACTTCGTCTACCGCACCGACTACCAGCCGGTCGGCGGTATCGACCACGTCCTCGGTCTGACCCGGATGTGGGGGTACGCGGTCACGCTCCCCGTCGGCCTCAAGGGCCAGTTCGCCATGGACGACGTGGAGTTGTACGGCAGGGCGGACCAGGCGCTGCGGGCCTCCGTTACCACGGACGCGGCCGTCTACCCGGTGAAGGAGGGCGGTACGGCGTCGGTGAAGGTCACCGTCGCCACCACCGGTTCCGCGCCGATCGACGACCCGGTGACCGTCGCATACGAGACGACGGGCGGCACCGCCGAGGCCGGCAAGGACTACAAGGCGGTCTCCGGCACCCTCACCTTCCCGGCGGGCACCGCCTCCGGGGCCACGCAGACCATCCAGGTGCCGACGCTGAAGGACCGGTCGGCCGAATCGGCCGAGACCATCCCGCTGAAGCTCACGGTCACCGGCGCCAAGGCCCCCGCGGAGACCCCGCAGGTCGTCGTCGACGCGCACGGACTGCCGTACCTGGACAGCAGGCTGCCCGTGAAGAAGCGGGTCGCCGACCTGCTCTCCCGGATGTCCCTGGAGGAGAAGGCCGGGCAGATGACCCAGGCCGAGCGCGGCGCCGTGGGGACCGGCGGTGACATCGCGGCCTACGACCTCGGCTCACTGCTCTCCGGCGGCGGCTCGACCCCCACGCCCAACACGGCCGCGGCCTGGGCGCAGATGATCGACTCCTTCCAGCTCCGGGCGCAGGCGACCCGGTTCCAGATCCCGCTGATCTACGGCGTCGACGCGGTGCACGGCCACAACAACCTGGCCGGCGCCACGATCATGCCGCACAACATCGGCATCGGCGCGACCCGCGATCCCCGACTGGCCGAGAAGGCGGGCGCGGTGACGGCGTCCGAGGTGCGTGCCACCGGCATCCCCTGGGACTTCGCCCCCTGCCTCTGCGTCAGCCGTGACGAACGCTGGGGCCGCTCCTACGAGTCCTTCGGCGAGGACCCCGCCCTGGTGAAGTCCATGGAGACGATCATCCAGGGTCTGCAAGGACGCGCGGACGGAAGCGACCTGAGCCGCGACGACAAGGTCCTGGCCACCGCCAAGCACTTCGTCGGCGACGGCGGTACCGCCTACGGCTCGTCCACCACCGGGTCGTACACCATCGACCAGGGTGTCACCACGGTCACCCGGCAGCAGCTGGAGGCGATCCATCTGGCGCCGTTCCAGACCGCCGTGGACCGGGGCATCGGCACGGTCATGCCGTCGTACTCCTCGCTCGACATCGTCGGCGACGGCCTGGGTCCGGTGAAGATGCACGCCCGCGCCGACATGATCGACGGGGTGCTGAAGGGCCGGATGGGCTTCAAGGGCTTCGTGATCAGCGACTGGAACGCCATGGACCAGCTCCCCGGCGACTACCCGGCCCATGTCCGCACGGCCGTCAACGCGGGCGTCGACATGATGATGGTCCCGTACGGCTACAAGGACTTCACCTCGACCCTGATCGCCGAGGTCAAGGCGGGCCGCGTCAGTGAGCAGCGCGTAGACGACGCGGTCTCCCGGATCCTCACCCAGAAGTTCAGGCTGGGCCTCTTCGAGCACCCGTACGCCGACACGTCGGGCGCCTCGAAGATCGGCTCCACGGCGCACCGGGCCGTCGCCCGGCAGGCGGCCGCCGAGTCGCAGGTGCTGCTGAAGAACTCGGGGAACGTGCTGCCGCTGATGAAGTCGGAGAAGGTGTACGTCGCCGGGTCCAACGCCGACGACCTCGGCAACCAGACCGGCGGCTGGACCCTCACCTGGCAGGGCCAGTCCGGCACCCACACCACCGGCACCACCATCCTCCAGGGCATGAAGAACGCCGGGGGAGACGTCACCTACTCCAAGGACGCCTCGGCGCCGACGAGCGGGTACGACGTGGGCGTGGTCGTCGTCGGCGAGACCCCGTACGCCGAGGGCGTCGGGGACGTCGGCAACGGCAACGACCTGGTGCTGACCGCCGCCGACCAGGCGGCCGTGGACAAGGTGTGCGCGGCCATGAAGTGCGCGGTGCTGATCGTCTCCGGCCGCCCGCAGCTGATCGGCGACCGGCTCGGCGAGATCGACGCCCTGGTGGCGTCCTGGCTGCCCGGCACCGAGGGCGACGGCGTGGCCGACGTGCTCTACGGCAAGCGGGCCTTCACCGGACAGCTCCCGGTCACCTGGCCGAAGTCCGAGGCGCAGCTGCCGATCAACGTGGGCGACGCCTCGTACGACCCGCAGTACCCCTACGGCTGGGGTCTGACGACCCTGACCAAGGCCCCGAAGGGCGGCGAGGCGACGCTGCGGGCGCTCGGCGCCGCCGCACGGGCCGCGGAGCGGGCGGGTGCCTCCTTGACGGGCCGGAAACTGGTCGGCGAGGCCCGGCTGCTGGTCCAGGCGAAGGTCGGCCAGTCGATCACGGCGGCCGTCTCGAAGCCCTTCGCCGACGCGGACCATCTACTGCTGACCGGCAGGTACGGAGCGGCGGTGCAGCAGCTGACGGAGGCCTACGAGGCAGCGTAAGGAATGACTGCTTTTGGGAGGCTTCGGGTAATTTCGAAGCATGAAGGCCGTGCGACGGACCCGAAGCCTCCCGGGGCTGCTGCTTCTGGCGCTGGCGCTGGTCGCCCTGACCGCGTTCGCCCCGCGGACCACGGCGGCCACGGCGGCCACGGCGGACACCGGCGTCTCGACGATCGCCGAGGCCCTGCGCAAGAGCCCGGTGTACGTCGACCCGGCGGCCGCGGCCCAGCTGTCCACGGCCGACGCCTCCGTCCTGGCCCGGCAGATCAAGGACGCGGACAAACCCCTGTTCATCGCCGTCCTGCCGGCCGGCTACCCCACCAAGAACCTCTTCACGAACCTGCGCACGGCCACCGGGATCACCGGCCTGTACGCCGTCCGGCTCGGCGATCGTTTCGACGCCCGCGCCGACTCCGCGGTGCTGCCCCGCACGGCCGTGCAGAACCTGGTCACCAGCGTCCAGGGCGAGAGCATCAAGGCCCAGCTGACCGACTTCACCGACCGCGCCCTCGCCAACATGGGCGGCAGGGCCCCCGCGGCATGGGGTGGCGGCAGCACGGGGACCGGGGCCTCCAGTACGGCGCTGATCGCGATCGGAGCCGTGGTGGTGGCGGGCGGGGCGGGCGCGTACGCGCTGGTCCGCCGTAATCGCAGGCGCCACGAGGCGGAACAGCGGGCCGCCCTCGACCGGCTCCGGGTGGTCGTGGACGAGGACATCACCGCCTTCGGCGAGGAACTGGACCGCCTCGACTTCCACCCGGCCGAACCGGGCGCCGACGACGCGATGCGCGCCGACTACGAGCGCGCGCTCAACGCCTACGACCAGGCGAAGGCCGCCATGGCGGACGCCCGCAGACCGGAGGACGTCCGCACGGTCACCCAGGCGCTGGAGGACGGCCGCTTCTCGCTCGCCCAGCTCGCCGCCCGCCGCGAGGGCCGCCCGCTCCCCGAACGCCGGCCCCCGTGCTTCTTCGACCCCCGGCACGGCCCCTCCGTCACGGACGCCACCTGGACCCCGCCCGGTGGTTCATCCCGCGAGGTCCCGGTCTGCGCGGCCGACGCGACCCGGCTCGCCGACGGCCGCGACCCGGTCGTCCGCGAGGTCGACACCGACTACGGCCGCCGCCCCTACTGGGACGCGGGCCCGGCCTACGGCCCCTGGGCGGGCGGCTACTTCGGCGGCGGCATCCTCCCCGGCCTCCTCCTCGGCACGGCCCTGGGCGGCTGGATGTCGGCCCCGGCCTACGCGGCCGACTACGGCACCGGTTACGGCGACTTCGACACCGGCGGCTACCAGGGCGGCGATGTGTCGGGCGCGGACTTCGACCCGGGGGACTTCGGGGACTTCGGCGGGGGCGGGGACTTCGGTGGCGGGGGAGACGGGGGAGGGGGCGGCGGGGACTTCGGCGGAGGTTTCTGACCTACGGGGCATTCCCCAGCCGCTCCAGCACGGAGGCGGCGAGCGACAGCACCCCGCGTTCGGTCTCGCTCAACGCCCCGAACGCCTCGGCGAGCCAGGCGTCCCGCTGGGCCATGTCGGCCTCCAGCGCGCGCCGCCCCGCCGCGGTGAGACTCAGCACCGCCTGCCGCCGGTCGGCCGGGTCCGCCGCCCGCTCGACCAGCCCCTCCGCCTCCAGCTCCGCGAAGACCCGGGTCAGCGACTGCGGCCGCTGCCGCTCGGCGGCCGCGACCTCGCCGGGCGTGGCCGACCCGTGCCGGTACAGATGCCCGAGCACCGACAGCTGATTGGGGCTGAGGCTCCCGTCCCCGCGCTCCTGCCGCAGTCGACGGTTGAACAGGAGGACGGCACGGCGTACACGGGCGGCTTCGGCAAGGTGCTCCATGGAGGATATCCTACGCGATTACTTACTACCATCAGCGAATAAGCGCCGTATTCTCTGTGCCATGACCGTCAAACTCATACGCAACGCGTACGAAGCCGGGCTGACGATGGCGGCTGTGCTGGTCTGCTGGGGATCCGCGCTGGTGCTGGAGGGAGCCGCCGGGCTGCACACCGACGTGCTGGTCCTCGCGGTCGCTCTGCCCCTGACCCTCGCCGCAAGCCAGCGCACCGCCGACACCCGGCGCCGCCTGACCGCGCTGGTGCTGCTCCCGGTGACGGTGGGCGCGTCGATCTTCCTCGGCCGCCTGATCGCGTCCCACTACGCGATCGGCGCCGCCGTCTACACGGCCGGCATGGCCCTCGCCATCTGGATCCGCCGCTACGGCCCCGCCGCCACCAAGGCCGGCACCCTGATCGCCCTTCCCCTGGTCGCCCTGCTCATCGTCCCCGGCCCGGCGCTGCCGCCCGAGGCGCAGAGCGGGCTGGTGACCTGGAGCTGGTCGGCGCTGATCGGGGCGCTGGCGTGCGCCGTGGTGTGGCTGGTGCAGGGGCTGGCGGACCGCTTCGGCCCCTGGCGCCCCGCCCCGGCCCCCACGCCCCCCGCACGCCCCTCTCGCCTCCACCCCCGCCCCAGCACCCGCATGGCCCTGCAGATGGCGGCCGGAATCGCCGCCGCCTTCACCCTCGGCCGCCTGCTCTTCGACGACCACTGGCCCTGGGTCGTCCTGACGGCGTACGTCGCCGCGAGCGGCAACCGCGGCCGAACGGACGTACTGCGCAAGGGAATCGAGCGCCTGGCCGGCGCCTGCGTGGGCACGCTCCTGGCGACGGGCCTGGCGGTAGCCGGCATCACGGGCCACACCGCAGTGGCCCTGATGTTCACGGTCCTCGCGATCGCCCTCTGGCTGCGCCCCCTCAACTACGCCTACTGGGCCGCCGGCATGACCTGCGCCCTCTCCCTCCTGCTCGGCTACTTCGGCCAGGACGCGGCAACCGTCCTGCCGACCCGCCTGGAGGGCATCGCGGTGGGCGCGGTCCTGTCGGTGGCGTCGGCGTGGTGGCTGCTGCCGGTGGTGAAACGCCGGGGCGCAGCGCGACAGCATCAGACCGAACCGGGACGCGCGGTGGCATAACGCAGTCCGGCGGCATGCCACCAGCCGGGCGGCGAAGGTCCGTTGACGACGGAGGTGGGTTGATCCGGGTGCAGACCGAGCCGCCACAGCGCGCGGGCGTCGACCGACAGACTGATCCACCCGCGCCGGTGCCCGTCGTCCTCCCGCCGACACGCGAGGTCCCAGCGGAGCTCTTCTCCCGCGAACGGCAGCCAGTCGATACCGCGTTCTCGCAGTCAGGCGCAGAGGACGGTGACGCCGTGCGGACGCCCCGGCACGTTCTCGAACGACAGGACGTAGACCCAGTCGATCTGCTCAGTCGCGCGTGACGCGGTCAGGAAACTCACTCCAGGTGGAGGGGGAGGGGGAGACGGTGAGGACGGGTCTGTCGGGGGTCAACTGCCGCTCCATCCGGGCGTTCCGCACCACACGGCCACGGCCCCTCTCCGTGACTACGGGTGCAGCTTCTCGCCCTTCGCCAGCATCGCCACGTACTTCTCGATCCGGCGCGCCCGGGTCTCGGCCTTCTTGGCGTCCTGGATCCGGTACAGGATCGCGTAGCGGTTCTGCCGGTCCAGTGTCTCGAAGAACTGCGCCGCGGCCGGGTCGGCGGTCAGGGCCGCCGCGAGGTCGTCCGGCACCGTGGCGGCCTTCGCACCGGCGTAGGCCGCCTCCCAGCGGCCGTCCGCCTTGGCGCGGTCGACCTCGGCCTGCCCCGGCGGACGCATCCGGCCCTGCTCGACCAGAGCGGCCACCTTGTCCCGGTTGATCTTGGACCACTTGCTGCGCGGCCCCCGCGGGGTGAACCGCTGGGTCCACCACTGGTCGTCGAACGTGGCCTTCTGGCCGTCGATCCAGCCGTAGCAGAGTGCCACGTCGAGCGCCTGGGCGTAGTCCAGCGCGACGATTCCGGGGCCCTTCTTGCGAAGCTTGAGCCAGATACCGGGCGAGACGGCGTGGTTCTCACCGAGCCATGCCTCGAACGCCTCGGCGGATGCGAATGCGACGATCTCCAAGTCCTGAGCCATCCCAGCAGCGAACCACACCCGGCCGACCGACACGAGGCATCAGGGCACGGCCCCGGATGCCGTCCTAGACTTGAGGGTCTGGGAGGGGACCCCACCCCAGGAGGACGTGATGGTGCGGCACACCAGGCTGGCCGGGGAGTCCGAGGATTATCTCGCCGCCCGTGAGGAGCTGCGGCTGGCCGAGATCGCGCTCATGCGGCATCGCGAGGAGGTCGCGGCGCTGCGGCGGGCGCTGCCGGCGGGGCCGGTGGTGGACGACTATGTCTTTCTCGAAGGGCCCGGCGACCTCGACGCCGGTGACACCCCGGTCCGCGAGGTCGCGTTGAGCGAGCTGTTCTCCGGGCCCGAACGCCCGCTGATCGTCTACCACTTCATGTACGGCAAGCTCCAGACCAGCGCCTGCCCGATGTGCACCCTGTGGATCGACGGCTACAACGGCATCGCCCACCACGTGGCCCGCAACGCGGACTTCGTCATCGCCGCGGCCGCCGACCCGCCCACCCTCCGGAAGTACGCCCGCGATCGCGGCTGGCACCGGCTGCGGCTGCTCAGCTGCGGTGACAGTACGTTCAAGTACGACCTGGGCAGCGAGGACGAGGACGGCGAGCAGGACTCCACGGTCTCCGTCTTCACCCGGGAGGGCGACGGCACGGTCCGGCACACCTACTCCGCCCATCCGCGCATGGCCGACGACATCAAAGAACGCGGCATCGACCTGCTGGCGCCCGTCTGGCACCTGCTCGACCTGACCCCGCGGGGACGCGGGGACTGGTACCCGACCACTGACTATTAGGACGGATACCGACCTACTCCCTCCCTACGGTGTCGTCATGACCGCGAGCGACGACACCGTCGAGACACCCCCCGCCCTGGCCTTCGCCGCCACCTCCGGCCTGGATGCCTGGCTCGCCGCCCACCCCGCCCCGCATCCCGGCCTCTGGGTGAAGGTCGCCAAGAAGGGCTCGGGCCTGGCCTCCGTCACCTGGGCCGAGGTCAACGACGTAGCCCTCTGCCACGGCTGGATCACCGGGCAGCGCAAGGCGCTGGACGCGACGTACTTCCTGCAGAAGATCACCCCGCGCAGGCCGGGCAGCCTCTGGTCCATGGTCAATGTGCGCCGGGTGGCGGAGCTGACCGCCGCCGGCCGGATGCGTCCCGCGGGGCTCGCGGAGGTGGCCGCCGCCCGGGCGGACGGGCGGTGGGACGCGGCGTACGAGCCGCAGAGCGAAGCCGGTGTCCCCGAGGACCTGGCGGCGGCGCTGGAGCGGAACCCCGAAGCCGGGACGGCCTTCGACGCCCTCGGGCGGACGGACAGATACCAGGTGATCTTCGGGCTGCTCACGGCCCGCACCCCGCGGGGCCGGGCGAACCGGCTGGCGGCCGCCCTGGCCGGGCTGTCCTCCCGCACGCGGACATGACCGAGCGCCCGGCCTCCGTGCAGGAAAACAGAGTGGCGGGCGCTACGGGCAGTGACAAGCAGGGGACGGGGGTGTCCGGAAGCCGCGCCGCTTCCGGCGGTTCCCGCCGTCGGGTCACGCGTTCTTGATCGCCGAGATGTCGAAGTTCAGCTTGATCTTGTCGGAGACGAGGACGCCACCGGTCTCCAGCGCCGCGTTCCAGGTGACGCCCCAGTCGGAGCGCTTGATCTCGGCCTTGCCCTCGAAGCCGACGCGCTCGTTGCCGAACGGGTCCTTGGCGGCACCGTTGAACTCCAGGTCGATGGTGACCGGCTTGGAGACACCGAGGATCGTGAGGTCGCCGGTGATGCGGTAGTCCTCGCCGCCGAGGGCCTCCGCCTTGGTGGAGCGGAAGGTCATCGTCGGGAACTCGTCGGTCTTGAAGAAGTCCGCCGACTTGAGGTGACCGTCACGGTCGGGGCTGCCCGTGGTGATGCTCGCCATCGTGATGTCGAGCGAGGCGGTGGACTGCGAGGGGTCCTTGCCGTCCAGGTGCAGGGTGCCCTCGAACTCCTGGAAGCTGCCCTTGACGTTGGTGACCATCGCGTGGCGGGCCACGAAGCCCAGCGTCGTGTGCGCGGGGTCGATCGTGTAGTCGCCGGTCAGCGCGGCCGTGTCGGCGGTGGCGCCGGCGGCGGTCGTCTCGTCGTTCTTGCGGCCGAAGATGCCCATGACGTCTGCTCCTTGGGGGACGGGTCGCGGCTTCGAAGCGGTGGACACCGAAGACGCGCCGTTGATGTTTAACGTTCAACGAACTTAACGAAAGCCACCGTAGACCTATTCCGTTCAATATTCAACATCATCCGTCGGTGTGTCGCGGTCATTACTCAGCGTCACTTCAGGTTACCTGTCTCGCTGTGCGGTGGAGGGGTGCGACTAGGCTCTGCGGGTATGGGGCGCGGGGGGCCTGGGGGCCGTCCGGGGGCCCCTGTCACTCCGGGGGCGGTACGGCCCGCCGGTTGATGTGAGCCGCGTCTCAGGTGGTGTCTTTGTGGCACCCCTACAACACCGAAGCCCTCTGAACAGTTGGAACGACTGCATGCTGTTCTGGTTCTGTTCAGTGCTTCCAGGAAAACGCGTCGGAGACTGTACGGAGTCGACGTCTCGCATTCCTTGGTGTCCTTCGTAAGGTCACTACATGACCGTTTTGGAAGAGACGACGGGCGAGCCCACCGGCGAACCGACGGACGCGCGCGGGCGGGTCGCCGAGCTGCACGAGATCCGTGCGGCCGCCGTGGCGGGACCCAGCGAGAAGGCGACCGAGGCGCAGCACGCCAAGGGCAAGCTGACGGCCCGGGAGCGCATCGAGCTGCTCCTGGACCCGGGTTCCTTCCAGGAGGTCGAGCAGCTGCGCCGGCACCGTGCCGTCGGCTTCGGCCTGGAGGCCAAGAAGCCGTACAGCGACGGTGTCATCACCGGCTGGGGCACGGTCGACGGCCGTACCGTCTTCGTCTACGCCCATGACTTCCGGATCTTCGGCGGTGCGCTGGGCGAGGCCCATGCCACCAAGATCCACAAGATCATGGACATGGCCATCGCGGCCGGCGCGCCCCTGGTCTCCCTCAACGACGGCGCGGGCGCCCGTATCCAGGAGGGCGTCTCCGCCCTCGCCGGCTACGGCGGCATCTTCCAGCGCAACACCAAGGCGAGCGGTGTCATCCCGCAGATCTCCGTGATGCTCGGCCCGTGCGCCGGCGGCGCGGCCTACTCGCCCGCCCTCACCGACTTCGTCTTCATGGTCCGCGAGACCTCGCAGATGTTCATCACCGGACCGGACGTCGTCAAGGCGGTCACCGGCGAGGAGATCACCCAGAACGGCCTCGGCGGCGCCGACGTCCACGCGGAGACCTCCGGCGTCTGCCACTTCGCGTACGACGACGAGGAGACCTGCATCGCGGAGGTCCGCTACCTCCTCTCCCTCCTCCCGCAGAACAACCGCGAGAACCCGCCCCGCGCCGAGTCCACCGACCCCGTCGACCGCCGCTCCGACGTCCTCCTGGACCTGGTCCCGGCGGACGGCAACCGGCCGTACGACATGACCAAGGTCATCGAGGAGATCGTCGACGACGGCGAGTACCTGGAGGTCCACGAGCGCTGGGCGCGGAACATCATCTGCGCGCTGGCCCGGATCGACGGCCAGGTGGTCGGCATCATCGCCAACCAACCGCAGGTCCTCGCGGGCGTACTGGACATCGAGGCGAGTGAAAAAGCTGCGCGCTTTGTCCAGATGTGTGACGCTTTCAATGTTCCGATCGTCACCTTCCTGGACGTACCGGGCTTCCTCCCCGGTGTCGACCAGGAACACGGCGGGATCATCCGTCACGGCGCGAAGCTCCTCTACGCCTACTGCAACGCGACCGTGCCGAGGATCTCGCTGATCCTGCGCAAGGCGTACGGAGGTGCCTACATCGTGATGGACTCCCAGTCGATCGGCGCCGACCTCACGTACGCCTGGCCGACCAACGAGATCGCGGTCATGGGCGCCGAGGGTGCGGCCAACGTGATCTTCCGTCGGCAGATCGCCTCCGCCGAGGACCCCGAGGCCATGCGGGCCCGCATGGTCAAGGAGTACAAGTCCGAGCTCATGCACCCCTACTACGCGGCCGAGCGCGGCCTGGTCGACGACGTCATCGACCCGGCCGAGACCCGCGAGGTGCTCGCCAAGTCGCTGGCGATGCTGCAGACCAAGCACGCCGACCTGCCGTCCCGTAAGCACGGCAACCCCCCGCAGTAATCCTGCGGAAACCTCTCTCACGGAGACTGACACCCATGAACGTGCCTGACATCCGCGTCGAGAAGGGCAACGCCGACCCGGAGGAAGTCGCCGCCATAACGGCGGTCCTCCTGGCCCGCGCGGCCGCCCGGCCGACCGCCGACACCGAGCAGACCCACCGAGGCCGCGCCAAGGCCGGCTGGCGCCGCCTGGACCGCGAAAACGGCTTCCGCGCCCCCCACAGCTGGCACTGACCCCTCCGGGCGACGTGCACCACGGCCCCGCCACTCCTTCGGGAGGGCGGGGCCGTGGTGCGTCTTCAGGTGATGCCGACGGTGACACCGGGGAAGCCGAGGGCGGTCCGTATGACAAAGGGGCCCGTTCCGGACGGAAAGGGCCCCTCGGAGAAACAGCCGCTAGCGCAGGCGGGCCATCAGCGCGTGCTCCACGAGAGTGATCAGCGCCGACTTCGCATCGGCACGGTGCCGGGCGTCCGTCGTGATGATCGGGGTGTCGGGGCCGATCTGGAGCGCCTCGCGGACCTCTTCGGGGTTGTACGGCTGGCTGCCGTCGAAGCCGTTGAGGGCGACGACGAACGGCAGACCGCTGTTCTCGAAGTAGTCGACCGCGGGGAAGCAGTCGGCGAGCCGGCGGGTGTCGACCAGGACGATCGCGCCGATCGCGCCGCGCACCAGGTCGTCCCACATGAACCAGAAGCGGTCCTGGCCGGGCGTGCCGAACAGGTACAGGATCAGGTCCTGGTCCAGGGTGATACGACCGAAGTCCATGGCGACCGTGGTGGTCGTCTTGTCCCCGGTGTGGGTGAGGTCGTCGATACCGGCCGACGCGGACGTCATCACGGCCTCTGTGCGCAGCGGGTTGATCTCCGAGACAGCGCCGACGAACGTGGTCTTGCCCACGCCGAAGCCGCCCGCCACCACAATCTTCGCTGAGGTGGTGGAGCGGGAAGGACCGCCGCTAGAGCTTGCGAAGTCCACTGAGCACCCTTTCGAGCAGTGTCACGTCTGGCTGGCCGCCGGCGTTCTCGTCGCCGCCGGGCTGATGGATGGCGACCAGGCCCGCCTCCGCCAAGTCGGCGACGAGGATCCTGGCCACGCCGAGGGGGATCGACAGGAGGGCCGAGACTTCGGCCACCGACTTGATCTCCCGGCAGAGATTGCAGATCCGCTGATGCTCGGGCAGCTGGCCCTGCATCTGGTGCGGCTGTGCGGTGGTGTGCACCAGCGCCTCGATGGCGAGCTGGTACCGCGGGCGGGTCCGGCCGCCGGTCATGGCGTACGGACGCACCAGCGGGTTGTTCGACGCCCCGGCGGGCGCCGGCTCGGGGCGGCGGTGCGGCTGCACCGGCTGGATGCGCGGCGCCGGAGGCTGGTCGTACGGCGACGGACCGGGGCCCTGCGGCGCGTACGGCTGCCGGTGGCTGGGCGTGGAGGGGAAGTTGTACCGGTTCGCGGAACCGTCGCCCGGGCCCTGCGCAGGACCGTACGACCAGTTGCCGTTATTCGAACCGCCTGGGGGTGTTGCCACTTTCTCTCCTCCTCCGACCGTGCCGGGCACCCATCCTTGTGGAGCCGCGTCCCGAAACCTTACGGCCCCGGGACGCCAAAACGCACCGTCTGACTATTAGTTGAGAAGGCTTCCTTGGAGTTCCTGGCGCAGATCCGGGGTAAGAACCGTGCCTGCGCGGTCCACCAAAAGGGCCATCTCGTACCCAATGAGGCCGATGTCGGCCTCCGGGTGGGCGAGGACCGCCAGCGAGGAACCATCAGAAACGGACATGATGAAGAGGAATCCCCGCTCCATCTCCACAACCGTCTGATTCACGTGGCCGCCCTCGAAGATCCGGGAGGCGCCTGCCGTCAGAGACGTCAGACCGGAGGCGACGGCCGCGAGCTGGTCGGCGCGGTCGCGGGGGAAGCCTTCGGACATCGCCAGAAGGAGTCCGTCGGCGGAGACCACCACCGTGTGGGACACCCCCGGGGTGTTGTCCACGAAGTTGGTGATCAACCAGTTCAGGTTCTGTGCCGCCTGGCTCATCGGGCTCACACTAACGCTCCTGGTTGTAGGTGCTGTCAGGGCCGAAGCCCTGGCCGTTCGTTTCACTGCCTGCGCTGCGTCCGCGTTCGACGCCACGACGCAGGTTGCTCAGCCTGCCCCGGATGTCCTCCGGGGCGCGGGAGACCTGTGGGCCTCCCTGAGGGGTGCTCTCGGCGGCTCCCTCGACCAGGTTGGCCTTGGGTACCCGCCTCGGCAGACCGGAGGAGGTGACCCCGCCCGCCTTGGGCTTGCGCAGCTGCGCGGCCTGCTGCCAGCGCTCGTCGTTCTGGGAACGCCAGCTGTCGTCGCCACTCGGTTCCGCGGCCGGAGCCGCCGGTGCCGGTGCGTGCCGCGCGGGACCCGTGCCGTTCGAGCCGCCCGTGCCACCGGTGGAGCCCCGGCGGGGCAGCCCGGCGTTGGTCAGCTGGTGACCGGCGGAGGGGGCCGCTCCCGGACGGTCGAAGCCTACGTGGTTCCGCTCGTCCACGTCACCGGCCTGCGCCGACTCCGCTTCCGGAGCGTACTGGGCCGGGTAACCGTTCCGGTAACTGTCCTGCTGCGGCCAGTCGTCCTGGTAGGCCTGCTCCCCGAAGGCCGGGAACGAGTCCGGGGCGGCGGCCTGCGCGGCCGCGGGCTCCTCCTGGAGCGGCTCCGGATAAGCGGGCTCGGGGTAGCCGCCACCGGTGGAGAACGGGTCGTTCTGCGGCAGGCCGCCGTTGGGCGCGTAGAACTGCTCGTCGTACGTGCTCTGCGACTGCTCCTGGTACGACGGCTGCGCGTCGAAGGCCGCCGGCTGCTCCTGGAAGCCCGTACCGCCGGTGTCGTAGCCCTGCCGGCCGCTGTCGAACTCGTCGACGTACGCCGGGATCTCGGCGGTCTCCTGCGGCGCCTGAGGCGTCTGCAGGCCCTGTACGGCCTCCGGGCCGTGTGTCTGGGCCTCCAGGGCCGCCCGGCGCTCCTCGCGCATCAGGGAGCGGCCCACGGGGTCGAGGTCGCGGATGTCGTCGGGGACCTCGATGTAGCGGCTGTCGTCGAAACCGAGTTCGGCGGCGGTGCGCATCGGCTGGAGCTGCGGCTGCTGGAAGCTCTCACCCTGGAACTGCTGCTCCGGGATGATCTGCGAGACGGTGAACTCGTCGCGGTCCATGGGCTGCTCGCCGCCACCGCCGTGCGTGATCGCGTCCGGCAGCATGACCAGCGAGGTGGTGCCGGCCTGCTCGCCGGAGGGGCGCAGCTGGACCCGGATGCCGTGCCGGTCGGACAGCCGGCCGACCACGAAGAGGCCCATGCGCTGGGAGATCGCGGCGTCCACGGTCGGCGGGTTGGCCAGCTTGTGGTTGATGTCCGCGAAGTCCTCGGCGGTGAGACCGATGCCCTTGTCGTGGATCTCGATCATGACGCGGCCGTCGGGGAGACGGGTCGCGGTGACCCGGACCTTGGTCTGCGGGGAGGAGAACGTCGTCGCGTTCTCCAGGAGCTCGGCCAGCAGGTGCACGAGGTCGGTCACGGCACGGCCGTGGATCTCGGCCTCCGGGACGCCGGAGAGCTCGACGCGCTCGTACTGCTCCACCTCGGAGGAGGCGGCGCGCAGCACGTCGACCAGCGGGACCGGCTGGTCCCAGCGGCGGCCGGGCTCCTCGCCGGCGAGGACCAGGAGGTTCTCGCCGTTGCGGCGCATACGGGTCGCGAGGTGGTCCAGCCGGAAGAGGTTCTCCAGCTGGTCCGGGTCGGCCTCGTTGTTCTCGAGGTCGGTGATCAGGGTCAGCTGGCCCTCGATCAGCGACTGGTTGCGGCGCGACAGGTTGGTGAAGATCGCGTTGATGTTGCCCCGCAGCAGGGCCTGCTCGGCGGCGAGCCGCACGGCCTCGCGGTGGACCTGGTCGAACGCGCGGGCGACTTCGCCGATCTCGTCGGTCGAGGTGATCGGGATCGGCGCCACCCGGGTGTCGACCCGGCCGGGGTCGGTGCGGGAGAGCTGGTCGACCAGCATCGGCAGGCGCTGCTCGGCGATGCCGAAGGCGGCGTTGCGCAGCTGGCGCATCGAGCGGGACATCTGGCGGGCCACCATGCCGGCCAGGATGAACGCGGCGAGCAGCGCGACCACGACCGCGGCACCGGTGATGAACGCCGAGGTCTTGGCGTCGTCGGCGATGCTGGACGCCTCGCTCACCGCCTTGTCGGCCATGTCCGACTCGATCGTGCGGTAGGCGTTGTACTTGAGTGTGTTGACCGCCCACCAGTTCTCGGCGGTGATGCCCTTGGCGGCCAGCAGCTGCCGGGTGGTGGTGTCGGTGTTCTGGAGCGTCGCCAGCGCCGAGACCATCGTGGTGGTGCTGGACGGCGGAGCCACGTAGTTCGGGTCCTTGGCCTTGGCCTGCTGGACCATCGCCGCGCCGTCGGTCTTGATCTTCTTCTCGAGATCGGTGAGCTTCTGCGCGTCGGCCTCGGTGCCACCGCCGATGTACTCCTCGACGGCGATGCCTTCGAGGTAGGCGTACGAGGAGAGGGCGACACGCTGCGAGGCCAGGTTGCCGGCGTCGGGGCCGGGCTTGATCAGCAGGTGCATGCCGATCGACCGCTCCAGCGACAGGGCCGCCTTGGTGAGCGAGATGGCGTAGACGGTACGGCCGTAGGAGGTGATGTTTCCGGTGCCCAGACCGAGTTCGTTGGCGAACTCCATGAGCGGGTGGGCTATCTGGGTGTAGCCCTCCTCGGTCTGCACACCGGTGAGCTTGGTGGTGTACGCCGCGGCGCGGAGGTTCGTGAGCTGGGGCTCGGCCTCGCGGAACAGCTTCAGCCGGCGTTCGAGGCCGGCTTTCTTGGGCATGTTCTGTGCGGCGGCGTCGAAGGCGTCGGCGGCCTTGTCGGTCAGCGCGCGTGCGTCGGTGACCGTCTGCTTGTTCTTGTTCAGGAGCAGCGGTGCCGCGGTGATGTCACGCTCGTTGTAGAGAGCGTCCCCGTAGCTCAGGGCGGCGCGCACCAGACGCGCGGTGTTCTCCGCGTCCTGGGCTTCCTGCCAGGTGTCGATGGAGCTCTTCACCTGGAAGCCGCCCATGACCAGGCCGACGACCACGGGTATGAGCAGGATCGCGTTCAGCCTGGTCGGTACTCGCCAGTTCCGCGGGGAGAAACGGCCGCCGCTCTTCGCGGGCGCGGCCGGTGGTTCCGCGGCTGGCACAGGGGTGGGCGCCGCAGCGCGCGGCGGCGGGGTGAAGTTGCCCCGTGCCGACGGCTCGGGACCGTTCTTGCTTCGCCTCACTCGACCAACAACCTCTCGGCGGCGGGCACCTATCGTCGTGCCGCAGTCTCTCAGAGCCCGGTGTGTCACAGACCACTAGGGAGTACGTCTTTGACTATTGGGCAGTTCAGGCATTCCAGCATGGGGCCCTGCGCACTACCAAACAGTCCATTAGGGCAGAGCGCACGGATGTAAGGCCCAGATAAAACGGTCATAAAGAGCGAGCCCCGCCAAAAGGCGGGGCTGTTGTGAGCGCAGCGGTACCGCGCGACCGCGACGCGTGGCGATACCACCGGATTCCTCTGCCGAAACGTTATGAACACCGGAGCCGACCGTGTCAAAGGCCACAGTCGGCTCCGGTTTCCTTACGACAACTGCCGTACACGACGACGAACTTGTCCGCGGTCCGGCTGCTACCGCAGGCGGGCCATGAGAGCGTGCTCCACGAGAGTGATCAGCGCCGACTTCGCATCGGCACGGTGCCGGGCGTCCGTCGTGATGATCGGTGCGTCCGGTCCGATCTGCAGCGCCTCGCGTACCTCTTCGGGCGTGTAGGGCTGGTGCCCGTCGAAGCCGTTGAGCGCGATGACGAACGGCAGACCGCTGTTCTCGAAGTAGTCGACCGCGGGGAAGCAGTCCGCGAGCCGGCGGGTGTCCACCAGGACGACCGCGCCGATCGCACCGCGCACCAGGTCGTCCCACATGAACCAGAAGCGGTCCTGGCCCGGCGTACCGAACAGGTACAGGATCAGGTCCTGGTCGAGCGTGATACGGCCGAAGTCCATGGCCACCGTGGTGGTGGTCTTGTCCCCGGTGTGGGTCAGGTCGTCGATGCCCGCCGAGGCGGACGTCATGACGGCCTCCGTGCGCAGCGGGTTGATCTCGGAGACCGCTCCCACGAACGTGGTCTTGCCGACGCCGAAGCCGCCCGCCACCACGATCTTCGCGGAGGTGGTGGCCCGGCCTCCGTCAGAGCTTGCGAAGTCCACTGAGCACCCTTTCGAGCAGCGTCACGTCAGGAGCGCCACCGTTGTTCTCGTCGCCACCCGGCTGGTGGATGGCGACCAGGCCGGCCTCGGCGAGGTCGGCCACCAGGATCCGGGCCACACCCAGCGGCATGGCGAGCAGCGCCGACACCTCGGCCACCGACTTCACCTCACGGCACAGGTGGCAGATGCGCTGATGCTCCGGGAGCAGCCCCATGAGCGCTGCCGGGTCGGCCGTGGTGCTGATCAGCGCCTCGATGGCGAGCTGGTAGCGCGGCCGGGTCCGGCCGCCGGTCATCGCGTAAGGACGTACCAGCGGCTGGTCGCCCTCGTCCCCGTACGGCTCCGCGTACGGATCATGAGAGGCGGTGGGCGGGGTCATCGTTCCTCCGGGCGGGACAGCAAGTCGGTCAGTCGTGCCGTCGGACGTGGCCGGTGGGGGGATTGTGGCGGCCGGACGGTGATTTGGTGAGGTGGGTTGGATCCAGGCTGTCAGTGGAGCAGACTGCCTTGCAGTTCGGCGCGCAGGTCGGGCGTGAGCACCGCGCCCGCGCGGTCGACCAGCAGTGCCATCTCGTAGCCGACGAGGCCGATGTCGCACTCCGGGTGGGCCAGCACGGCGAGGGACGAGCCGTCGGAGACGGACATCAGGAAGAGGAAGCCGCGTTCCATCTCGACGACCGTCTGCGCCACGTTGCCGCCCTCGAAGATCCGGGAGGCCCCGGCGGTCAGTGAGGTGAGCCCGGACGCGACGGCCGCCAGCTGGTCGGCACGGTCACGCGGGAAGCCTTCGGACATCGCCAGAAGGAGACCGTCGGCGGACACGACGACGGTGTGGGACACACCCGGGGTGTTGTCCACGAAGTTGGTGATCAACCAGTTGAGGTTCTGTGCCGCCTGGCTCATCGGACTCAACTAACGCTCCTGCTGGTGAGTGGGGTTCGGGAAGCTGCCGGTCTGCTGGCCGGGTGCGGCCTGCCTGCCCTGCGCGATACCCCGACGGAGATTGGTCAGCCGGCCACGGACGTCATCAGGCGAACGCGAGACCTGCGGACCTGCTTGGTGCTGTTGCTGCTGCTGTGCGGTACCCGGTACGAGGTTCGCCCGGGGCACTCGCCGCGGCAGCCCGGAGGTGGTGACACCGCCCGCGGCCGGCTGCCGTACGCGCTCCGCCTGACGGACGAGTTCGTCGTTGGGCGAAGGGCGCCAGGAGCTGGTCGCGGGACGCTGGGGGGCCGCGGCCACGGGGGCCGACGGCTGCTGGGGGACGGGCGGGAGCGGCGCCGGGCTGTTGCCGTTGACGTTGCCGTTGACGTTGCCCTGCGCGCCGTTGACGTTGCCGTTGCTCTGCGGGCGCTGCTGCTGCTCCTGCGGGCCGCCGTGGAACCAGTTGGTCTCCAGCGTGTCGTACAGCGGGGTACGACCGTCACCGGGACCGCTGGCCGGCGGCAGTGCCTCGGGCTCCTGACGGGCGGGCGGCAGGGTCGGAGCCGGCGGACGCTGGGCCGCGCCGTAGTCGATGCCGCGGCCGTTGGTCTGCGGACGCTCGAACTGACCCGTGTTGTGCTGGCCGTTGCCGTTCTGGCCGTTGTTCGCGTAGCCGTTCTGGCGGCCGGGCAGGGAGTGCTGCCCGGTGGAGCTGCCGTCGAAGGACGGCGTGCCGAACTGGCCGGTGGAGCCGTTGTCGTAGGCCTGCGGAGCGGCGAACTGCCCGGTGTTCTGGGAGCCGTTCTGCGGCGCGGCCGGCGTACCGAAGACGTCGGAGCGGACGAACGAGCCGGTGTCCTGCTGGCCGTTCATGCCGGGGCGCGGGAAGGAGCCGGTGTCCTGCTGGCCGTTCATGCCCGGGCGGGGGTACGAGCCGGTGTTCTGGGAGCCCGTGTTGAAGTCCGGGCGCGGGAACTCGCCGGTGGACGACGGGTTCTGCGGGATCGCCGGCATCTGCGAGGTCGCGCCCAGGTCCTGCCGGTCGTCGATGCGGGGCATCGGCGCGGTGTGGGTCGGGTCCTGCTCGTCATGGCCGCGCGGGGTGTCCAGCGAGGCGCGGGAGAGCGGCGGCTGGGCGTTCTCGTCGCTCCAGCTGGGCCGGCCCGCCGGCGGGTTGCCGCCGGGCAGCTCGGCCCGCGGGCCACCGCGCGGCGGCAGCTGGGGCTGATGGCCCTGGTCGGCGGAGCTCGCGGAGCGCTGCGGCGGGACCGGACCACGGTTGCCGAACGCGTCCTGACCGCCGAAGGAGTCCTGCCTGTTGCCGAACGCGTCCTGGCCGCCGAAGGCACCGGCGCCCGCGGTCGGCCGGCCCTGCGGCGGAGCCGCCGGACCCTGCGGACCCCGCGCGCCGCCCGGCGCACCGGGACGACCGCCGTTCGGACCGGCACCGGGCAGTGCGGCCCGGGGACCCTGGCCCGCACCGACCTGGCCGCGCGGACCGGCACCGGCACCGAGCAGTCCGCCACCGGAGGGCCCGCCGGAACCGAGGGCACCACCGCGCCCGCCGCCCGCGGCGGCACCACCGCCGAGAGCCGGGGCCGGGGCACCCGCACCGAGCGAACCGCCCTGGCCGTTGCCCCGCCGGGCCGCGGACGCACCGGCCGCGGCCTGCGCGGCGGCCGGACCGCCGGTCGGAGCCGGGGCGCCGGACTTGCCGGGACCGGGCTTCTTGCCGCCCTGGGCGACATCGACCGGGAGCATGACCAGCGCGGTCGTACCACCGGAGTCGGACGGACGCAGCTGGATACGGATGCCGTGCCGCTGCGACAGACGACCGACCACGAACAGACCCATGCGGCGGGAGACCGAGACGTCCACGGTGGGCGGCGAGGCGAGCCGCTCGTTGATCGCCGCGAGGTCCTCGGGGGAGAGGCCGATACCGGTGTCGTGGATCTCGATCAGCACCCGGCCGTCGGGCAGGGCGTGACCGGTGACCTTGACCTTGGTCTGCGGCGAGGAGAACGAGGTGGCGTTCTCGAGCAGCTCGGCGAGCAGGTGCACGAGGTCGTTGACCACGCGGCCGGCCACTTCGGTGGTCGGCACGGAGGCCAGCTCGATGCGCTCGTACTGCTCCACCTCGGACGCGGCGGCGCGGAGCACGTCGACCAGCGGGACCGGGCGGGTCCAGCGGCGGCCGGGCTCTTCACCGGCGAGGACCAGGAGGTTTTCACCGTTACGGCGCATACGCGTCGCGAGGTGGTCGAGCTTGAAGAGGGAGGACAGCTGGTCCGGGTCGGCCTCGCGGGACTCCAGTTCGGAGATGAGCGAGAGCTGACGCTGGATGAGGCCCTGGGAGCGGCGCGAGAGGTTGGTGAACATCGCGTTGACGTTGCCCCGGAGGAGGGCCTGCTCGGCGGCGAGGCGGACCGCCTCGCGGTGCACGTCGTCGAAGGCCGCGGCCACCTGGCCGATCTCGTCCCGGGAGTGCACACCGACCGACTCCACGGACGTGTCGACGTCCTGCGGGTCGGACTCGGAGAGCTGCTTGACCAGCTCGGGCAGGCGGTCCTGGGCGACCTTGGTGGCGGTCTCCTGGAGGCGGCGCAGCGAGCGGATCATGGAGCGGGCCACGACGAAGGCGCCGACCAGCGACACACCGAGGACGAGCAGGATCAGCGCACCGGAGATGATCGCTTCCTGCTCGGAGGAGGCGCGCAGCTCGCGGGCCTTCTGCTCCATGTCCTCGAGCAGTGTGTGCTCGATCTTCTTCATCTGCTCGATCTTGGTCGAGCTGTCGTCCACCCAGTCGCGGTACGACCGCTTGGCGAGCTCGTTCAGACCGTTCGTGGCGCCGAGCGCACGCTTGGCGTAGGTGTCCGCGGACTCGATCGTCGGGTTGTTGCCGTCGATCGGGCTGAGCAGCGAGGACGCGTTGCCCACGTAGATCTTGCGGAAGATCGTCAGCTCGGAGGTCTCGCTCTCCTGGGCCGACTCGGCGTACAGCCGGTCGTTCTCGGAGAGGTCGCCGGAGGAGGTGTTGTTGGCGGGCAGGGCCGCGGCGATGACGGCTCGCTGCACCGACGCGTACTCCTTGGCGGTGGAGAACGCCGCCAGGGCGCGGGTGCGCTGGATCATCTCCGAGTTGCTGGAGGCCTGCGCCATGTCCTGCGAGAGGTCGATCAGCTGGGTGATCAGCCGGTGGTAGGACTCGACCGTCTGGGTCGAGTTCTCCTTCTGCTGGAAGGCGTCCTTGCGGATCTTCGCCAGGTCGTCCAGCTGGCCGGCCAGACCGACGAGGCTGTCGCGGACGCCCTGGAGCTGACCGTTCTTGCTCGCGTTGTCGATTTCCTCGGAGGCATTGATGAAGTTCTCGCGGGCCCGGTCGGTCCTCTGCTCAAGGCCCTTGACCGTCACGTCGTTGGGGGACGCACCGTGTGCCAGCGGACCCGCAGACTGGTCGCGCTCCTCCTGGAGCGCGGCGGCCAGCTCGGTGGCCTGCGCGGTCATGTCCGTCAGCAGCTTCATGTTGTCGAGCTGCTGGATGTCGTCGAGCGACTGGTTGATGCGGACCGCGCCCAGCGTCGTCGCCGCCACCACGGGGAGCGCGAGCAGCGACACCAGGCGCGTGGAGATACGCCAGTTGCGCAGGGCTATGCGCGAGCCCGGGTTCGAGATGCCCTTGGCGGGCTTGACCGTCGGCGTCGGTGCGGCGGTCGGCTGGGGGCCCGAGGACCCCGAAGACGCCGACACGGCGGGGCGCCCTGGGCGCTCACCGCCGTCACCACCACCGGCCGGAGCCGGGCCCTGGTTCTGGGCGTGCTGGGGCGAGGAACCGCGGTCGGTCCCGCCGTGCGCCTCCGGCTCTGCCGAAGCGCTGCCATCCCTCTTGAATCGTCCCTGCACTAGCGTCGCAACCTCTGGACCAGGCACCCCTCCGCTGAACGGAGGGACACGGTGTCGGCGTTGTAGGGGGGAGCGCCCTGAATACGCCCCCAGTTGGTCGTCAGTGTGACCGGCGCTGGCTCCCCCTGTCTCGCCGCCACTCGGCGCTGCGTTGCGCCCCCTGCGCGCCGGCTCGATCCCGCGGCGGTCCGTGGAATTCCAGCACAGTGCCGGATCTCCAACAAGGGCCGTGGACCGAGCTGTGACCTCCGTGACAGCGTGTGAGTGACACGTTACGAGATGTCGAAGCCGATCGCGTACATAACGGACGTATCCCTGCCAGTCGCGAGCGCGCGGGGTGTGTCCCAGTCGCCATGATCAGGAGCGGAATGACTGGTTCAGTTCGCCAATGTCCGTTTCGTAGCGTCGAGTTGCCGGTCCGAAATGACCGCTTTGCCCTCGCCTTCGTGAGCAAACTCACACGCGGATCAAGGCCACTTGGCGGCTTCCGTCGGGAATTCGATGTTTAGCCTGGCGCTTTACAAGAGGGAAGTCTCTGCCAACCCACACGACACGACGGGGTCTACGACAACCGTGAAGACGACGATGATGTTCCGCAACATAGCCAACCCCCGGCGCACCACCCTCGCCCACCTCAAGGACGCCGAGGAACTGCAGACCCCGGAGCTCCCCGAGCACTCCCTCGACCTCCCCGCCCAGACCGCCAACCCCCGGCGCACCGTTCTCATGGAGATCCCGGCCGGGACCTCGGTCGGCGAGTAGTACGAGGCAGGGTCGCCGTTCACTCACTCACCCGGTCACCGGGTTATTCCACGGCGGCCGCCCCTTACCGCGTTAGCCTGGAGCGTCAGACTCCAGCCGGCTCAGTGAGGGGCGCAAGGATCCCGTGCGCATCGCCAGGTTCTCCATCGACGGGAACGTCGCCTTCGGCGCCGTCGAGGGCGACAAGCAGGACGAACTCGTCCTCGACATCATCAAGGGCATTCCGTTCACGGACTTCGAGCTCTCCGGGACCAAGGTCCCGCTGAGCAAGGTCCGGCTGCTCCCGCCGGTACTCCCGAACAAGGTCGTCGCCTACGGCCGCAACTACGCGGAGCACGCGAAGGAGCTGGGCAACGAGGTCCCGGACGTCCCCTTCGCCTTCTTCAAGCCGTCCACCTCGGTGATCGGCCCCGGCGACGCCATCCAGTACCCCCCGTTCTCCCAGGACCTCCACCACGAGGCCGAACTGGCCGTGGTCATCGGGCGGCTGTGCCGCGAGGTCCCGCGCGAACGCGTGGCGGACGTCATCTTCGGCTACACCTGCGCCAACGACGTCACCGCCCGCGACGTCCAGAAGCGCGAGAAGCAGTGGGCCCGGGCCAAGGGCTTCGACACCTCCTGCCCGCTCGGCCCCTGGGTGGAGACGGACCTGGACCTCGCCACCGCGTCCGACCTGACGGTCCAGCTCACGGTCAACGGCGAACAGCGCCAGCTCGGCCGCACGAGCGAGATGATCCACTCCATCGAGGACCTGATCGTCAACATCTCCGAGGCCATGACGCTGCTCCCCGGCGACGTGATCCTCACGGGCACCCCGGCAGGGGTCGGCCCCCTGAACGTCGGCGACGAGGTCGCCGTCACCATCGAAGGCATCGGCACTCTCACCAACAAGGTTGTCAAGCGTGGCTAGCGCACCCTCCCCCAGGCCCTCGACTTCGCTCGCGCTGGGGGTACCCCCACGCGTACGTTTCTGCCCCTCGCCCACCGGTAACCCCCATGTGGGCCTGGTCCGCACCGCCCTGTTCAACTGGGCGTTCGCCCGGCACCACAAGGGCACCCTGGTCTTCCGCATCGAGGACACCGACGCGGCCCGCGACTCCGAGGAGTCGTACAACCAGCTGCTCGACGCGATGCGCTGGCTGGGCTTCGACTGGGACGAGGGCCCCGAGGTCGGCGGCCCGCACGCGCCGTACCGCCAGTCGCAGCGGATGGACATCTACCAGGACGTCGCCGCCAAGCTCCTGGACGCCGGTCACGCCTACCACTGCTACTGCTCCCAGGAGGAGCTGGACAGCCGCCGAGAGGCCGCCCGCGCCGCCGGCAAGCCGTCCGGCTACGACGGCCACTGCCGTGACCTGAGCGCCGAGCAGGTCGAGGAGTACAAGGCCCAGGGCCGTACCCCGATCGTCCGCTTCCGGATGCCCGACGAGACGATCACCTTCACGGACCTGGTCCGCGGCGAGCTGACCTTCACCGCGGAGAACGTCCCGGACTACGGCATCGTCCGCGCCAACGGTGCCCCGCTGTACACGCTGGTCAACCCGGTCGACGACGCCCTGATGGAGATCACCCACGTCCTGCGCGGCGAGGACCTGCTCTCCTCCACCCCCCGCCAGATCGCCCTGTACAAGGCGCTGACCGAGCTGGGCATCGCCAAGCAGACCCCCGCCTTCGGCCACCTCCCCTACGTCATGGGCGAGGGCAACAAGAAGCTGTCGAAGCGTGACCCGGAGTCGTCCCTCAACCTCTACCGCGAGCGTGGGTTCCTCCCCGAGGGCCTGCTCAACTACCTCTCCCTGCTGGGCTGGTCGCTCTCCGCGGACCAGGACATCTTCTCGATCGACGAGATGGTCGCGGCCTTCGACATCGCGGACGTCCAGCCCAACCCGGCCCGCTTCGACCTGAAGAAGTGCGAGGCGATCAACGCCGACCACATCCGGATGCTGGATGTGAAGGACTTCACGGAGCGCTGCGCCCCCTGGCTCAAGGCGCCCTTCGCCCCCTGGGCCCCGGAGGACTTCGACGAGTCGAAGTGGCAGGCGATCGCCCCGCACGCCCAGACCCGCCTGAAGGTCCTCTCGGAGATCACCGACAACGTCGACTTCCTCTTCCTCGCGGAGCCGGTCGTCGACGAGGCGTCCTGGACCAAGGCGATGAAGGAGGGCAGCGACGCCCTCCTGGCCACGGCCCGCGAGAAGCTGGAGTCCGCCGACTGGACCTCCCCGGAGTCCCTGAAGGAGGCTGTCCTGGCCGCCGGCGAGGCCCACGGCCTCAAGCTCGGCAAGGCCCAGGCCCCGGTCCGGGTGGCCGTCACCGGCCGCACGGTCGGCCTGCCGCTCTTCGAGTCCCTGGAGGTCCTGGGCAAGGAGAAGACGCTGGCCCGCATCGACGCGGCGATGGCGAAGCTGACCGCGTAACGCATACGCGCAGGAGGGGCGGCAACCGGATCACCGGGGGCCGCCCCTCGCGCGTTCCCGATCCGTCTCCGAGAGTTAACCTCTACGGCCAAGCCCGGCTTCCTGTGCGGACGTTGGATGTTCCCTGTGTGCATGATGTGCATGCGCGGCCGGTACAGGGGTGGGGGACGACGTGACCCGTTCACGGAACAAGGCGATCCGTTCGCGAAGACTGGCCACGGCCGTCGCCGCCGGAGCAGTGGCTCTGAGCTGCGCAGCGGCGGCCTCGCCCGCGCAGGCCGGGCCCGTGCTCCTGCCGCCGCCGGTCGGCTTCGTCACGCTCAGGTCGGAGCAGCCGACCGTTGTCCACTACATGTGGGCGGGGGCGTCCGGGTTCCAGTGGGAACCCCGGTCCTCCGCCGGCCCCGGCACCTGGGTGGACTACCCGGGCTTCGTCCCGCCCGCGCACGCCGGCCCGGACGACCTGGCCACCGGCACCGACGTGGTCAGCACCTGGGACGGTGCCGAGGTCACCCAACAGCACCACTCCACCGGCGTGACCGCCACCGTCACCATCCCGGCGGGCCAGACCTACCGGACCACGTCCGGCTGGAGCGTACTCACCCAGGACGCCTCCGGCACCCCGCACGTCCTGCGCGCCGCGGCCGACGGCTCCACCACCGATCTCCCGGTGACCGGGCTCCCCGCGGGCGCCCGGCCCACCGGCTACCTCGCGGGGGGCTCGGTCCGCCGCGCCGCGCTCGTCTACACCTTGGACGGCACGACCTCCGTGGGTCTCGTGGACCTGAGCGACGCTACCTTCCGCACCTACGTCACGGGGGTGGCCGCCGATCCGGCGGTCCGCTTCAACGACCGCTGGCTGGTCGCCGACTGGAGGCACATCCGCGTCGACGCCGCCCCCGGTACCGAGCCCGGCCGACTTCCCCGCTCGCCCGCCGAGCTGGTGGCCGTCGTCGGTGACCAGCTCCTCATCGGCAACCCGACCTTCGTCCTGCCCGGCACCAAGCCCGCGCTGACCGCCCTGTCGCTCACCACCGGCGAGACCGGCACCGTCCTTGCGAACTCCTACGGAGGAATGGTCCCGACCCCGGACGGCGGCGCGCTCGCCACCGCCGGGCCCTCCAGCTTCGACTGGAACGTCCACCGCATCACCCCCACCGCGGACGGCTCCACCGCCACCACGAAGGTGGCCCGGGTCCCGGCCGACCGGGTACCGGTCGAGGGGCTGGCGATGGCCGGGGGCGAGCTGTTCCTGGACGGCAGGCAGGGCATCGGTCACCGGATCTCCGGCTTCGCGCTCAACGCCGCCGGCGCGCCGGTCGGACCCCAGACCGGGCGCAGCCCCATCCTGGCGGACGCCACCTGCCTCCCCGGCGACACCGCCTGCCCGCAGCTGGAGGCCCTCGGTGACGGACACGTCGCCTCCCTCTTCACCGACTCCTCCGGCCAGGAGTACGTGGTCCGGACCGGCCTCGGCGTCGACACCGCCTCCCTGCAGAGTGTGCCGGTCGGCGACTCCCGCGGCCGCATCGCCGGCGGCACCGGCCGCTACGTGCTCTACAACGGCGGTACGCCCGGCGTGCAGAAGATCGTCGACTTCCCGCGCGGCGCCACGACCGGCAAGGTCGCTCTCAGCCGCAACCGGACCGCGGCCGCCCTGTGGGGCCAGGTCCTGTGGACGCCCGGCAGCACCAAGGGATCGATCACCGGCCGCGATCTGAAGACCGGCAGGACCACGGCCGTCGTCACCGGCTTCCGGTGCAGGCCCACCGACATCCAGGCCGTCGACAGCCGTCTCTACTGGAGCTGCGGCGCCTCGGGCCCGGCCGGCGTCTACGACCGGGCGGCCAAGCGGAACATCCCCGTACCCGCCGGTTCCGCTCCGGCCCGCCTCGGCGACGGCTTCCTGGTACGGGAGAACCGGACCACGCACCAACTGCTGCTCACCGACGTCCACACCGGTACCGCGAAGACGAGCGTCCTGGCCGTGCTGCCCACGACCGACCAGAACACCGGCGGCAGCAACGGCCGTTGGGCCGTGGACCGGTTCGGCGGCCCGATCGCCTACCTCGGGTACGACGGGAAGGTGTGGATCGTCCCCAGCCGCGTCCCCACCTCGCCGCTGGCCCAGCTGGAGGCGCAGGTCTACTCGCCGTCCGTCATCACCAGGTCGGGCCCCTGGGCACCGGTGTGGCAGCTCAGCAAGCCGTCCTCCTGGACCCTGACGCTCGCCACCCCCTCCGGCACGGTCCGGCGCACCCTGACCGGCACCTCCACGGGCGCGGCCGTACGCCCGGCCTGGGACGGCAGGACCGACAGCGGCGGCGGCGCCGCGACCGGCAGGTACACCTGGAAGCTCACCGCCCGCCCCCGCGACGGCCAGGGCCGGAACCTGACCCTGACCGGCACGATCACCCTGGGCTGAGGGCGCGCGGAGAGTACGGTCGGTGTCATGACGATCAGGGCCGTGGTCTGGGACGTGGACGACACTCTCTTCGACTACACGACCGCCGACCGCGAGGGCATGCGGGCGCATCTGGCGGCGGAGGAGCTGCTCGCGGGGTGGGAGAGCGCGGAGGCCGCCCTGGTGCGGTGGCGGGAGATCACCGATCAGCAGTGGGCGCGGTTCTCGGCGGGCGAGGTGAGCTTCGAGGGGCAGCGGCGGGACCGGGTGCGGGTGTTCCTGGGCGTGACACTGAGCGACGCCGAGGCCGACGACTGGTTCCGCCGCTACCGGATCCACTACGAGGACGCCTGGGCCCTCTTCCCGGACGTCCTGCCGGCCCTGGACGCGCTCGCGGCCAGCCACCGGCATGCCGTGCTGTCCAACTCCAGCCTGCACGTCCAGGACCACAAGCTGCGCACGCTCGGTGTGCACGACCGCTTCGAGGCCATCCTGTGCGCCGCCGAACTGGGCGTCTCCAAGCCCGCGGCCGGTGCCTTCCTGGCGGCCTGCAAGGCGCTGGAACTCGCCCCGCACGAGGTCGCGTACGTCGGCGACCACCCGGAGATCGACGGACGCGGAGCCGCCGACGCCGGGCTGCTGTCGGTGTGGATCGACCGTCGCGGGCCGTCCGCCGGGGCCGACGCACCCGTCGGGCCGCACCGGATCGCGTCCCTCGCCGAACTGCCCGCGATCCTCCGCGCCGATACCCGTTTTGGAGCCCCGTCCACCTTCAGGTAATGTTCTTCCTGCGCCGCCGGGGAGCGGGCCGAAAGGCCGGAACCGGAGGAGCAAAACTAGAACAAGAACCCCTCAGGGGCTTGCGTTCCAGTGGCCTATGGTGTAATTGGCAGCACGACTGATTCTGGTTCAGTTAGTCTTGGTTCGAGTCCAGGTAGGCCAGCTCGCAGAGCTCATCTGCACGTGCGGATCACATCCGCAAGCCCCCGTTGTGTAGCGGCCTAGCACGCTGCCCTCTCAAGGCAGTAGCGCCGGTTCGAATCCGGTCGGGGGTACGGTAATCATCTGTGGATGATCGCTAGGGCCCCCGTTGTGTAGCGGCCTAGCACGCCGCCCTCTCAAGGCGGTAGCGCCGGTTCGAATCCGGTCGGGGGTACGAACTGGTCTAAACCACATTGGTCTATGGTGTAATTGGCAGCACGACTGATTCTGGTTCAGTTAGTCTTGGTTCGAGTCCAGGTAGACCAGCTCGGATCTGCGGCGTTGTACATCAAACGCTTGTAAGATCCACGCCCCCGTTGTGTAGCGGCCTAGCACGCCGCCCTCTCAAGGCGGTAGCGCCGGTTCGAATCCGGTCGGGGGTACAGGAGAAGGCCCTTCGCTTCGGCGGAGGGCCTTCGTCGTACCCGTCGGCGCCGGCTACTGGAAGCCGTACCGCCGCGACGACTCCTCCTCCTGGGCCAGCCGGTGCAGCGCCTGCAACACCGGCTCGTTGAGAATCGCCCCCAGGACCGCGAACTCGATCCGCTCCGGCTCCGACGGCTGCGTCTCCAGGAGGTCCAGGTCGAGGACCGCCGTCCGGTGCATCAACTCGGCGTAGGGCGCGAGCACTTCGGCCCCCCAGTCATAGCCGAGCCGGCGGAACGCGGCCACCGCCACCACCAGCGAGCGGTACGCGGGGGAGATGGTCGTGAGCTGCTTGGCGTTCTCCCAGCCGAGCCGGTCGAGCAGCGTGCCGACCTCGTCGTGCGCGGCCCGGACGTACTCGTCGTCCTCGTCCGGCTCCGGCACCTGCGGCAGCGCCCACAGCGCCGCGCCCAGGCGGATCGTCCGGCCCAGGGACTCGTCGTCCACGTGCCCGAGCACCTCGCGCACCTTCGCCACCGGCACCCGGCCGACCTGGATCATCGCCCGCACCAGCCGCAGCCGGCGCAGATGCTCCTCGTCGTACTCGGCCGTCGTGGCGTTCACCTGGCGGCCCGGCGGCAACAGCCCTTCGCGCAGGTAGTACTTGATCGTCGCGGCGGACACCCCGCTGCGCGCGCTCAACTGGGCAAGCCGCATCTCTTGCACCCTTCCTTGGTAAGTGTCACTATCCAAGCATGTCGGAAGGATAGTGGCGCTATCTGATGAGGGGGACCGTCATGTTCGCGAAACCGGTGCCGGGCCGTACGACCGCGGCTGCTGAGGGAGATGTGGTCGTGCTGCTCATCGGCATGCGGATCAACCACTTCTGGGCGGCGCACCAGTGGTTCCCGGTCATGCGGTCGATGATCCGCATGCTGCGGGAGCTCGGGCGGGACCCCGGCCGGGGGCTGCGGGGGCACGTCCTGCTCACCGCCTCGCCGCGTACGTACTACGTCGTCCAGTACTGGGAGTCGAAGGAGAAGCTGTACAAGTACGCGAGCTCGCCGGACATGCTCCACCACGGGATGTGGGCCGTCCTGAACCGCAAGGAGCGGGCGGGCAAGCTGCGCCGGCACGTGGGCCTGTGGCACGAGACGTATGTGGCACCCGAGGGCTCGTACGAGTCGATCTACTTCGACATGCCGGAGTTCGGCCTGGGCGCGGCGAACGGGGTGGTGCCGGTGGAACAGCGCGGCCGGTACGGGAAGGACCGGTTCGCTTATCGATCCGCGTGAGTGGAGCGCCCCGTCAGGGGCGCGGGGAACTGCGCGACAAGCCACGACGGTGCGGCGGCCGGGCGACGGCGGGTGGGGGGCAGACGCGGCGCCGTGGGGGCTTCGGCCACTGGGCGGGTGCGGGCCGCATCGGGCTGGTCGCGCAGTTCCTCCCCCAGCCTCCGGCCGGGGGTACCCCCAGCGCCCCTGGGTGGGACCAGTTCCCGTGCCCAAAAGGTTCAGCTCTCCTCGGAAAGGGCCTGCCGCGGCGTTGAGGCCGGCCCTTTCCGGCAAGAACATCCCTGGGGCGTCAGCCCGTGCGGCGCAGAGCCTCCGACAGGCGGGCCGCCGCGTCGATCACGGCCTGTGCGTGCATACGGCCGGGGTGGCGCGTGAGGCGCTCGATCGGGCCGGAGACGGAGACGGCCGCCACCACCCGGTTGGAAGGCCCCCGCACCGGCGCCGACACCGACGCCACGCCCGGCTCCCGCTCTCCGATGGACTGGGCCCAGCCGCGGCGGCGGACACCCGAGAGGGCCGTCGCCGTGAAGCGGGCGCCCTGGAGGCCGCGGTGCAGCCGCTCCGGCTCCTCCCAGGCCATCAGGATCTGCGCGGAGGACCCGGCCTTCATCGTGAGCGTCGAGCCGACCGGGACCGTGTCCCGAAGGCCGGACAGGCGTTCCGCGGCGGCGACGCAGATACGCATGTCGCCCTGACGGCGATAGAGCTGCGCGCTCTCACCGGTGATGTCACGGAGATGCGTGAGCACCGGGCCCGCCGTCGCGAGCAGGCGGTCCTCGCCGGCGGCCGCGGCCAGTTCCGCGAGTCGCGGGCCGAGAATGAAACGGCCCTGCATGTCGCGTGCCACCATGCGGTGGTGTTCCAGAGCCACGGCCAGCCGATGGGCCGTGGGTCGTGCCAGTCCGGTGGCCCCGACCAGACCCGCGAGGGTGGCCGGACCGGACTCCAGAGCGCTGAGGACAAGGGCCGCCTTGTCCAGAACGCCGACGCCGCTACTGTTGTCCATGCAACGATACTCACGTCTCACTCTGTGAAACGCAAGTTCAATTTTCCGTGGAACGCGCCACCCTGGAGAGACACAGTGGCCCGCGGACCAACGGGCCCGGCGGCGGACGCCCGGAATCACGACTTCAGGGGCCCTTGGTTGAAGGGCAGCCGCCGCTTCCTCAAGATCTCTAGTTGGGCCGGTGGACGTTTGCCGGCCGGAGGGAAAGCGATGGGTAGGACACTCGCGGAGAAGGTCTGGGACGACCACGTCGTCCGGCGCGCCGAGGGCGAGCCCGACCTCCTCTTCATCGATCTGCACCTGCTGCACGAGGTGACCAGCCCGCAGGCCTTCGACGGTCTGCGGCAGAACGGCCGCCCGGTGCGGCGCCTCGACCTCACCATCGCGACCGAGGACCACAACACCCCCACCCTCGACATCGACAAGCCCATCGCGGACCCGGTCTCCCGGGCCCAGCTGGAGACGCTGCGCAAGAACTGCGCCGAGTTCGGCGTCCGGCTGCACCCGCTGGGCGACGTCGAGCAGGGTGTCGTGCACGTCGTCGGCCCCCAGCTGGGTCTGACGCAGCCCGGTACGACCGTCGTCTGCGGCGACTCCCACACCTCCACGCACGGCGCCTTCGGCGCCCTCGCGTTCGGCATCGGCACCTCCCAGGTGGAGCATGTGCTGGCCACCCAGACGCTGCCGCTGGCCCGCCCGAAGACCATGGCCATCACGGTCGACGGCGAGCTGCCCGACGGCGTCACCGCCAAGGACCTGATCCTGGCGATCATCGCCAAGATCGGTACCGGCGGCGGCCAGGGCTACATCCTGGAGTACCGCGGCTCCGCCATCGAGAAGCTCTCGATGGAGGCCCGCATGACCATCTGCAACATGTCGATCGAGGCCGGCGCCCGCGCGGGCATGATCGCCCCCGACGAGACCACCTTCGCGTACATCAAGGGCCGTGCCCACGCCCCCGAGGGCGAGGACTGGGACGCCGCGGTCGCGTACTGGAAGACCCTGAAGACGGACGAGGACGCGGTCTTCGACGCCGAGGTCCACATCGACGCCGCCGCCCTCTCGCCGTTCGTCACCTGGGGCACCAACCCCGGCCAGGGCGCGCCGCTTTCGGCCGACGTCCCCGACCCGGCTTCGTACGAAGACGCTTCGGAGCGCCTCGCCGCCGAAAAGGCCCTGGAGTACATGGGGTTGGAGGCCGGTCAGCCGCTGCGGTCCATCGACGTGGACACCGTCTTCGTAGGCTCCTGCACCAACGGCCGTATCGAGGACCTGCGCGCCGCCGCCGAGATCCTCAAGGACCGCAAAGTCGCCGACGGCGTACGGATGCTGGTCGTCCCCGGCTCCGCGCGGGTCGGTCTGCAGGCCGTCTCCGAGGGTCTGGACGTCGTCTTCAAGGAGGCCGGCGCCGAATGGCGGCACGCGGGCTGCTCGATGTGCCTCGGTATGAACCCCGACCAGCTGGCTCCGGGTGAGCGCTCCGCGTCCACCTCGAACCGCAACTTCGAGGGCCGGCAGGGCAAGGGTGGCCGTACCCACCTGGTGTCCCCGCAGGTCGCGGCCGCCACGGCCGTCCTGGGCCACCTGGCCTCCCCGGCCGACCTGTCCGACGCTCGTACGCCCGCTGGAGTCTGATCAGCCATGGAAGCATTCACCACGCACACCGGCCGGGCCGTCCCGCTGCGCCGCTCCAACGTCGACACCGACCAGATCATCCCTGCTCACTGGCTCAAGAAGGTGACCCGGGACGGTTTCGAGGACGGTCTGTTCGAGGCCTGGCGCAAGGACGAGAACTTCATCCTCAACCGCCCCGAGCGGCAGGGTGCGACCGTCCTGGTCGCCGGTCCCGACTTCGGCACCGGCTCCTCCCGTGAGCACGCCGTCTGGGCGCTGCAGAACTACGGCTTCAAGACCGTGCTCTCCTCCCGCTTCGCCGACATCTTCCGGGGTAACTCGCTGAAGAACGGGCTGCTCACGGTGGTCCTGGACCAGAAGGTCGTGGAGGCGCTGCAGGAGCTCACGGAGAAGGACCCGCAGGCCGAGATCACGGTCGACCTGGAGGCCCGCGAGGTGCGCGCCGAGGGCATCACCGCCTCCTTCGAGCTGGACGAGAACTCCCGCTGGCGGCTGCTGAACGGGCTGGACGACATCTCCATCACCCTCCAGAACGAGGCCGACATCGCCGCGTACGAGGCCAAGCGGCCGTCGTACAAGCCGCGGACGCTCCAGGTCTGATCCCGAGCCCGCTTCGGGCGTGATCCGCCACATCTGAATACGGCTGGTTTCAGCCACCGCAACACCCCGCCTGTACCCCCGATCGCCCCGATTGGGGGTACAGCCATGTCTGCACCCGAACGGGCGCTCGCGTCGTCGCAGGTCTTGCCAACTTCCCACGTTAGGAAGGATGTTGTGGGGGTACGTGAGTGCTGTGTCCGTGGCTTCCGCAAGTGCCCGGAAGGCCATTTGAGGCGGCAGTTGCCCCCTGCGCAGGCGACAACTCGCCCCAGATGGCACAATCTGTGCATGGAACACGACGGCCAACTCCAGCTCTATGCGGCGGTCGCGGACCAACTCAAGGAAGCGCACACAAAAGTGCGCGCACTGCAAGTCCCGGAGGGCGTACGGATGGCGCTGACCCGGAAGCTGCTGGTCATTACGGCCGCGGCCAAGCACGACCTCGCCGACGCGGCAAGGCGTCTCGAGCGGTTCAACGCGGACCTCGACGAGGGTCGAATCCCTGAAGAGGAACGCTGACTGGACCGCCCGTGACGACCGAATCCGTTGCGGCACAAGGGTGATAAGCCCGTTTCGTGTTTGATTTGCGGTATATATCTGCCTAACGTGCGAAAAAGCTTGAACACATTCGTTCTGGCGATGTCTCCGAAGGGGAAGACGTGAACAAGGCGCAGCTCGTAGAAGCGATTGCCGACAAGGTGGGCGGCCGCCAGCAGGCCGCCGACGCGGTCGACGCGGTCCTGGACGCCATCGTCCGTGCGACCGTCGCGGGTGACCGGGTCTCGGTCACGGGCTTCGGGTCCTTCGAGAAGGTGGACCGTCCGGCCCGTTACGCCCGTAACCCCCAGACGGGCGAGCGGGTTCGGGTCAAGAAGACCTCTGTGCCGCGCTTCCGCGCCGGCCAGGGCTTCAAGGACCTGGTCAGCGGAACGAAGAAGCTCCCGCGCGGCGGTGAGGTCGCGGTCAAGAAGGCGCCCAAGGGCAGCCTGACCGGCGGCGCTTCGGCGACGGTCAAGAAGGCGGCGGCGAAGAAGACGACCGCCAAGAAGGCGACCGCCGCGGCCAAGAAGGTCACCGCGAAGAAGACGACGGCCAAGAAGACCACGGCCGCCGCCGCGAAGACCACGGCGAAGAAGGCGACCGCCAAGAAGGCCACGGCGACGGCGAAGAAGACGGCCGCGAAGAAGGCACCGGCCAAGAAGGTCACCGCGAAGAAGGCGCCGGCCAAGAAGTCGACGGCGCGGAAGGCCACCGCCAAGAAGACCGCGACGGCGCGCTAGGGCGGGGCCCGCTGCACGGCGGGGTCGGGACACTCACGCGACGGGCCGGACTCCCTCAGGGAGTCCGGCCCGCGGTGTGTCCTGGTGTGAATTGAAGATGGTTGAGTTCGGAGTGCGGCCGGGTGGGGGCTGGTCGCGCAGTTCCCCGCCCCCCTTGCGGGACGCCTGCGCCTCAGAACGTTTGCAAGGTGACCAGGGTGACGCGAAAATCCTCGCCGGTCCCCTCCGTCTCGATCCGCACCCGCTGCCCCGGTCGGAGCAGCCGCAGGCCGCCCGCCTCGAAGGCCTTGCCGTCGAAGGGGACCGGAGTTCCGTCGTCCAGGAGTACCTGGCCGGCGTGGGTTTCCGGGTCGTACGTGTATGCGGTCGCCTGCATGAGCGCAGCCTACTGGTCCGGGATCAGCAGGCGGGCCGCCACCGCCGCGGTGCGCGGGCCCACGCCCAGGGCCAGGGCCGTGCGCAGATCCGCACCGGTGTCCACGTCCTGGCGTACCGAATCCACGCCGATCAGCCGCAGTTCCTCGGCGCCCGAGGCGGCATGGCGGGCGCGGGAATCGGGACCGAATGCGGGCGCCAATTCATTGCCGGGGGTCGCCGCCAGCAGGGTGGTGCCGATTGCCGCGGCGTCCGGGACAAAAGCGCGCGGGAATTCCGCGGCCGCGTCGAGCACCCGGGACAATTCCAGCGGGCGCAGCGCCGGCAGATCGGCGTTCAGGGCCGCCACGGGGCTTTCCGGACGCGATGCGCGCACGGCCGCCGTTCCGTGCCGCAGCGCGGCGTTCAGGCCGCTTCCCGGCGTGTCCGGCACGATGCGCGCACCCAGCGCCGACAGTTCCCGTCCGGCCAGCGTGTCGTCCGTGACGACCGCCACATCTTTCACGGCCTGGCAGGCCAGGGCCGCGGCCACCGTGTCCTGGGCGAAGGCCAGGGCCAGTCCCGGACGCAAACTGCCCGCCGCGGTGTCCGCGAGCCTGCTCTTGGCGCGAGCCAAGGGCTTGAGGGGTATGACCAAGGTCCACTGCACCGACGTACCGTCCCTCCCTTGTTGCCTCATTGTCACCCGGGCCCCGAGGCAGGAGCGGCAGCGAGGCGTACGGTGTTCCTCGACAGACCGGCGGACCGGGGCCACACTTCTCCCGGCCCCCGGTCCGGGAGAGGAAGTCCCGGAGCCCGGGAAGAAGTCCTAGAGGAAGGTGTCCGCGTGCCCCGCCGGAGAATCGGCTTCTGGTACCGCTTCGCTGCGGTGCTCTGCAAACCTCCGCTGGTGGTTCTGATCAAGCGGGACTGGCGCGGAATGGAGAACATTCCGGCCGAGGGTGGATTTATCACTGCGGTGAACCACAATTCACATGTCGACCCCTTCGCCTACGCCCACTATCAGTACAACACCGGCCGCGTTCCGCGATTCCTGGCGAAGAGCGGGCTTTTCAAGAAGGGATTCGTCGGCGCCGCCATGCGGGGCACCGGGCAGATCCCCGTCTACCGCGAGTCCACCGACGCGCTCAGCGCCTTCCGGGCCGCGATCGACGCCGTGGAACGCGGCGAGTGCGTCGCCTTCTACCCCGAGGGAACGATCACCCGCGACCCGGACCAGTGGCCCATGACAGGCAAGACCGGTGCCGCCCGCGTCGCCCTGCAGACCAAGTGCCCGGTGATCCCGGTCGCCCAGTGGGGCGCCAACGAACTCCTCCCGCCGTACGCGAAGAAGCTCAACGTGCTGCCCCGCAAGACCCACCACGTCCTCGCGGGCCCGCCGGTCGACCTCACGCGCTTCTACGACAAGGAGATGACCCAGGACGTCCTCAAGGAGGCGACCGAGGTCATCATGGCCGCCATCACCCGCCAGCTGGAGGAGATCCGCGGCGAGAAGGCCCCTGAGACCCCCTACGATCCACGCCAGGTACGGATCGAGCAGCGGCGCCGGACGCGTGCGTCGCACAGCGGTCCGGAAGAGTCGCAGAGCGGTGTGGAAGAGGAGAGCGGCAAGTGAGCATGCCTGCCAAGGCGGCGGTCTTCAGCGCGGGTTCGTGGGGTACGGCCTTCGGGATGGTGCTGGCCGACGCCGGGTGCGACGTCACCCTGTGGGGGCGGCGCGCGGAGGTGGTGGAGGCCATCAACTCCGGCCGTACCAACCCCGACTACCTGCCCGGAGTGGAACTCCCCGAGAACCTGCGGGCCACGACCGACCCCGCCGAGGCCGCGGCCGGCGCCGACTTCACGGTCCTGACGGTGCCGTCCCAGACCATGCGGGCCAACCTGGCCGACTGGGCGCCGCTGCTGGCGCCGCGCACGACCCTGGTGTCCCTCATGAAGGGCATCGAACTCGGCACCACCATGCGGATGAGCCAGGTCATCGCGGACGTCGCCAAGATCGACCCGAACCGCATCGCCGTCGTCACCGGCCCCAACCTCGCCCGTGAGGTCGCCGCCCGGATGCCGGCCGCCGCGGTGGTCGCCTGCACCGACGAGACCGTCGCCCAGCGCCTCCAGACCGCCTGCCACACGCCGTACTTCCGGCCGTACACCAACACCGACGTCATCGGCTGCGAACTCGGCGGCGCGGTCAAGAACGTCATCGGGCTCGCGGTCGGCATCGCCGACGGCATGGGCCTCGGCGACAACGCCAAGGGCTCCCTCATCACGCGCGGCCTCGCCGAGACCACCCGCCTGGGCATGGCCCTCGGCGCCGACCCGCTGACCTTCTCCGGACTCGCCGGTCTCGGCGACCTGGTGGCCACCTGCTCCTCGCCGCTCTCCCGCAACCACACCTTCGGCACCAACCTCGGCAAGGGGATGACCCTGGAGGAGACCATCGCGGTCACCAAGCAGACCGCGGAGGGCGTCAAGTCCTGCGAGTCCGTGGCCGATCTGGCCCGCAGGCACGGTGTGGAGATGCCGATCACCGAGACGGTCGTGGACATCGTGCACGAGGGCAAGCCGCCGGTGGTCGCCCTCAAGGAGCTGATGTCGCGCAGCGCGAAGCCCGAGCGACGCTGAGCCACGGCACGCGGCGGACGCTGTCTCGGGGCACTACCACCGGGTACTCTCAACCCGATATGAGCACCGAGAACCTCCCCCAGAGCCCTGAGCAGCCCGCTCGCAAGCCGCGTGTGGCCGTCGTGTTCGGCGGTCGCAGCTCCGAGCACGGGATCTCCACGGTCACCGCCGGAGCCGTCCTGAACGCCATCGACCGGACGAAGTACGACGTCCTGCCGATCGGCATCACCCGGGAAGGCCGCTGGGTGCTCACGGCCGACGAACCCGAGCGCATGGCCATCACCGAGCGCCGGACGCCCGAGGTCGGCGACCTCGCCGAGTCCACCGAGGGCGGCGTGGTCCTCCCGGTCGACCCGGCCAACCGCGAGGTCGTCTACAGCGAGCCCGGCTCGGTGCCCAAGGCCCTCGGCGAGGTCGACGTGGTCTTCCCGATGCTGCACGGCCCGTTCGGCGAGGACGGCACCCTGCAGGGCCTCCTGGAGCTCTCCGGCGTCCCCTACGTCGGCGCGGGCGTGCTCGCCTCGGCCGTCGGCCAGGACAAGGAGTACATGAAGCGGGTGTTCACCTCGTTCGGCCTCAAGGTCGGCCCCTACCTGGTGATCCGCCCGCGTGAGTGGCGGCGGGACGAGTCCGCGGCCCGCAAGAGGATCGTCGACTTCGCCGGCGAGCACGGCTGGCCGCTGTTCGTGAAGCCCGCCCGCGCGGGTTCGTCGATCGGCATCACCAAGGTCGACGACCTGTCCGGCCTGGACGAGGCGATCGCCGAGGCCCAGTCCCACGACCCGAAGATCCTCGTCGAAGCGGCCGTCCGCGGCCGCGAGATCGAGGTCGGCGTCCTGGAGTTCGAGGAAGGCCCGCGCTCCTCGGTCCCCGCCGAGATCCCGCCGCCCTCCGAGCACGCGTACTACGACTTCGAGGCCAAGTACATCGACTCCACCCCCGGCATCGTCCCGGCCCCCCTCACCCCGGAGGAGACCGCCGAGGTCCAGAAGCTCGCGGTGGACGCCTTCGAGGCCGCGTCCTGCGAGGGCCTGGTCCGCGCGGACTTCTTCCTCACGGAGGACGGCGACTTCGTGATCAACGAGATCAACACGATGCCGGGCTTCACGCCGATCTCGATGTACCCCCAGATGTGGCAGGCGTCGGGTATCAGCTACCCGGACCTGATCGACCGCCTGGTACAGGCAGCCCTGAACCGTCCGACGGGCCTGCGCTAGAAAACGCCTCAAGCGGAAGCGCCCCGTCAGGGGCGCTGGGGGTCCCCCCGGCCGAAGGCTGGGGGAGGAACTGCGCGACCAGCCACAACGTACCGGCACTCGACACGCAACCGGTCCACTCACGGCGATCAGTCGGCGATCCCTTCCGGAATCGCCTTCTTGATGGCAGGCGCCAGACTCACCAACGGCGCCATGCCATCCCCGGTCCGCCCCGCCGGAATCGTCACCTCGACATACGCCCTGCGCAACGTCGTCGTGAACCGGAACGATTTGTCGGCCCGCTGTTCCAGCAGCCACCCGACCCCGTTCACCTCGACCCCGTCGGCCTCGGGATCGGACATCTTCGCAGGCCGATCCACACCACACCGCAGTATGATCGCCGGGTCGCCACCCCAGCCGGCGGTCAGCGGAGAGGCCGGTTCCGGATCACGCCGGCTCAGCTTGTCGACCTTCGTCGGCAGCACCTCGTCGAGGTGCCGGCACAGCTTCGTAACCGCCACCCCCGGGTGGGGAACCGCCGCCGACGGGCCGTCGTCTGCTGATGAGCAGCCCGCCGCCGCGATCGTCAGCAGGGCGAGCGCGGGCAGACCGAATGGCCGGTGACGGAAGATGTTCACCGGCCAAGCGTAGACGGGGGCTACAGATGGACGACCGGGCAGGTCAGGGTACGCGTGATGCCGTCCACTTGCTGGACCCTCGCGACCACGAGCCGGCCGAGTTCGTCGACGGTCTCCGCTTGCGCGCGCACGATGACGTCGTACGGTCCTGTCACATCCTCGGCCTGGATCACTCCAGGGATCTTGCTGATGATCTCGGCGACGGTCGACGCTTTGCCGACCTCCGTCTGGATCAGGATGTACGCCTGTACCACGGAACCTCCAGGGCGGCCACGAGGATCATGTGGGGAAAAGGAACGCCACGGTATCGCGTCGTCGCTCACCGCGGGGAGACCTGCGCGGACAGGGGCTTGCGCGCCAGGGTGCAGGCAGGACAGAAGTTGACGGTCACCTCGACCGTATCCAGGACGACGATGACGCGCGAGCGGGCACGGCAAGGCACAGAAGGGGCGCAAGCACAATGAAGGGCACTGTTGGTGAGCTAGGTGAGTTCGGGCTCATCAGGGAGCTCACCTCCCGTCTGACCACCACTCCGGCGGTCCGGGTCGGCCCGGGCGACGACGCCGCGGTGGTCGCCGCGCCCGACCGCCGGGTCGTGGCGAGCACCGACATCCTGCTGGAGGGCCGGCACTTCCGCCGCGACTGGTCCACGGCCTACGACGTGGGCCGCAAGGCCGCCGCGCAGAACCTCGCCGACATCGCCGCCATGGGTGCCGTGCCGACCGCCCTGCTGCTCGGCCTGGTCGTGCCCGCCGAACTGCCCGTGACCTGGCCCAGCGAGCTGATGGACGGCATCCGCGACGAGTGCCAGGTGGCCGGCGCCTCGGTGGTCGGCGGCGACGTGGTCCGCGGCGACACGATCATGGTGTCGATCACCGCGCTCGGCGATCTGCGCAACCAGGAGCCGGTCACCCGGGCCGGCGCCCAGCCCGGCGACCTGGTGGCCGTCACGGGCTGGCTGGGCTGGTCCGCGGCCGGCTACGCGGTGCTCTCCCGGGGCTTCCGCTCGCCGCGCGCCTTCGTGGAGGCCCACCGCCGTCCCGAGCCGCCGTACCACGCGGGCCCGGCCGCCGCCGCCCTCGGCGCGACCGCGATGTGCGACGTGAGCGACGGGCTGATCGCCGACCTCGGGCACATCGCCGAGGCCAGCAAGGTCCGTATCGACATCCGCTCCGGCGCGATCGACATCCCGACCCAGATGAACGACATCGGCCAGGCCGTCGGCGTCGACCCCATCCAGTGGGTGCTGACCGGGGGAGAGGACCACGCGATCGTGGCGACCTTCCCCCAGGACGTGAAGCTGCCCGCCCGCTGGAAGGTCATCGGCGAGGTCCTCAACCCGTCCGCGCTGCCCCAGGTGACCGTCGACGGCGCGCCCTGGACCAGCAAGGGCGGCTGGGACCACTTCGGGGACATCGAGTCATGAGCGTCCCGCGCGTGCTGACGGTCGCGGGCTCCGACTCCGGCGGCGGGGCCGGGATCCAGGCCGATCTGAAGACCATGCTCGCGCTCGGCGTGCACGGCATGAGCGTGCTCACCGCGGTCACCGCGCAGAACTCCGTGGGCGTGCAGGGCGCTTGGGAACTTCCGGTCGAGGCCGTCCGAGCCCAGTACCGCAGTGTCGTCGACGACATCGGCGTCGACGCAGTGAAGACCGGGATGCTCGCCTCGGCCGAACTGGTCGAGACGGTCGCGGACTTGATCGCCGGGACCGACGCGCCGGTGGTCGTCGACCCGGTCGGGGTCTCCAAGCACGGCGACCCGCTGCTCGCCGCCTCCGCCCTGGACTCGGTCCGCACCAGGCTCCTCCCGTTCGCCACCGTCGCCACCCCGAACCTCGACGAGGTGGCCCAACTCACCGGCGTGCACGTCGAGTCGGAGGCGGATCTACGACGGGCCGCGGCGGCCGTGCTGTCGTACGGGCCGAAGTGGGTGCTGGTCAAGGGCGGTCATCTTCCCGGCGAAGCCGCCGACCTGCTCACGGACGGCACCGACGAGCACCTGCTGCGCGCTCCCCGGCACGACAACCGGCACACGCACGGCACGGGCTGCACCCTCGCGTCGGCGATCGCGTCGCAGCTCGCGAAGGGGCAATCCGTGCCGGAGGCGGTGGCGGCGGCCAAGGAGTACGTCACCGGGGCGATCGCGGCCGGGTTCGCGCTCGGCGCCGGGATCGGGCCCGTGGACCACGGCTGGGCCCTCGGGACGGGGCTCAGAAGGGATACTCCCGCAGCTTGATGCCGGTCGCCGCCTTCTCGGTCATCCGCTTGAAGAAGCGGGCCAGCGGACGGGAGGCGAGCAGCCGGTACATCCGGTCCCGGCTGCGGATGCGCCGCTCGGTCGGCGGGGCGAAGAACGGGCCCGCGTTCCCCGAGATCTTCTGGCAGCCCTTGGCGAAGTCCCGGATCCGGGACTCGTACTCCGCGAACGCGACACGGAAGTCACCGTCCGCGAGCGCGAGTTCACCGGCGAGGACGTACGCCCCGACGATCGCCACCCCGGTCCCCATGCCGCCCATGGTCGCCCCGTACCCGGCGTCCCCGAGCAGGACCACCCGCCCCTTGACCAGCCGGTCGACATGGATCTGGGCGATCGCGTCGAAGTAGACGTCGTCGGCCTCTTCGAGGGCCTCGAGGACGGCGGGGAGCTCCCAGCCCATCCCGGCGAAGCGTTCGGCCAGGATCCGCTTGACCGCCGTGACGTCCCTGCGGTCGTACGGCAGCTCCTCGGACCGGAAGACCAGCAGCGCGCCCGCGCGGTCCGGGTCGCCGTCGTAGTTGCCGACGACGGCCGCGCGGCCGGGCTCGCTGTAGACCCGGCCGGTGCGGTCCAGGCCCAGGTGGTTGGGGACGTCGAAGGCGGCCACGTAGTGGTCGAAGAAGCGCAGGTAGCGGGACTCGTCGCCGAAGACCAGCCGACGGGTGTCGGAATGCAGCCCGTCGGCGCCGACGACCAGGTCGAAGCGGCGGGGCGCGCCCTTCTCGAAGGTGACGTCGACACCGTCGGCGTCCTCGCCGAGCGTGGCGATCGAGTCGCCGAAGACGTACTCGACCTCGCCCTTGGTGCGCTCGTACATGATCTGCGCGAGGTCGCCCCGGAAGATCTCCACATCGCCGCTCATCAGTTCGGCGGGCAGGTCCACGCGCGGGCTGCCGCCGGCGTCGACGACCGTCTGGCGGCCCATGTGCGTCTGGCGGGCGTGGATCTCGTCCCAGATGCCCATGGAGGTCAGCACGGTGCGGTGGACATGGCCGCGGAAGTCGACGGCGAAGCCGCCGCCGCGCAGGTCCGGGGCCTTCTCGACGACGGTGACGCGGGCGCCGAGCCGGGCGAGGTTGAGGGCGAGGGCGGGTCCGGCGACACTGGCGCCGGAGATCAGGACGCTGAGGTGGGCCAGGTTCTTCTGCTGCGGTGTCTGCGGTGTCTGCCGCGTCTGCTTCGTCATACGAGGAGCTTCGGCGGGGGCGCTGACCGTCCCCCTACCGTTCGCTGACCGCCGCTGACCGTTGCCGCAGGCCCTGCTGAAAGGCCTCTTCGTAGGCCTCGGGCGACAGCTTCGCCCGGACTTCCTCCTCGACGCGTACGACATCCGGGTCGCCTCCGCTGCGGACGCCCCGCAGGCCCGTCCCCGCGCCCAGCAGCACCGCGGCCCGCTCGGCCGAGTCGGCCACGGACGCCAGCGCCTCCGCCGCGTCGGCGAGTTCCAGGTCGCCCGGTCCCTCGACGGCCAGTTCGGCGGCCTGCCGGAACCAGTCGCGGGCCTCCTCGGTGTGCCCCTCGGCGGCGGCCGTCCGCCCGAGCCCGATCAGGATGCGGACCGTCTCGCCGACGCTGAACCAGTTGGCGGCGCACTCCTGGAGGGCGTTCTCGTAGTGCACGCGCGCGTGTGCACGGTCCCCGGCCAGCCGGGCCGCGTCACCGAGACCGCGCCGGGCGGCCGCCACCTTGTCGGGGAGCCCGGCGCCGCGGGCGAGCGTCAGCGCCTGCTCGAAATGGGCACCGGCGGCGGCCGTGTCGCCCCGGTGCAGCAGCACGGTGCCCCGGCTGCGCAGCAGGTCGGCGGTCTCCTCGGGGGCGGCCAGCTCCCGCACGTGCGTCAGCCCCTCGTCCAGCAGCTCCAAGGCGCGCCCGGAGTCACCGCGGGTGTGGGCGAGCAGACCGAGCGGGTCGAGGCAGTTGGCCATGCCCCAGCGGTCACCGGTGGCCCGGTAGCCCGCCAGCGCCCGGGAGAAGTACTCCTCGGACTCCCCGGGGCGGCCGGAGAACTGCGCCCGGAAGCCCAGCCCCACATCCAGCAGGGCATGCGCCCAGGGGGACGCGCCGGCCAGAGCGAGGGCCTTCTCGTCGGCGGCGGGTCGCGGACCGGCCGCCACCGCCCACAGCACGAGGACGTACGGCAGCCGCAACGGTCCCCCGTACGCCTCCAGAACGGCGTCCACGCGCGCGATGAGCTCCGGTTCCTCGCCGGCACCGGAGAGCGCGTTGATCGCGCACAGTACGTACTCCTCCTCCAGACCGGGCGGGGGCGTGTCCCCGACGGCGGCCAGCAGCTCCCGTGCCGTCCTCATCCGTTCGCCGTGCACTCCGCGCAGCCGCCAGAACCAGGAGAGGGGTCCCATGAGGCGCAGGGCCCGGTCCGTGTCGTGGCGCACCAGGTGGCGCAGTGCCGCGTCCAGATTGCCCTGCTCGGCGGCGAGCCGGGCCAGCCAGGGGAGCTGGCCGCCGCCGCGCAGCCGAGGCTCGGCCTCCTCGGCCAGCCGCAGGAAGTAGTCGGCGTGGGCGTCCGCGAGATCCTCCTCCCGCTCCTCGGCGGCGAAGGCCCGGATCGTCTCCAGCATCCGGTAGCGCCCCTCGGACACCTCCAGGAACGACTTCTCCACCAGCGAGGCCAGCACGTCCTCCGGATACGGCAGCCCGCACACCGCCTCGACCGCCGCTGAGGTCGCACCCCCGGAGAAGACCGTCAGCCGCCGCGCCAGCTCCCGCTCCTCCTCGTCCAGCAGGCCCCAGCTCCACTCCACGACCGCGCGCAGGGTGCGGTGCCGGGGCGCCTTGGAACGGTCGCCGCGGGAGAGCAGCCGGAACCGGTCGTCCAGGCGGTCGGCGAGTTCGTCCGGGGTGAGGGTGCGCAGCCGGGCCGCCGCCAGCTCGATGGCCAGGGGCAGCCCGTCGAGGGCGGTGCAGATGCCGGCCACGCGCGCGTGGCCGTCGAAACCGGGGCGTACGGCACGGGCCCGGTCCAGGAAGAGCCGCACCGCGGGTTCCGGCGGCAGCGGGGGCACCGGGACCAGGATCTCGCCCGTGATGGCCAGGGACTCCCGGCTGGTGGACAGGATCCGCACACCCGGGCAGGCGGAGAGGAGCAGGGCGGCGACCCTGGCGGCCTCCTCGACCAGGTGCTCGCAGTTGTCGAGGACGAGCAGCAGCTCACGGTCCTCCAGGGCGGCCAGTAGCCGGTCCGTGGTGTCGGCGGCGGGGCTGCGGAAGCCCTCGCGGACACCGACGGCGGCCAGGACAGCGTACGGGATCCGGGAGCCGTCGGTGAGGGGCGCGAGTTCGACGAAGGCGGCACCGGGACGGTGCTGGGCCGCCTCGATCGCCAGCCGTGTCTTACCCGCCCCGCCGGGACCGGTGAGCGTGACCAGCCGGGAGTCGGCGAGGAGGGCGGCGATCCGGGCGAGTTCGGGTTCGCGGCCGACGAACCGGGTGAGCTGGACCGGCAGCCGGGGCCGCACGGGCTGTGCGCCCCGCAGCAGCTCCAAGTGCAGCGCGGAGAGCTCGGGCGAGGGATCGGCGCCCAGCTCGTCCGCGAGGGCGCGGCGGGCCTCCTCGTACACGGTCAGCGCCTCGGCGGGCCGCCCGCCCGCGTGCAGGGCCCGCATCAGCTGCCCGTACAGCCGCTCGCCCAGCGGGTGGGCGGACAGCAGGGCCCGTAGCTCCGGTACGAGCTCGGAGCCGCCGCCGAGTGCCAGATCCGCCTCGATGCGGTCCTGTACGACGGCCGGCCGCAGTTCCTCCAGCCGCGTGGCCTCGGCGTCCGCGTCCGGGAGGTCGGCCAGCGCGGGACCGCGCCACAGGGCGAGCGCCTCCCGGAGCCGGGCGGCCGCCTGCGTATGGTCACCGGCGGCGAGAGCGGTGCGCCCGGCCGCGGACAGTTTTTCGAACTGATATACGTCCACGGTGTCAGGGGCGACGGCGAGGCGATAGCCGGTGGGTGTGGCCTCGATCTCCGCGTGCGGGGCCAGTCGCCTGCGCAGCCGGGAGATCTGGGACTGGAGTGCGTTGGCGGCCCCGGCGGGCGGCTCGGCCCCGTACAGGCCGTCGACGAGGCGCCGCGTGGGGACCGCGCGGCCCGCGTCGAGGAGCAGCAGGGTCAGGAGCGCGCGGGGGCGGGGGCCGCCGGGGTCGACAGGGGTGCCGTCGTCGGTGCGTACGTCCAGAGGGCCCAGGATGCCGAAGCGCATCCGTACAGCCTGTCAGGGCCCGGCCGCGCGGGGTCCGGAATTTCAGGCACGGCAAAAAGCCGGCCCACCCTGAGGTGGACCGGCTCTGTGCAGCGAACCAGCGGTGGCCGCGCGCTCAGCGACAGTGCGTCAGCGCGAGACCTTGCCGGCCTTGATGCACGAGGTGCAGGCATTGACGCGCTTCGGCGTCCCGCCGACCACGGTACGCACACGCTGGATGTTCGGGTTCCAGCGACGGGACGTACGGCGGTGCGAGTGCGAGATGTTGTTGCCGAAGCCCGGCCCCTTGCCGCAGACGTCGCAGTTGGCAGCCACGGGTCACTCCAAAGACTTCAGATGCACTTACGGTTGAATCCCGGCATGCCGGGATCGAGATCGTGTGGATCTGATGATCTTGATTGGCGTTGCCAGGGGAATAGCCCGATCAGATCGGGCAACCGGAGCAGCATACAACGGCTGCGACGGTTAGACGAAACTAGCATGGCAGCTCAGGGGCCCGCCCCCGGCCCACTTCCGGTGGACACCCCTGTGAGGTCTACGCTGCGTCCACGTCCAGCCAGCTCAAGGAGGCGCAGGTGGCGCAGGTGCCGCAGACATTCTTCGATGCTCTCGCGGTACGCACCTGGTGCGGTCTCGCGCTCGGGGCGCTCGGACGGGCGCGCGAGGAGATCGACGCGATCAACGTCTACCCGGTGGCCGACGGCGACACGGGCACCAACCTGTATCTGACGGTGGAGTCGGCCACGGGAGCCGTGGAGGCCGTCTTCGCGGGCTACGAGCTGGGCGAAGAGGTACCCACGCTGGCCGACGCCGTCGGCGCGATGGCCCACGGGGCCCTCATAGGCGCGCGCGGCAACTCCGGCACGATCCTGGCGCAGCTGCTGCGCGGCATGGCCCATGTCCTCACCGAGGGTGAGGCGACTCACATGGACGGCGAGGGGCTGCGGCTCGCGCTGCGGTACGCGGCGGATTCCGCCCGCCGCGCCGTGGCCCACCCCGTCGAGGGCACGGTGCTGTCCGTCGCGTCGGCGGCGGCCGACGCCGCCGACGCGGCCGGGAGCGACTGCGGGACGGTCGCGGGGGCCGCCTACGAGGGCGCCTGCAAGGCGCTGGCGGCGACCCCGGGCCAGCTGGCCGCCCTGGAGCGGGCCGGAGTGGTCGACGCCGGCGGGCGGGGTCTGGTCGCGGTGCTCGGGGCGCTGGTGGAGGCGTTCACCGGGGAGACCCCGACGCCTTTCGACGCGTACGCGCACGCGTCCGGGACGGGCCCGGTCGTGCACGCGCGCGTGGACGCCGTTTCCGACGCCCGGGCCGAGACCCGCACCGCGGCCTCCGCCGGGCCCGCCTTCGAGGTCATCTACCTCCTGGAGGCCGAGGACAGCGCCGTGGACCGGCTGCAGGCCCGGCTGGACGCCCTCGGGGACTCCCTGGTCGTGGTCGGCGGCGACGGACTGTGGAACGTCCATGTGCACGTCGACGACGCCGGCGCCGCCGTGGAGGCGGGCGTCGAGGCCGGGCGGCCGTACCGGATCAGGATCACGCACTTCGGCGCCGGGGACGTGCACAGCGGCGGGGACCGCCCGCCGCGCGAGCGGGTGCAGCGGGCCGTGGTGGCCGTCGTACCGGGGGAGGGGCTGGCCGGACTGTACGGCGAGGCCGGCGCGACCACGGTGCTCGCCCGCCCCGGGGAGCCGCCCGCCAGCGGGGAGCTGGTGGATGCCGTACGGCGCGCCCACGCGCGCGAGGTGGTGCTGCTGCCCAACGACGCCGACCTGCGGCACACGGCGGCCGCGGCGGCCGAGCAGGCCCGGGCGGAGGGCATCCGGGTCGCCCTCATCCCGACCCGCTCGGCGGTCCAGGGCATCGCCGCGCTCGCGGTGCACCAGCCGGACCGCCGCTTCGACGAGGACGTCGTCCAGATGACCTCGGCGGCGGGCGCCACCCGCTACGCCGAGGTCGTGATCGCGGAACGGCAGTCCTGGACCATGGCCGGCATCTGCCAGGCCGGCGACGTCCTGGGCCTGATCGACGGCGACGTGGCGGTGATCGGCTCGGACGTCACCGCCACCGCCGAGACCGTCCTGGACCGGATGCTCCAGGCCGGCGGCGAGCTGGTCACCCTCGTCCTCGGCGACGAGGCGCCCGACGGCGTCGCCGACCGCCTGGAGGTACGCGTGCGCGAGGCGTACCTCGCCGTCGACACCGTGGTCCACCGGGGCGGACGGCAGGGGGCTCCGCTCCTCATAGGCGTCGAGTAGACCCCGGTCAGGCGCGGGACGAGCCCCCTCTGCTCATTCTTCCGTAGGTTCCAGCAGCTGCCGGGCCTCCGTCCGCCGGGACCGGACCGTCTCGTCGGCCGGGTCGGCGCCCTCGTAGGCGTCCAGCACCGCACGCGCGCGTGCCGCCGCGTCCGCCGGACGGCTCAGGTCGGCCTCCAGCCAGCCGGCGGCCAGTTCGGCGCCGGTACGGCTGTGCAGTCCCTCCTCGCCCAGCGTGGCGAACACCGAGATCGCCGCCGCCATCTCCGCGAGAGCCGCCTCGAACGCCTCCTGGATCGCCGCGTCCTCGGCCTCCTCGGGCACCGAACGGGCCAGCAGATCACCGAACTGCCGGCGCGTGTGCCCGAGCTCACCGGCGAGCCGCTCCGCCCCGGCCGGGTCGTCGACGACCTCCAGCGCCGACTCGCACTCGCGGACCGCGTCCGCCATCAGCTTCCGCGCGCCCTCCAGCCCCTCCTCCGTGCGCAGCGCCAGCCAGGCACGGGCGCGCAGCGAACGCACCAGGAAGTGCACATTGCCCATCGCCCGCCACAGCTCGCCCGCGCGCGTGTACGCCCGGTCCGCCTCGACGGGCAGGCCCGCGTTGCCCAGCGACTCGGCCGCGAGGTGGGCCAAAGTGGCGTGGTCGTGCTGCTCGGGCCAGTGCCGGGCGATCTCGGCCGCCTGCAGCCGCCGTTCGGCCGCCGCATGATGCTCGCCGAGCTCGCTCAGACAGTCCCCGAGCCACCACTGCGTCTGGACGACCGCGCCGTCCCCGTGCGTCTCGGCACTCAGGTCGGCCAGCGCCGACTCCAGCACCTCGGCGGCCTCCGCGAACCGCCCCTGACGCAGCAGGAAGCCGCCCAGCTGGTGCCGCGCCCAGGCGCCCAGGGTGGAGCTCTCCCCGGCCTCGTCGGCCCAGTGCGCCGCCTCCAGGGCATGCTCGGCGGCCTCCGCGGCAGCGCCCCGGCCGCCGAGGACCTCGGCGAGCTGGAGATGCAGCTGGGCCCGCCCGACCGCCTCCACATACGGCCCGCCGTGCTCCAGAGCCGCGCGCAGCGCCCGCTCCGCCTCGGCCATGTCACCCTGCGCATGGGCGAGCGCGGCCACCCGCACCTCGTACTCCACCGCGAACCACGGCAGCTCGGCGCCCACGAACTGCGCCGTCGCCTGCCGGAACAGCTCGCCCGCCCGCTCCCCGTCCCCGGCCAGCTCGGCCAGTTCGGCGAGCATCGCCCGCCCCTCGGCCGCCCGGGACACCAGCCGGACATCGGACCCACCGCGCCCGCCGACGAGCGCCAGCAGCTCCCGTACGGCCTGCTCGGCGTCGGCGGCGCCCGCCGACCGCTCGTGCACCCGCCGCATCAGGATCCGCGCCCGGCTCATCAGCACGGCCGCCGTCTGCCGCACCCCGGTGGCGTCCTCGGCGTACAGGGCGAGAATCCGGTCGTACGGCTCGTCGACCGAGGCCAGCGCCTCGTCCAGCTCCCCGGACAGCGCCCGTACGTACGCCGCACGCGCGCGTGCCGCGATCGCCTCGCCCTCGTCGCCCGACTCCGCGTACAGCTCCGCCGCCCGCTCGAACAGCTCGACGCCCTCGGGGCCGCGCCCCATCGCCGTGTGGTCGGCGATCTCCGCGCGGACGTACGTGTCCACCTCGGCGTCCTCGGCGGCCCGTGCGACCGCCGCCCACGCTTCCAGGGCATGCGGCTGCAGCGTGTCCGACAGCCGCCGCGCCTCGGCGAGCAGCGCGGGCAGCTCCGGCTGCGCGGACTGCTCCGGCACCGGCACCTGTGCCACCGGTGCCGCGGGCGCCGTCCGTGCCGCCCGCACACCCAGCGGCAGCCGGTCCACCAGCGGCCGCTGGGCCATCCGCTCACGCACCTGGTCACCGACATAGGAGGTGCCGTTGCGGGCGTCGAACCGCGCCGCCAGCTCCTCGGTCTCCACGCGCGCGTGGACGGCGAGCTCCTCGGCCGTCCACACCCGCCCGGCGGGTCCCGGCACCCGCTGCTCCCCGAGCCCCAGCTCGGTCAGCCGCTCCATCAGCAGTGTCACCACCGCCATGAAGTCCAGCCGGCTGCGCGGCTGCCCGGTGTCCGTGAAGTAGGCGGGACGCTCCGCCAGCAGCTCCAGACCACGCGCCTCGTTGCCGGTCAGCGCGCAGAACTCCACGTGGTCGGCGTAGGCGCCCCGCATGCTCTCCATGGGGCGGACCAGCCGGAAACCACGCAGGTGATGGGCGCGTGCCTCGTCGACCCGGCCCAGCCGCAGCAGCGGGGCCAGCGAGGAGGCGAGGACCGTGTGCGGCTCGTGGGCACAGCTGTACTCGCCCTCCAGGACCGGCCGCCACAGCTCCAGGGCCTCGGCGTCCCGCCCGTTCCTCAGCTGCCAGCCGCCCTGCCCGTGCAGCTCGCACGCGTGGCAGTCGGCCATCCGGTCCCGGTCCGCCGCCAGCCAGGCCGCATACGCCTGCTCCGCGCGCGGGAAGTCACCGATGTGCCCGGCGACACTGAACTCGGCACTGCGCACCGCCCGTTCCGAGTGCCCCGCGAGCCGGTAGCGGTGCTCCATCTCGCCCAGCCACTTCTCGATCGAGGCGAGCGGGATGTGCGGCTGGTCCAGCATGCCGGCCGACATCCACTTGAAGACCCAGTGCAGCGAATGCGTCTCGTACTCGTCGAAGTCCTCGGGCCGCTCGTCCCACATGCGCAGCAGCCGCGCGAACGGGACGAACATCCGGTCCTTCTCGGAGCTGTAGTTGTAGACCTTCAGCTGGTGCCCGAGCGCCTCGATCACGGCGAGCGGGATGTTCAGCTTCTCGGCCGCCAACAGCAGCTGCTCCGCGCGCGCGTTGCGGGCCGGGCCCTCCGGCTCCTCGGAGTTCTCCGCCATCGCCCGGCGCAGCGAGTCGAAGTCGGTGATCCCGTCGATTCCGGTCATCAGCGATCACCCTCCCCAAGAGTGGCCCATTCCAGGAGGCCGATGAACGAGCGGTTGATCAACGCCGAGTCGGCCGGCCGCAGCGGACGCTGCGCCATCAGCAGCGCCTGCCCGTAGAGCGATTCGGTCGCGGTGCCGATCAGCTCCGGGTCCTTGAGCGAACTGATCCGCCGGATCAGCGGATTGAGGTGGTTGAGCACCAGCCGCGCGCGGGGCGTACTGCCGCGCAGCGAGCCCAGGATGCCCGCCCACAGGTCGTCGGCCTGCTCCTCGGCCTCCGCACGGGCCTGTTCATGACGGGCGGCGCGGTCGTCGAGGTGGAGGGCGGGGACCGAGAGGGGGTGGAAGGCGCGCAGTACTATGTCACATTGCAGTGGGTCGAGCTTGGCCCGCGCCACCGCCAGGAACCCCGCCAGCGCCAGCTCCTCCGCCGGGTCCACCGAGTCCAGATGCGCGGTCACGGTGTCCGCGTCCAGCTCCGCGACCACCGTCCCGGGCCGCACCGACGGCAGCGCCTCGACCAGCTCACTGTCGTACGTGTAACCGCCGTTGACCACCCCGACGCCCTGCGCGGAGGCGATCGGCGCGACCTGCCGGTACTCCTCGACCGACCGGGTGAAGTGCACCACCGGGTGCCGCTGCGCGAACTCCTCCAGCGAGAGCTGCCCGTCGGTGGTCTCGAACGGCAGCCACGGCAGCATCGTCCGCAGCATCTCCGCGTCGTGCCGGGCCAGCGACTTCACGCCCAGGTGGTGCACCGACAGGAAGGCGGAGAGCCGTTCCGGATCACCGGCCGCCAGCCCGGTCAGCCAGGACCGAATCCTTTCGCCGAGCGCCTCCCGTACGCCGGCCAGCGTCTCGTCCTCGTACAGCGACTCGCGCGAGGCCGTCGGCCGCAGACTGTCCGTGTCCAGCACACAGCGCACGAAGAACGCCCAGTCCGGCAGCAGCTGTTCGGCCCGCTCGGTCAGCAACATGCCCTTGAGGTGCACGCGGTGCGAGGCCCGCTGGGCAGGACTCACCGCCGACGGCAGCACATACGCCACCCCCCGGATCCCGGCCAGCGGCACGTCCAGCGCGATCGAGTCCAACGGCGTGAACCCGAACAGCTCGTGACAGTGCCGGGCCAGCGCCACCCGCCGGGTCGCGGGGGAGGGGTACGGCCGGTCCCAGGGCGCCGGCAGGTCGGTGACCGCCTCGTCGCCCACCCGGACGTCGTACGGCAGCAGCGAACCGAAGTCCCGGGCCAGCGCCAGCACCCGCCGCTCGTCCAGCCACTCCGCCGCGCCCGCGCGCGCCACCAGATACACGGTGGTACCGGGCTCGGGACGGGCGTCGGGCGGCAACGTCCGCACGGTGTACGACCCGTCGTCGCGTGCCGTCCACTCCACGGGCGGCGCGTCCGGTGTCCGGGCGCTGCGGCTGACCACCCGGATCCGCTCGGCGACCACGAAACAGGCCAGCAGCCCGATGCCGAACTGGCCCAGGAAGTCGGAGCGGGCCTCCTGCAGCCCGTCCCCGCGTTTGGAACTCCGCCCGATGGTCGCGAGCAGAGTGTGCACGTCCGACTCGGTGAGCCCGACGCCGCTGTCCTCCACCCGGAGCGAACTGCCGTCCGCGTACAGCCGCACCCGCGCCGGGGCGTCGGGCTGCTCGGCCCGTCTCGCGGTGATCGCGTCCACGGCGTTCTGCAGCAGCTCGCGCAGATAGACCTTGGGACTGGAGTACAGGTGATGGGAGAGCAGGTCCACCAGACCACGCAGGTCGACCTGGAACGTATGCGGTGGCTGTGATGCCTGTGATGACTGTGAGGTCTGGGAGTCCATCGTCGCTGCGCCGGAGGGGGGAAGACGTGGTCGGCGCGGGGTCGGGCGGTCCCTGGTGGGGCGGTGACCGCGGAAGGATGGCCGGAGCGCGCCATCCTATGACTCAAAACGACCGTCTGACCAGGTGTTTCCCGAACCGTATCCGGGATTGTCAGTGGCGTGGTGTGCAATGGATCTCGTGCCCGCACTGGAAGAACCACTGAAACAACCGCTGAAGTCAGTGCTCGGCCCAGCCACCGCGAAGGTGATGGCCGAGCACCTCGGCCTGCACTCCGTCGGCGACCTCCTGCACCACTACCCCCGCAGATACGAGGAGCGCGGCCAGCTCACCCACCTCGCCGACCTGCCCATGGACGAGCACGTCACGGTGGTCGCCATGGTCGCCGACGCCCGCCTGCACACGTTCGCCTCCTCCAAAGCGCCCCGCGGCAAGGGCCAGCGCCTGGAGGTCACGATCACCGACGGCAGCGGCCGGCTCCAACTGGTCTTCTTCGGCAACGGCGTGCACAAACCCCACAAGGAACTCCTGCCGGGCACCCGCGCGATGTTCGCCGGCAAGGTGTCGGTCTTCAACCGCCGCCTCCAACTGGCACACCCAGCATACGAGTTGCTCCGTGGCGACGACCCCGACGAATCCGTCGAGAGCTGGGCCGGGGCCCTGATCCCCCTCTATCCGGCCACCGCCAAGCTGGAGTCCTGGAAGATCGGCAAGGCGGTCCAGACGGTCCTGCCCAGCGCCCAGGAGGCCCTGGACCCCCTCCCGCCGACGCTCCGCGACGGCCGCGGACTCCTTCCGCTCCCCGAGGCCCTCCTCAAGATCCACCGCCCGCACACCAAGGCGGACATCGCGGCGGCCCGCGACCGCCTCAAGTGGGACGAGGCCTTCGTCCTCCAGGTGGCCCTGGCCCGCCGCCGCCACGCCGACGCCCAACTCCCGGCGGTGTCCCGCAAACCATCCCCCGACGGCCTCCTCACGGCCTTCGACGACCGCCTCCCCTTCACCCTCACGGACGGCCAGCAGAAGGTCTCGAAGGAGATCTTCGACGACCTGGCGACGGAACACCCGATGCACCGGCTGCTGCAGGGGGAAGTCGGTTCCGGCAAGACCATGGTGGCCCTCCGCGCGATGCTCGCCGTGGTCGACGCGGGCGGCCAGGCGGCCATGCTCGCCCCCACCGAGGTCCTGGCCCAGCAGCACCACCGCTCGATCACCGAGATGATGGGCGAGCTGGCGGAAGGCGGCATGCTCGGCGGCGCGGACCACGCGACCAAGGTCGTCCTCCTCACCGGCTCGATGGGCACGGCGGCCCGCCGCCAGGCGATGCTGGACCTGGTCACGGGCGATGCCGGGATCGTCATCGGCACCCACGCGCTGATCGAGGACAAGGTCCAGTTCCACGACCTCGGCCTGGTGGTCGTGGACGAACAGCACCGCTTCGGAGTCGAGCAGCGTGACGCGTTGCGCGGCAAGGGCAAGCAGCCGCCGCACCTCCTCGTCATGACGGCGACCCCCATTCCGCGCACGGTCGCGATGACGGTCTTCGGCGACCTGGAGACCTCGGTCCTGGACCAGCTCCCGGCGGGCCGCTCCCCGATCGCCACGCACGTGGTCCCCGCCGCCGACAAGCCCCACTTCCTGGCCCGCGCCTGGGAGCGGGTCAGGGAAGAGGTGGGCAACGGCCATCAGGCGTACGTCGTCTGCCCCCGCATCGGTGACGAGGAGGACGACCCCAAGAAGGCGAAGAAGTCGGCCGAGGACGAGGCGGAGAAGCGCCCGCCGCTGGCCGTCCTGGACGTGGCCGACCACCTGGCCAAGGGCCCGCTCAGCGGCCTCCGGGTGGAGGTCCTGCACGGCAGGATGCATCCCGACGACAAGGACGCGGTCATGCGCCGCTTCGCCGCGGGCGACACGGACGTCCTGGTCGCCACCACGGTCATCGAGGTCGGTGTCAACGTCCCCAACGCCACCGCCATGGTGATCATGGACGCCGACCGCTTCGGCGTCTCCCAGCTCCACCAGCTGCGCGGCCGGGTGGGCCGAGGCTCGGCGCCCGGCCTCTGTCTCCTGGTCACGGAGATGCCGGAGGCCAGCGCGGCCCGCCAGCGCCTGACGGCTGTCGCCTCGACCCTGGACGGCTTCGAGCTGTCGAGGATCGACCTGGAGCAGCGCAGAGAGGGCGACGTGCTCGGCCAGGCCCAGTCGGGCGCCCGCTCCAGCCTCCGCGTCCTGGCGGTGATCGAGGACGAGGAGATCATCGCGGAGGCGAGGGAGGAGGCGACGACGCTGGTGACGAGGGACCCCGAACTGACCGACCTCCCGGGCCTGCGGACGGCCTTGGACGCCCTCTTGGACGAGGAGAGGGAGCAGTACTTGGAGAAGGGGTGAGTGGAAGCGCCCCTTCAGGGGCGCGGGGAACTGCGCGAGCAACCACGACGCACGTGCTGCCAAACTGAATCCGCAACCACCCCGGACCGAGGATTCAAAATGACCCGCGTGATCGCAGGCGCAGCCGGCGGACGTCGGCTCACGGTGCCACCAGGCACAGGCACCCGGCCCACTTCCGACCGCGCACGCGAAGGCCTCTTCTCCACCTGGCAGTCCCTCCTCGGCGGCCCCCTGGACGGCGAACGCGTCCTCGACCTCTACGCCGGCTCCGGCGCCGTGGGCCTGGAGGCCCTCTCCCGGGGCGCGGGACACACCCTTCTCGTCGAGGCCGACGCGAGAGCCGCCCGCGTCGTACGTGAAAACGTAAAGAATCTGGGCCTGCCCGGCGCCGAAGTCAGGGCGGGCAAAGCGGAACAGATCATCCAGTCGCCGGCGCCGGCGGAGCCGTACGACATCGTCTTCCTCGACCCCCCGTACGCCGTCTCGGACGACGATCTTCGGGAGATTCTCCTCACACTCCACTCCGGGGGCTGGCTCGCGCCCGACGCCCTCGTCACCGTGGAGCGCAGCACCAGAGGCGGCACCTTCGGCTGGCCGGACGGCTTCGAGGCCCTCCGGTCCCGTCGTTACGGCGAGGGAACGTTTTGGTACGGTCGCGCCGCCTCTACGTGCGAAGACGCACGATGACCGGACCGGAGAGCGAGGGATCACAAGTGCGCCGCGCCGTCTGTCCCGGGTCGTTCGACCCGATCACCAACGGACACCTCGACATCATTGCCCGTGCGTCCCGTCTCTACGACGAGGTCTACGTCGCGGTGATGATCAACAAGTCCAAGAAGGGCCTGTTCGAGATCGACGAGCGGATCGACCTGATCCGCACGGTCACCGCCGACTACGCCAACGTCCGCGTCGAGGCGTTCCACGGCCTCCTCGTCGACTTCTGCAAGCAGCGCGAGATCCCGGCCATCGTGAAGGGCCTGCGGGCCGTCAGCGACTTCGACTACGAGCTGCAGATGGCGCAGATGAACATCGGCCTGACGGGCGTCGAGACGCTGTTCGTGCCGACCAACCCCACCTACAGCTTCCTCTCCTCCTCCCTGGTCAAGGAGGTCGCGCAGTGGGGCGGCGACATTTCCCACCTGGTTCCGGCCCCTGTCCTGGAGGCCCTCAACAAGCGTCTTCACAGGGACTGATGGGGCTACAGTCGTCCCGTCCGTCTCCAACACGGCTGTAGAGAGTGGCGAGCGCAGGGTGGACGTACAGAAGAAGCTCGACGACATCGTGGCCACGGTGTCCGGCGCCCGGGCCATGCCCATGTCGGCGTCGTGCGTGGTCAACCGCGCCGACCTGCTCGCGATGCTCGAAGAGCTGCGCCAGGCGCTGCCCGGCTCCCTCGCGCAGGCCCAGGAGCTGATCGGCGACCGCGATCAGATGGTCGAGCAGGCCCGGATGGAGGCCGAGCGGATCATCGAGACCGCGCACGCCGAGCGCGGGTCGCTGATCTCGGACACGGAGGTGGCCCGCCGTTCCCAGTCGGAGGCCGACCGGATCCTCGGCGAGGCCCGCAGAGAGGCCGAGGAGGTCCGCGCCGAGGCCGACGACTACGTCGACTCCAAGCTCGCCAACTTCGAGGTCGTCCTCACCAAGACGCTCGGCTCGGTCGGCCGCGGCCGCGAGAAGCTGCTCGGCACCGGCCCGGGCCTCGACGAGCAGGGCTACGAGGACGAGGACGCTCCCGAGCGCAGCCACGACCCCGAGACCCTGCGCCGGGACGCCGACGCCTACGTGGACACCAAGCTGGGCGCCTTCGAGGCGGTCCTCGCCAAGACCCTGGAGGCGGTCGGCAAGGGCCGCGCCAAGCTGCACGGCCGGATCGCCACCGACGACCTGGGCGCCCTGGCCGACGACAACACGACCTTCCAGCACTCCAGCGACGCCGACTACCTCGCCGACCTCGCGGCCCTCGCCGACCAGGACGAACGGGCGGCGCAGGCGGCCCAGGCCGAGCAGCCCGCCGTCCAGATCCCGCAGCAGCCGCAGTACGACCAGCAGCCGGTGCAGCAGGATCCGTACGGCTATCCGCAGCAGCAGCCCGCCTACGCCCAGCAGGACGCGTACGGCTACCAGCAGCAGGACCCCTACGGCTACCAGCAGGCCGACCCCTACGCCTACCAGGGCTACGACACCGGCCAGCAGCCCGTCTACGACCCCCAGCAGCAGCCGGCGGTCCAGCACCAGGCGCACCAGTCGTACGACCTCGACGAGACCAGCCTCTTCGACACCGGCATGATCACCCCGGAGCAGCTGAGGGCCTACGAGCAGGGTCGGGGCCTGTAGAGAACGACCGGATTGGGCCGACAGCGAAAGGTCCAGTATCCTGGCTCTTCGGTCGCGTCTACGTTCGCGATCAACGCTGCCCGGGGACTTCTCCGGACCGCGTCCCTCTGAGCTCGAAGATCGAAAGCAGGAATGGCTCCTCACGCGCGCCTCGACCACCGCAACCCGTTCGTGTTCGACACACACGAGCTGGGGCGGCGTCCCGGTGCGCTGCAGCGCCTGACCCGCACGGTCGACGCTCCCGCGGACCTCGGTATCGCGGGAGTCATCGGAGTGCCGCAGGGCGCCCCGGTGGAGCTGGAGCTCCGCCTGGAGTCGGTCATGGAGGGTGTGCTTGTCACAGGCACCGCCCGTGCACAGGCCGAGGGGGAGTGCGTAAGGTGTCTGGAGCCGGTCGAGCAGGAGCTCGAAGCGGACTTCCAGGAACTGTTCTCGTACCCTGACGCCGACGACCGGGGCCGCGTGATCGCGGAACCGGGCGACGACGCCGAGGACGACGAGGACAGGTACTTCATCGAGGACGGCTTGTTCGACCTCGAACCCGTGCTGCGCGATGCGGTGGTGCTCGCACTGCCGATGCAGCCGGTGTGCCAGGACGACTGTGCGGGACTGTGCTCCGAGTGCGGAGTCCGTCTCACAGACGACCCGGACCACCACCACGACGCCGTCGACATCCGTTGGGCGGCTTTGCAGGGACTCGCCGGTTCCACCAAGGACGGCGAGAAGGACGAGATGAGCGGCGCTGACGCGGAAGCGGGCGTCGACGAGAAGCAGGAGAAGTAGCCGTGGCTGTTCCGAAGCGGAAGATGTCGCGCAGCAACACGCGCCACCGCCGGTCGCAGTGGAAGGCTGCGGTCCCCACCCTGGTTGCGTGCGAGCGCTGCCACGAGCCCAAGCTGCAGCACATCGCGTGCCCGTCTTGCGGCACCTACAACAAGCGCCAGGTCCTCGAAGTCTGAGCGGCCAGGTGAGAGGCACTGTGTCCAGTCCAAAGAAGGGCGAAGAGCCCAAGACGGACCCGTCCGCCAAGAAGAAGGCGGACAGCACGGCCTCGTCCCACACGCTTCTGGAAGGGCGGCTCGGCTACAGGCTCGAGTCCGCCCTTCTGGTGCGTGCGCTGACCCACCGTTCCTACGCGTACGAGAACGGCGGTCTGCCGACGAACGAGCGGCTGGAGTTCCTCGGTGACTCCGTCCTCGGCCTCGTCGTCACGGACACGCTGTACACCACCCACCCCGACCTGCCGGAGGGCCAGCTGGCCAAGCTCCGTGCGGCGGTGGTGAACTCGCGTGCGCTCGCGGAAGTGGGTCGCGGTCTCGACCTGGGCTCCTTCATCCGGCTCGGCCGCGGTGAAGAGGGCACGGGCGGCCGGGACAAGGCGTCCATCCTCGCCGACACCCTGGAAGCGGTGATCGGCGCGGTCTATCTCGACCAGGGCCTCGATTCGGCGTCCGAGCTGGTGCACCGGCTCTTCGACCCGCTGATCGAGAAGTCCTCGAACCTCGGAGCCGGCCTGGACTGGAAGACCAGTCTCCAGGAGCTCACCGCGACGGAGGGCCTCGGCGTGCCCGAGTACCTGGTCACGGAGACCGGCCCCGACCACGAGAAGACCTTCACTGCTGCCGCCCGCGTCGGAGGCGTCTCGTACGGCACCGGCACCGGCCGCAGCAAGAAGGAGGCGGAGCAGCAGGCCGCCGAGTCCGCATGGCGCGCGATTCGCGCCGACGCGGACGAACGAGCCAAGGCCGCGGCGGCCGAGCAGGCCGCCAAGGCTGCTGCCGAGGAGGACGACGGTCCGTCGTCCGCCGCCTCCGCCTGACGAACAGCGCAGCCCGAGCGCCCGCCACCGTTCCACGGAGGCGGGCGCTCGGACCTTCCACGGTCCTGCACGGGAGTCCTGATGCCTGAATTGCCCGAGGTGGAGGTCGTACGACGCGGCCTGGAGCGGTGGGTCGCCCATCGCGTCGTGGCCGAGGCCGAGGTCCTGCACCCGCGTGCGGTACGACGGCACATGGCCGGCGCCGACGACTTCACGCACCGGCTCAAGGGTCACCGCATCGGCACCCCGAGCCGGCGCGGCAAGTACCTGTGGCTGCCGCTGGAGGACACGGATCAGTCGATCCTCGCCCACCTCGGCATGAGCGGTCAGCTGCTGGTCCAGCCGCCCGCGGCACCGGACGAGAAGCACCTGCGGATCCGCGTCCGGTTCGCCGACGACGTGGACACCGAGCTCCGCTTCGTCGACCAGCGCACCTTCGGCGGGCTGTCGCTGCACGACAACACCCCGGACGGGCTGCCCGACGTCATCGCACACATCGCCCGTGACCCCCTCGACCCGCTGTTCGACGACGAGGCCTTCCACCAGGCGCTGCGTCGGAAGCGGTCCACGATCAAGAGGGCGCTCCTTGACCAGTCGTTGATCAGCGGAGTCGGCAACATCTACGCGGACGAGGCCCTTTGGCGCGCCCGTCTCCACTACGAACGTCCGACCTCCGGTTTCACCCGCCCGCGCACCGCCGAACTCCTCGGCCATGTCCGGGACGTGATGAACGCGGCCCTGGCCGTCGGCGGCACCAGCTTCGACAGCCTGTACGTCAACGTCAACGGCGAGTCGGGGTACTTCGACCGCTCGCTGGACGCGTACGGCAGGGAGGGGCTGCCCTGCCGGCGGTGCGGTACGCCGATGCGCAGGCGGCCCTGGATGAATCGGTCCAGCTACTTCTGCCCGAAGTGTCAGCGGGCGCCGCGGGTGTCGTCGTAACGCTCGCGGGCGGCCAGCACCTCGTCCATCCGGCTCTCCACGAAGTGCACGACGGACAGCAGACGGTCGGCGACCTCGCGGCCGAGCGGGGTGAGCTCGTAGTCGACGCGGGGCGGGTTGGTCGGCTGTGCCTCGCGGTGCACCAGGCCGTCGCGCTCCAGCGCCTGGAGGGTCTGGGAGAGCATCTTCTCGCTGACGCCGTCCACACGCCGCCGCAGCTCGTTGAATCGGAACGACCCCTCGTGCAGCGCGCTCAGGGTGAGTCCGCCCCAGCGGCCCATGACATGTTCGAGGGTGGTGCGCGAGGGACAGGCCCGGGCGAAGGCGTCGTACGGAGGGGGCAGCTCCTCCGCGCGGTCCTGGGTGATGGTCATGCGTCAAGCCTACGGGAGCACAGCGCTAACCGACAGGGTGCGCTAACCCCCGGTTAGTGCATTCTTGTTGGTCAGTACCCGAAGTCCTGCGTCCACCACGGCCCGCCCGCACCGAAGTGCACGCCGACACCGAGGGTCTTGAAGTCGCAGTTCAGGATGTTGGCGCGGTGGCCCTCGCTGTTCATCCAGGCGTCCATGACGGCCGCGGCGGTGGCCTGGCCGCGGGCTATGTTCTCGCCGCCGAGATTCGATATGCCGGCGGCCGCGGCCCGGTCCCACGGCGTCTTGCCGTCCGGGTCGGTGTGGTCGAAGAAGTTCCGCGCGGCCATGTCCGCACTGAACCCCTCGGCCAGGTCGGTCAGTGAGGAGTCCGCCGACAGCGCGCTGCAGCCGACCTTGGCCCGCTCCTCGTTCACCAGCTTCAGCACCTCGGCCTCGGCCGCGGCCGCCTCGGACACGGTGGCCGGGGCGGCGGTCTTCACCGGCGCCTTGGTGGCCGTCTTGGAGGGAGAGGCCGTCGGCGTCTTCGTGGACGGCGTGGCGCTGGGCGTCGGCTTCTCGGTCGCCGTCTTCGCCGGGGCGGGCGACGAAGAGGTGGAGGTGGAGGAGGGCGCGGACGCCGTCGGCGAACCGGCGCGCCGGGAGTCCCGGCTGGTCGAGGTACCGGAGGTGTCCCGGCTCTCGGCGCTGCCGGAGGTGCCGCCCTGCTCGGCGGCCGTGTTGCTGGGCGTGCCGTCGGCCTGCACCGTCTCGCCGCCCGTGGTGCCGGTGGTGCCGCCGAGCTTGTAGTTCTCCAGGCCCGGCACCAGACCGGTGGCCACCGCGACCGTGCCGATGGCGACAGCCGCCGAGACCCCGAGCAGCCCCGTGGCCATCGGCCGCCCGCCCTTCTTCCGGCGCCGCCGCCCGCCGCCCGAGGGGGAGCCGCCGGCCGGGGCGAACTCCTCGGCCGGGAAGGCGGAGGTGTCCATGAAGCGGGCGTAGTCGTCCTCGGTCGCGAACAGGTAGGCCGAGCTGCGCTCATTGGTGTCGGCGTACTCCTGCCGGCGCAGGTAGGGTGCGGTGCCCGTGCCGAACCGGAGCGCCGCGTAAGAGTCCTGCGGGTCGTGGCCGTCCGGGTACGAGCCGTTGTTCTCCGTGACCCCCGTGGCGTGGCCCGTGGCGGCGCGGCCGGCGGCGGAGCGTCGGTGGCGTCCCATGTCCTTGCCTTCTTCCCTCGTCCTCGCGGTCGCGGTCGACCAGGGGCCGATGTGGCCAATGACTCCTTCTGGTCAACCTGGCTCACCCGATCGAGTGAGTTTCATATGAGATTCGTTGGGTGGGGACGGTACCCCATACCGCGGAGGGGGGAGATGCTCCGAGTGACATTGGGCGGTTAGGTTGCACTCATGAGCGAGGATGTGCGACTGGTCGCCTGGGTCCGCGGCTATGTGCAAGGTGTGGGTTTTCGCTGGTTCACGCGGGCCAAGGCGCTGGAGATCGGCGGGCTGAGTGGTTTTGCTCTCAATCTGGGCGACGGTCGCGTCCAGGTGGTGGCGGAGGGCTCCCGGGAGGGCTGCGAAGGGCTGCTCGGCTGGCTCCAGGGCGATGACACGCCCGGGCGTGTGGAGGGTGTCACCGAGATCTGGGACACACCCCGCGGCGGCTACGACGGCTTCGCCATCCGCTGACTCCGCTCTGTAAAGCCGCGCAGGTGGAAGCGGAGTGATCTGCCACCGGCATGTGCCCCGAGCAGAAATTACCTGGTGGTTGCCAAGAACCGCTCGTCGTGGCAGGCTCCGCAGGTAGAGATGATCGCCACGCCCTGAGGGCCCCGCAGGAGTCGCAGCGCCGCCCGTCCAGGGCCGCCCGCGCCAGGGTTCGCCCGCCAATACAGGGTGTGATCGTGTTGACCGTCAAACTTTTTGGTGAGACGCTGAAAGCCCCGCGCACCTTAGCTGTTTGGCATGGAGCAACACTCGGATGTGTCAAGCACCGCGGGTGCGAATCCCTCACGACCCACACCGCTTCGGTCGGTCACTCAGTGTGGAGGACCATCCATCATGGCAAAGGCGCTTCTCGGTTACGTCGGCGGCTCCGACCCGCGACTCCTCGCCGAGATGCGACGGCTCCAGCAGCGTGTCCAGGACCTCGAATCCGAGCTCGTGCGGATTCAGGCCGAGAACGACGCGCTGACGGCTGCCGCTTCTCCCGACAGGATCATGGAGAGCATCGACGCAAACCAGGCGGAGCCTGCGCTCACCTGATCGCTGCATCGCTCCACAACAGCACATGCGGCGGTTGGGCAGCCCTTTCAACCGCTTAAGTTGTCAAGATTTGCAAGGGACGCCCCGGCGTCCCTTCTTTCTTGCTTTTCTCGCTTTCCTGCCCCGGGCCCCGCTGTCCCCGTGCCCCGATCCGCTTGTAGCCCCGCGCATCCTTTCACCCTCTTTAACGTCTGGTGTGCCCTGCATGTTCATGCGCGAAACCGCGGGGTTGCGAGGCTTCGTGGAGTGGGGTAGCGGCGCCAGGTAGAGTCCGACGGCGTGCACCTCAAGGCCCTGACCCTCCGCGGGTTCAAGTCGTTCGCCTCGGCGACCACGCTCCGGTTCGAGCCGGGGATCACGTGTGTCGTCGGTCCGAACGGCTCGGGCAAGTCCAATGTCGTCGACGCGCTCACCTGGGTCATGGGCGAGCACAGCGCCAAGTCGCTGCGCGGCGGCAAGATGGAGGACGTCATCTTCGCCGGCACCACCGGCCGCCCCCCGCTGGGCCGCGCCGAGGTGTCCCTGACCATCGACAACTCCGACGGCGCCCTGCCCATCGAGTACGCCGAGGTCACCATCACGCGGATCATGTTCCGCAACGGCGGCAGCGAGTACCAGATCAACGGCGACACCTGCCGCCTCCTCGACATCCAGGACCTGCTCTCCGACTCCGGCATCGGCCGAGAGATGCACGTCATCGTCGGCCAGGGCCAGCTCGACTCCGTCCTGCACGCGGACCCGATGGGCCGCCGCGCCTTCATCGAAGAGGCCGCCGGCGTCCTCAAGCACCGCAAGCGCAAGGAGAAGGCCCTCCGCAAACTGGACGCGATGCAGGCCAACCTCGCCCGCGTCCAGGACCTCACCGACGAACTCCGCCGTCAGCTCAAGCCCCTCGGCCGCCAGGCGGCGGTCGCCCGCCGGGCCGCCGTCATCCAGGCGGACCTCCGTGACGCCCGCCTGCGCCTGCTCGCCGACGATCTCGTACGACTCCGCAACGCACTCCAGACCGAGATCGCCGACGAGGCCGCCCTCAAGGAACGCAAGGAAGCCGCCGAGCAGGAGCTGAAGAAGGCCCTCCAGCGGGAGGCGCTCCTGGAGGACGAGGTACGGCGGCTCACCCCGCGCCTGCAGCGCGCCCAGCAGACCTGGCACGAGCTCTCCCAGCTCGCCGAACGCGTCCGCGGCACGATCTCGCTGGCCGACGCCCGGGTGAAGAGCGCCACCTCCGCGCCCCCGGAGGAGCGGCGCGGCCGCGACCCCGAGGACATGGAGCGCGAGGCCGCCCGCATCCGGGAGCAGGAGGCCGAACTGGAGGCCGCCCTGGAAGCGGCCGAGCGCGCCCTCGACGACACCGTCGCGCACCGCGCCGAGCTGGAGCGCGAGCTGGCCGTCGAGGAACGGCGCCTGAAGGACGTGGCCCGCTCCATCGCCGACCGCCGGGAGAGCCTGGCCCGGCTGAACGGCCAGGTCAACGCGGCCCGTTCGCGCGCCGCGTCCGCCCAGGCGGAGATCGACCGGCTGGCCGCCGCCCGCGACGAGGCCCAGGAGCGGGCGGTCGCCGCACAGGAGGAGTACGAGGCGCTCAAGGCCGAGGTCGACGGCCTCGACGCCGGTGACGAGGAACTCGCCGAACAGCACGAGCAGGCCAGACATCAGCTGGCCGAGGCGGAGACGGCCCTGACCGCGGCCCGCGAGGCGGTCACGGCGGCGGAACGCAGGCGCGCCGCGACCCAGGCCCGCCACGAGGCGCTGGCGCTGGGCCTGCGCCGCAAGGACGGCACGGGCATACTGCTGGGCGCCCGCGACCGCCTCACCGGCCTCCTGGGCCCGGCGGCGGAACTCCTCACGGTGGCCCAGGGCCACGAAGTGGCCCTGGCAGCGGCCTTCGGCGCGGCGGCGGACGCGATCGCGGTGACGACCCCGTCCGCGGCGGCGGACGCGATCCGCCTGCTACGCAAACAGGACGGAGGCCGGGCGGCCCTGCTGCTGGCGGGAGCCCCGGACACCCCGACGCTCCGAGGCGAAGCCCCCCAGCCTGAAGCGCCCCTTGGGGGCGCGGGGAACGGCGCGACCAGCCACGACGGCGCGGCGGCAGACCGACGACCGACGACAGCTCTGGACAGCACCGGGGACGGGTCAGCGCCCCGCAGGGGCGCGACCAGCCCCCACCCACCCGCACCCGACGGACACCCCTTCGCCGCCGATCTGGTCCGCGGTCCCGCCGATCTCATGCCCGCCGTGCGACGACTGCTCAGGAACATCGTCGTGGCCGAGACCCTCGAAGACGCCGAGGACCTCGTCTACCGCCGCCCCGACCTCACCGTGGTGACCGCCGAGGGCGACCTCCTCGGCGCCCACTTCGCCCACGGCGGCTCCGCCGGCGCGCCCAGCCTCCTCGAAGTCCAAGCCTCGGTCGACGAAGCCGCCGCCGAACTGGAGGAGCTGGCCGTCCGCTGCGAGGAACTGTCCGAGGCACAGCAGACCGCCCAGGCACGGCGCAGGGAGTGCGCCGCGCTCGTCGAGGAACTGGGGGAGCGGCGCCGGGCCGCCGACCGGGAGAAGTCGGCGGTGGCGCAGCAGCTCGGCCGGCTCGCCGGGCAGGCCCGCGGCGCGGCAGGCGAGGCGGAGCGTTCCACGGCGGCCGCCGCCCGCGCGCAGGACGCCCTCGACAAGGCCCTGGAAGAGGTCGAGATCCTCGCCGAGCGGCTGGCCGTGGCCGAGGAGATGCCCGTCGAGGAGGAACCGGACACCTCCGCCCGGGACCGGCTCGCCGCCGACGGCGCCAACGCCCGCCAGACCGAGATGGAGGCCCGCCTCCAGGTCCGTACCCACGAGGAGCGGGTCAAGGGCCTCGCCGGACGCGCCGACTCCCTCGACCGGGCCGCCCGCGCGGAGCGCGACGCACGCGCGCGTGCCGAGCAACGGCGGGCCCGGCTGCGCCACGAGGCCGCCGTCGCCGAGGCGGTCGCCTCCGGCGCGCGGCAGCTGCTCGCGCATGTCGAGGTCTCCGTCGGCCGCGCCGAGCAGGAGCGGGCCGCCGCCGAGGCCGCGAAGGCGCTGCGCGAGCGGGAGCTGACCGCGGCCCGCACCACCGGCCGCGACCTCAAGGCCGAACTCGACAAACTCACGGATTCAGTTCACCGGGGCGAGGTACTCGGCGCCGAGAAGCGGCTGCGCATAGAGCAGCTGGAGACGAAGGCGCTGGAGGAGCTCGGCGTCGAACCGGCGGGGCTCGTCGACGAGTACGGCCCCCAACAGCTCGTGCCGCCCTCGCCCCCCGCCGAGGGCGAGGTGCTGCCGGACGACCCCGAGCACCCGCGCAACCAGCCGAAGCCCTTCCACCGGGCCGAGCAGGAGCGCCGGCTCAAGGCGGCCGAGCGCGCCTATCAGCAGCTGGGCAAGGTCAACCCGCTGGCGCTTGAGGAGTTCGCGGCCCTCGAGGAACGGCACAAGTTCCTCAGCGAGCAGCTGGAGGACCTGAAGAAGACCCGCGCCGACCTGCTTCAAGTCGTGAAGGAGGTCGACGAGCGGGTCGAGCAGGTCTTCACGGAGGCGTTCCGGGACACGGCCAGGGAGTTCGAGGGTGTTTTCAGCCGCCTCTTCCCCGGTGGTGAGGGGCGGCTGTTCCTGACCGACCCCGACAACATGCTCACCACGGGCGTGGACGTCGAGGCCCGCCCGCCCGGCAAGAAGGTCAAGCGACTCTCCCTGCTGTCCGGCGGCGAACGCTCGCTGACCGCCGTCGCGATGCTGGTGTCGATCTTCAAGGCGCGCCCCAGCCCCTTCTACGTCATGGACGAGGTCGAGGCGGCCCTGGACGACACCAACCTGCAGCGGCTGATCCGCATCATGCAGGAGCTCCAGGAGTCCTCGCAGCTCATCGTGATCACGCACCAGAAGCGCACGATGGAGGTCGCCGATGCGCTGTACGGCGTGTCCATGCAGGGCGACGGTGTGTCGAAGGTCATCAGCCAGCGGCTCCGTTAGGTTTGCGTGCGCTCTACACCGGTCCTTCACGACCGATCCGTGTCCTGACCTGCGTTTCCCTTTCAACTATTCAAGTGTTGAACACAAACGCCTTCACCGCGCCTTCAATGTCACATCACCCGCGGTATTGACTTCGAAACTTGAAGGCATAGTCTCTGCAACGTTGCTTTTACCTTCAGGTGTGAGCGGCGTGCAGGTGTGCGCCACTTGACCTGAGAGGGCTCACCCCCCACCCCCGGCAGCGTTGCCGGTGGCCCGAGGAGTTTCTTGTGACCAGCACTGCGCAGGCACCCCAGTCAGGAGCCGGGACGGCTCACCCCGATCATCTCGGGCATGTCATCTTCATCGCGGCGGCGGCCGCGATGGGCGGGTTCCTCTTCGGCTACGACAGCTCTGTCATCAACGGCGCCGTCGAGGCGATCCGGAGCCGTTACGACATCGGGTCCGCGGCCCTCGCACAGGTCATCGCCATCGCCCTGATCGGCTGCGCCATCGGCGCCGCGACCGCCGGCCGGATAGCCGACCGGATCGGCCGCATCCGCGTCATGCAGATCGCCGCCCTGCTGTTCACGGTCAGCGCCGTCGGCTCGGCGCTGCCCTTCTCCCTCTGGGACTTCGCCTTCTGGCGGATCATCGGCGGCTTCGCCATCGGCATGGCCTCCGTCATCGGCCCCGCCTACATCGCCGAGGTCGCCCCACCGGCCTACCGCGGCCGTCTCGGCTCCTTCCAGCAGGCCGCGATCGTCATCGGCATCGCCATCTCGCAGCTGGTCAACTGGGGCCTGCTCAACGCCGCCGGCGGCAACCAGCGCGGTCACCTGATGGGCCTGGAGGCCTGGCAGGTCATGCTCGGCGTCATGGTCGTCCCGGCCGTCCTCTACGGTCTGCTCTCCTTCGCCATCCCCGAGTCCCCGCGCTTCCTGATCTCCGTCGGCAAGCACGACCGCGCCCGCGAGATCCTCGAAGAGGTCGAGGGCAAGAGCGCCGACCTCGACGCCCGTGTCACCGAGATCGAGCACGCGATGAAGAGCGAGCACAAGTCCACGTTCAAGGACCTGCTCGGCGGCTCCTTCTTCTTCAAGCCGATCGTCTGGGTCGGCATCGGCCTCTCGGTCTTCCAGCAGTTCGTCGGCATCAACGTCGCGTTCTACTACTCCTCGACCCTGTGGCAGTCGGTGGGTGTCGACCCGACGGACTCGTTCTTCTACTCCTTCACGACGTCGATCATCAACATCATCGGCACCGTGATCGCGATGATCTTCGTGGACCGCATCGGCCGCAAGCCGCTGGCCCTGATCGGCTCCGTCGGCATGGTGATCGGCCTCGGCCTCGAGGCCTGGGCCTTCTCCCACCACCTGGTCGACGGCAAGCTCCCGGCCGCGCAGGGCTGGACCGCCCTGATCGCCGCGCACATCTTCGTCCTCTTCTTCGCCCTGTCCTGGGGTGTGGTCGTCTGGGTCTTCCTCGGCGAGATGTTCCCGAACAAGATCCGCGCCGCCGCGCTGGGCGTGGCCGCCGCCGCACAGTGGATCGCCAACTGGGCCATCACCGCGAGCTTCCCGTCGCTGGCCGACTGGAACCTCTCCGCGACCTACGTGATCTACACGGTCTTCGCGGCCCTCTCCATCCCGTTCGTCCTCAAGTTCGTCAAGGAGACGAAGGGCAAGGCCCTGGAGGAGATGGGCTGACCCGCCCCCGAACTCGGGGAGAAGGGCCACATCCCCGCTGCCCCTCTCCTCGTATCCGCCGCCGCCCCCGCCCGGTCACTGCCCGGGCGGGGGCGGCGGTTCGTGTGCGCCGCGCCGCGGTCCGTCCATGTCGCCGTAGAACAAGCCGCTTCTCGACCGGCCGCGGAACTCGCGGTCCTGAACTCCGCCGCACCACTTCTCTCCGCCGCAACGGCGATCAGCCGCGACGGCGCTGCCCGGCGGTGCCGAACCCTCCCGCACCCATCCGCCGGCACACCGGTCCCGCTACGCCGGCAGCGCCGGAAGCACCGCCTCCCCGAACAGCCGCAGACTCCGCCACCCCTCCTCCACCGGCATCCCGCCGGCCAGCGGATGCAGCACCAGGTTGTCCAGCCCCGCCGACACGCACTCCTGGGGTGTGAGGATCCGGTAGACGCCCTCCGCGCGGAGCTCCTCCACTGTCGTGGCAGCCGACCGCACCGCCGAGCGGATGTCCCCGGACTGCCAGGACGCGTACGTCCGGGCCTCGTGCAGGAAGTGCCGTCCGTACTGCGCCCACGCCCGGTCCGGGTCCTCCGCGATGTGCAGCAGCGGAGTCTCCGCGGTGGGCATCATCGTCCAGCCCTCCGTGCCGTACTCGGTGAGCCTCTCCTTGTAGAACGCCTCCAGCTCCGGCAGATGAGCGCTCGGGAAGAAGGGGAGACCGAGACGGGCGGCGCGACGGGCGGCGGCCTCGGAGGAGCCGCCCACCAGGAGCAGGGGATGCGGACTGGTGAAGGGGCGCGGTGTGACCCGTACCGTACGGCCCCGGTACTCGAACTCCTCGCCGGTCCACGCCTTCAGCAGAGTCTCCAGCACCTCGTCCTGCAGCCGCCCGCGTCGCTTCCACTCCACGTCGAACAGCGCGTACTCCTCCGGCCGGTAGCCGATCCCGGCGACCGTCACCAGCCGCCCCCCGCTGAGCAGGTCGAGGACCGCGATGTCCTCGGCCAGCCGCAACGGGTCGTGCAGCGGACCGATCACGGCCGACACGGTCACCGCGATGTTCCGGGTCGCCCCGAACACCGCGCCCGCGAAGGCGAACGGCGACGGCAGCCAGTTGTTGTCGACCCCGTGGTGTTCCTCGGTCTGGACCGTGGTGATCCCGTGCTCGTCGGCGTACGCGGCCATCTCCACGGCCGCCCGGTAGCGGGCACTCAGAGACGCGGGGTCGGCCCCGGGCTCGACGAGGTTGAAGCGGACGACCGAGACGGGCATGGGAGTTCCCCTTCACCTTCGCCGGGCGGGTGTGCGGGGACAGTAGCTGACGGTGCGTCAGACGGCCAGGGCCGAGGACCGCTCGGCCGGCGCCGGCACCACCGGCGGCTTCGGCAGCGCCGCGTACAGCGCGCCGGAGACGACGATCGTCGCGAGCCAGCCGAGGCCGTACCGGCCGACGGGGGTGTGCTGTGCCAGCGGGCCGGTGAACCAGTCGGACCTGGTGAAGAGAAGACCGGTCGCCAGGCCGAGCGCCCAGGCCGCCACGGCGGCGGGGGAGAAGCCCGCCCGGTACCAGTAGGCGCCGGCCGGGGTCGTGTCGAGGAGGGCCTGGGCGTCGTACTCCCGACGGCGGAGCATGTCGACGCCGAAGACGCCCACCCAGGCCGAGAACGCCACCGCGAGCAGGGACAGGAAGGCGATGAAGGAGCCCATGAAAGAGGCCGCGGCCAGCATCAGGACGCCACCGAGGGCCAGCGAGATCACCGCGTTGACCGAGACCGCCCAGTGGCGGTGGATGCGGAAGCCGAGCGTCTGCGCGGTGAAGCCCGCCGAGTACATCGACATCGCGTTGATCAGCAGCATCCCGACCAGGGTGATGAGGAGATAGGGCACCGCGAGCCAGAGGGGGAGGACCGCTCCCAGGAAGGAGACCGGGTCGGCCGCCCTGGCGAGGTCGGGCATGGCCGACGCCGTCACCGCGCCCATCAGGACCAGGGGAAGTACGACGACCCCCGCGCCGCCGACCGTGTTGCGCACGATTGCCGTCGAGGACGCCGTACCCGGCAGATACCGCGTGAAGTCCGGCGCGGCCGGCGCCCAGCTCATCCCGCCCGCCGCGATCAGCCCGACCCCGGTGATCATCGCGGCCGTGGGCCCGGGGTCCTGCCCGAACACCCTGTGCCAGTCCGTCTTCACGATCAGCCGGCCGAGGACCAGCAGGGAGAACGCGCCGAACAGCCAGGCCGCCAAGCGGCTGCACCGCCGTACCGCCTTGATGCCCATGCCCGAGATCGCGAACGTGGCGATCACGAAGAACAGCAGGGTCGCGATGGTCAACGCGGTGTTGTGCCTGATGCCGAAGAGGATGTACAGGACGGTCAGCAGCGCATAGGCGCCGGTCACCGCGTTGATCGTCTCCCAGCCCCAGCGCGCGACCCAGATCAGCCCGCCGGGAAGCAGGTTGCCGCGCTGTCCGAAGACCGCGCGGGACAGGGTCATACCGGGTGCGCCACCGCGCTTTCCCGCGATGCCGATCAGCCCGACCGGGCCGTACGACACGATCGGCGCCGTGCCGGCGACCACCAGGGCCTGCCAGAAGTTCAGCCGGAACGACACCGCCAGGCTCGCCCCCATGGTCACCAGCAGGACGGTGATGTTGGCGGCGATCCAGGTGGGGAGCAGTCCGCGGGTTGTCGCGGTGCGCTCGGAGTCCGGGACCGGTTCGATGCCCCGGGTTTCGAGGCCGTGGTGCTCCAGTGACTCTTCGAGATGTTCGAGCGGGCCGTCGTGATGGGCGGTGGTGCTCATGGTCAATCATCGTACGTTAGTCATATGAATCCCCTCAAAAGGGACACCGGGATTCGAGGGAACATCCGGAAACTCCTTCGCGAGGGAACAAAGTCGGCCGCGAGGGAGGGATGGATACTGGACGGGTTATGGAAACCGTCATCCTTGCTGTAGTCATCGCCGTGGTCGTGCTCGGCGCGCTCGGCGGGCTGGTCGTCGGCAGCCGGCGCAAGAAGTCGCTGCCTCCGCCGCCGCCCGCCGCGCCCGACATCACCGCGCCCCCGGCCGAGCCGCACGTCGGCGACGAGGCCGAGACGCCGCGCGACGAACCGCGCCGGACGATAGAGGAGGTCGACCTTCCCGGCGGCTCGGCTCCCGTCGTCGTAGAAGAGCCCGCCGCCCCCGAGATCGAGATCCCCGAGCCCACCGCCGGCCGCCTGGTCCGGCTGCGCGCCCGGCTCTCCCGCTCCCAGAACGCCCTCGGCAAGGGGCTGCTCACGCTGCTCTCGCGCGAGCACCTCGACGACGAGACCTGGGAGGAGATCGAGGACACCCTGCTCACCGCCGACGTCGGTGTGCAGCCCACCACCGAGCTGGTCGACCAGCTGCGCGAGCGCGTCAAGGTGCTCGGCACCCGCACCCCGGCGGAGCTGCGCGGCCTGCTGCGCGAGGAGCTGCTCAAGTTGGTCGGCACCGAAGCCGACCGCACCGTGAAGACCGAGCCCGAAGACCGCAAGCCGGGCATCGTGATGGTCGTCGGCGTCAACGGCACCGGCAAGACCACCACCACCGGCAAGCTCGCCCGGGTGCTCGTCGCCGACGGCCGTACCGTCGTCCTCGGCGCCGCCGACACCTTCCGGGCCGCCGCCGCGGACCAGCTCCAGACCTGGGGCGAGCGGGTCGGCGCCCACACCGTGCGCGGGCCGGAGGCCGGTGACCCCGCCTCCGTCGCCTTCGACGCGGTGAAGGAGGGCAAGGAGATGGGGGTCGACGTCGTCCTCATCGACACCGCGGGCCGTCTGCACACCAAGACCGGCCTCATGGACGAGCTCGGCAAGGTCAAGCGGGTCGTCGAGAAGCACGCCCCGCTGGACGAGGTGCTGCTCGTCCTCGACGCCACCACCGGGCAGAACGGCCTGGTCCAGGCCCGGGTCTTCGCCGAGGTCGTGGACATCACCGGCATCGTGCTCACCAAGCTGGACGGCACCGCCAAGGGCGGCATCGTGATCGCGGTCCAGCGTGAACTGGGCGTCCCGGTCAAGCTCATCGGCCTCGGCGAGGGCGCGGACGACCTGGCGCCGTTCGAGCCGGAGGCGTTCGTTGACGCCCTTATCGGGGAGTAGCAGAGGGGTAAATTTACTCCGCACAGGCGTGAGAAGCGCCCGTTCCCGAGGTGCAGTCGGGGACGGGCGCTTCGGTGTGTACGGCTCCTACACCCGCGACCGGTGCGCCACGTAGGCCAGCGTCCCGAGCAGCAGGCGTGCCGCGGGCGGCCTCGTCGCCGAGTCCAGCGCCGGCGGCCGCAGCCAGCGCACCGGGCCCAGGCCGCCCCGGTCGGACGGCGGCGCGGTGATGTGCGTACCGGAGCCGAGGCCGCGCAGGTCCAGCGAGGTCGGGTCGTCCCAGCCCATGCGGTAGAGCAGCTCGGGCAGTTCGGCGGCGGCGCCGGGGGCGACGAAGAAGTGGGTGCGGCCCTCCGGGGTGGCGGCGACCGGACCGAGCGGGAGGCCCATGCGCTCCAGGCGGGCCAGGGCACGCCGCCCGGCGGGCTCGGCGACCTCGATGACGTCGAAGGCGCGGCCGACGGGCAGCATCACCGCCGCACCCGGGAACTCGCCCCAGGCCTTGGTGACCTCGTCGAGCGTGGCCCCGGCGGACACCTGGGGGGCGAAGTCCAGCGGATGCGCCCCCGGTGCGGGACAGTCGGCGTGTCCGCAGGAACACGCACCGGCCGCCGCCCGGGCACCCGGCGCCACGTCCCAGCCCCACAGGCCGGTGAACTCGGCGACGGCGGTGCAGTCCGATGAACGACCGCGCCGGCGTGTGCCGGAGCGGATCTCGCGAATGCCGCCGATCGTGAAGCCCATGCCCCCTCCAACGGGTCCGGCGCGCCGGTGGTTACGACGCGGAACGGGACGGAAACGGAACGTGACGCTACGGCTCCGCCTTCCCTCCGGCCCGCAAGGTCAAGGCGGCGCTTCGAAGCGCCTCGGGGGGTGCGTGTGGGGACATGCGCCCCCGAGTGCATCGTTCCGCCTACTCCCGGCCGTCCTATGTCAAGTGAATCGCGCCAAGGCCATCGTGAGTTCATTCGAAGGGGTGGCGAATGGTGGCGTTTCCGGGATCGCAATGGCTGGAGCAGTGATCGTAGGATTACTTTGAGTGCACGAGGCCTGGGGGCACATGCACTCGTGGGTATGCCGGAGGCAACTCGGCATCCCGTTCGAAGGGTGAGAACTACCGGACGGGCGGCCGTATTTACCGGCATTCTGATAGGGCTTGGCGCATCGGCATCAAGTGGTCTCAGGGATGGGGGCGTTCCAGTGGGCGGCAACAGCGGTAGCGGGACGAACGCTGACAAGCGCCCCAACGAGCTGCTCAACTCGTGGTTCGTGCGCAGCGGCTGGTCGAAGGGCGAGCTGGCACGGCAAGTGAACCGCAGGGCACGCCAGTTGGGCGCCAATCACATCTCGACGGACACGTCCAGGGTGCGTCGCTGGCTGGACGGGGAGAACCCGCGCGAGCCGATCCCCAGGATCCTCTCCGAGCTGTTCTCCGAGCGGTTCGGCTGTGTCGTCTCGGTCGAGGACCTGGGGCTGCGGGCCGCCCGCCAGTCACCCTCGGCGACCGGCGTCGACCTGCCCTGGACGGGCCCGCAGACAGTGGCCCTGCTCAGCGAGTTCTCGCGCAGCGACCTGATGCTGGCGCGGCGCGGCTTCCTCGGAACCTCGCTGGTGCTGTCGGCGGGCCCGTCCCTCATCGAGCCCATGCAGCGCTGGCTCGTACCCTCGCCCACCGCCCCGCAGGCGGCCCCGGAACCGGCGGCCGAGTCCCGCCGCCCCGGCCGCCTCTCCAAGCCCGAGCTGGACCTCCTGGAGTCCACGACGGTGATGTTCCGCCAGTGGGACGCCCAGTGCGGCGGCGGTCTGCGCCGCAAGGCGGTCGTCGGCCAGCTGCACGAGGTCACCGACCTCCTCCAGGAACCCCAGCCCGAGGCCACCGAGCGCAAGCTCTTCAAGGTCGCCGCCGAACTGGCCGAGCTGGCCGGCTGGATGTCCTACGACGTCGGACTCCAGCCCACCGCCCAGAAGTACTTCGTGCTGGCCCTGCACGCGGCGAAGGAGGCCGGCGACAAGCCGCTCGGCTCGTACGTCCTGTCCAGCATGAGCCGCCAGATGATCCACCTCGGCCGGCCCGACGACGCCCTGGAGCTCATCCATCTCGCCCAGTACGGCAGCCGGGACTGCGCCAGCCCGCGCACCCAGTCGATGCTGTATGCGATGGAGGCCCGCGCCTACGCCAACATGGGCCAGCCCGGCAAGTGCAAGCGGGCCGTCCGGATGGCCGAGGACACCTTCGCCGAGGCCGACGAGTGGGACGACCCGGACCCCGACTGGATCCGCTTCTTCTCCGAGGCCGAGCTCTACGGCGAGAACAGTCACTCCTTCCGCGACCTCGCCTATGTCGCCGGCCGCAGCCCCACCTACGCCTCCCTGGCCGAGCCCCTGATGCAGAAGGCCGTGGAGCTGTTCGCCAAGGACACCGAGCACCAGCGGTCGTATGCGCTCAACCTCATCGGCATGGCCACCGTGCACCTGCTGCGCGGCGAGCCCGAGCAGAGCACGGTTCTGGCCTCGGAGGCCATGGGCATCGCCAAGAAGGTGCGCTCCGAGCGCGTCAACACTCGTATTCGAAAGACGGTCGACTCGGCCGTCCGCGAGTACGGCGAGCTCGCGGCGGTCGTCGACCTCACCGAACAGCTCGCCGCCGACCTGCCGGAGACCGCCGAGGCGGTCTGAACCCCGGCAGGCCCAGGACCCCGGCCGCGGCCGGCCCTTCCGAACTGCCCGACTCGGCTCCCCCACGCCAGGTCATCGGAAGGCCACCGCGGCCGGCCTTTTTTCGTCCGCGGGTCACCCGCGGGAAGGTTGCGTCACGATAACGATCCCACAGTCGGACATCTCGCAATTCATCTACGCGTAACACACAGGGCGCCTTCGTCACTCCGGCGAAACAACGAGGGGCAACGACCGAAACCGCGCTGCGTCAATCTCATGGCGCATAACCGGCCCACCCCCCGCTTGACCGGACCGCTCACACGCTCCGACCCGCACGGGGCCGTACCAACCGACGAGGAGACGCCGATGGCACCAGCCGCCATCACGCTGGCAGCGGAGGCACCCAAGCTGTCTGCCGCTAACACGGGCTTCATGCTCATCTGTTCCGCCCTGGTGCTGCTCATGACGCCGGGCCTCGCCTTCTTCTACGGCGGCATGGTCCGCGTCAAGAGCACCCTGAACATGCTGATGATGAGCTTCATCAGCATCGGGATCGTCACCATCCTGTGGGTGCTCTACGGCTTCTCCTTTGCCTTCGGCACCAAGAACGGCTTCATCGGCTTCGACTCCCACTGGCTGGGCATGAGCAACGTCGGGCTGACGGAGCTCTGGCCCGGCTACACCATCCCGGTGTTCGTCTTCATGGTCTTCCAGATGATGTTCGCGGTCATCACACCGGCCCTGATAAGCGGCGCCATCGCGGACCGTGTGAAGTTCTCGGCCTGGGCGCTCTTCGTCGCCCTGTGGCTCACGGTCGTCTACGTCCCGGTCGCCCACTGGGTCTGGGGCGCCGACGGCTGGGCCTACAAGCTCGGTGTGATCGACTTCGCCGGTGGTACCGCGGTCCACATCAACGCCGGTGCCGGCGCCCTCGGCGTCATCCTGGTCATCGGCAAGCGCGTCGGCTTCAAGAAGGACCCGATGCGCCCGCACAGCCTCCCGCTGGTCATGCTCGGCGCCGGTCTGCTGTGGTTCGGCTGGTTCGGCTTCAACGCCGGCTCGTGGCTCGGCAACGACGACGGCGTCGGCGCGCTGATGTTCGTCAACACCCAGGTCGCCACCGCCGCCGCCATGCTCGCCTGGCTCGCCTACGAGAAGATCCGGCACGGCGCGTTCACCACGCTGGGCGCCGCCTCCGGCGCGGTCGCCGGTCTGGTCGCGATCACCCCGTCCGGTGGTGCGGTCTCCCCGCTCGGCGCGATCGCCGTCGGTGCCATCGCCGGTGTCGCCTGCGCCGCGGCCGTCGGCCTGAAGTTCAAGTTCGGCTACGACGACTCCCTCGACGTGGTCGGCGTCCACATGGTCGGCGGCATCATCGGTTCCCTGCTCATCGGCTTCTTCGCCACCGGCAAGGGCCAGTCCACCGCGACCGGCGTCTTCTACGGTGACCACTCCTTCACCCAGCTGTGGAAGCAGTGCGCCGGTGTCGGTGCCGTCCTCGCCTACTCGCTGGTCGTCTCGGCGGTCCTCGCCTTCCTCCTCGACAAGACCCTCGGTATGCGGGTCTCCGAGGACGACGAGATCTCCGGCATCGACCAGGCCGAGCACGCCGAGACTGCATACGACTTCAGCGGCGCGGGCGGCGGTGTCGGCAGCGCCATCTCCGGCGGGGCCCTGGCCGGTTCGAGCAAGAAGGTGGACGCATGAAGCTCATCACCGCCGTCGTGAAGCCCCACCGGCTCGACGAGATCAAGGAGGCCCTGCAGGCCTTCGGCGTCCACGGCCTCACGGTCACCGAGGCCAGCGGCTACGGTCGGCAGCGCGGCCACACCGAGGTCTACCGTGGTGCGGAGTACACGGTCGACCTGGTGCCCAAGATCCGTATCGAGGTACTGGCCGAGGACGAGGACGCCGAGCAGCTGATCGACGTCATCGTCAAGGCCGCCCGCACCGGCAAGATCGGTGACGGCAAGGTCTGGTCGCTCCCGGTCGAGACCGCCGTACGGGTCCGCACCGGCGAACGCGGGCCGGACGCGCTGTAGAACAGAACCACCTGAATACAGGCAGGAGTCGCTGGGTGACGGGTACGGATGTTCGGAACGACACAGAGGACACGGGACCCAGCGGCTATGCGGCGGCCCGGCTGCGCCTCCTCACCGAGGAGGCGCGGTCCGGGCCGCCGCGCCGTACCGCCCTCGCGGAACTCACGGACGAATGGCTGACCGGCCTGTTCGCGGCCGCCACCGAAGGCATCAAGGGCGGCGTCTCCCTGGTCGCCGTCGGCGGCTACGGCCGCGGCGAGCTCTCCCCGCGCAGTGACCTCGACCTCCTGCTGCTGCACGACGGCGGCGACTCCGGCGCGGTGGCCGCCGTCGCCGACCGGCTCTGGTACCCGGTCTGGGACCTGGGGCTGGCCCTCGACCACTCCGTGCGCACCTCCGCCGAGGCCCGCAAGACCGCCGGCGAGGACCTCAAGGTCCAGCTCGGCCTCCTCGACGCCCGTCATATCGCCGGCGATCTGGGCCTGACCTCCGGACTGCGCACCGCGATCCTCGCCGACTGGCGCAACCAGGCGCCCAAACGCCTCCCCGAGCTCCAGGAGCTGTGCGTCGAGCGCGCCGAGCGCCAGGGCGAGCTCCAGTACCTTCTGGAGCCCGACCTGAAGGAGGCCCGCGGCGGCCTCCGCGACGCCACCGCCCTGCGCGCCGTCGCCGCCTCCTGGCTGGCCGACGCCCCGCGTGAGGGCCTCGCCGACGCCCGCAGGCGCCTGCTGGACGTCCGTGACGCCCTGCACCTCGCCACCGGGCGCGCCACCGACCGCCTCGCGCTCCAGGAGCAGGACCAGGTCGCCGCCGAGCTGGACCTCCTCGACGCCGACACCCTCTTGCGCCAGGTCTACGAGTCCGCGCGGGTCATTTCGTACGCCAGTGATGTCACCTGGCGCGAAGTGGGCCGCGTACTGCGCTCACGCGCCGTCCGCCCGCGGCTGCGCGCCATGCTGGGCGGCGGCAAGCCGGTCGCCGAGCGCTCCCCGCTGGCCGAAGGGGTGGTGGAGCAGGACGGCGAGGTGGTGCTCGCCCGCACCGCACGCCCCGAACGCGACCCCGTGCTCCCGCTGCGCGCCGCGGCCGCCGCCGCCCAGGCCGGCCTCCCGCTCTCCCTGCACGCCGTACGGCGGATGGCCGCCACCGCCCGTCCCCTGGCCACGCCCTGGCCCGCAGAGGCCCGCGAACAACTGGTCACGCTGCTCGGCTCCGGCCGCCCCACGGTCGACGTCTGGGAGGCGCTGGAGGCGGAGGGCCTGATCACCCGGCTGCTTCCCGACTGGGAGCGGGTGCGCTGCCGGCCGCAGCGCAACGCCGTGCACATCTGGACCGTCGACCGCCACCTCATCGAGACCGCCGTCCGCGCCTCCGAGTTCGCCCGCCGTGTGCACCGCCCCGACCTGCTCCTGGTCGCCGCCCTGCTGCACGATATCGGCAAGGGCTGGCCCGGCGACCACTCGGTGGCCGGCGAGATCATCGCCAAGGACGTGGCGGCCAGGATCGGCTTCGACCGCTCCGACGTGGCGGTCCTGGCGGCCCTGGTACGGCACCACCTCCTCCTCATCGAGACGGCCACCCGGCGCGACCTGGAGGACCCCGCCACGGTCCGGCTGGTCGCCGAGGCGGTCGGCACCCAGGGCACCCTGGAGCTGCTGCACGCCCTCACCGAGGCCGATGCGCTGGCCACCGGCCCGGCCGCCTGGTCCTCCTGGCGCGGCTCCCTCGTCGCCGACCTGGTCAAGCGGGTATCCGCGGTGCTCGCCGGAGACACCGCCGACGAGCCCGAGCCCGCCGCCCCCACGGCCGAACAGGAGCGGCTGGCCATCGAGGCCTTCCGTACCGGCGGACCGGTCCTGGCCCTGCGCGCCCAGACCGAGCCGACGGCCACCGAGGACGAGCCGGCCGGCGAACCCGAGCCGCTCGGCGTGGAACTGCTCATCGCCGTACCGGACCAGCCGGGCGTCCTCCCGGCCGTCTCCGGAATCCTGGCCATGCACCGCCTCACCGTCCGCACCGCCGAACTGCGCACCGTCGAGCTCCCCGACGACGTCGACGACGGCACGGTCCTGCTTCTCGACTGGCGGGTGGCCGCCGAGTACGGCTCGCTGCCCCAGGCCGCCCGGCTGCGGGCGGACCTGGTCCGGGCCCTGGACGGCTCCCTGGACATCGCCGGACGCCTGGCGGAACGGGACGCGGCCTACCCGAGGCGGCGCGGCCGGGTGGCCCCGCCGCCGCGCGTGACGGTGGCCTCGGCGGCCTCCCGGCACGCCACGGTGATCGAGGTACGGGCCCAGGACGCACCCGGGCTGCTGTTCCGGATCGGACGGGCCCTGGAGGACGCCGAGGTGCGGGTGCGCAGCGCGCATGTCAGCACGCTCGGGTCCAACGCCGTCGACGCCTTCTACGTGACCGCCACCGACCACTCGCCGCTGCCCGCCGAGGAGGCGACCTCCGTGGCGCGCAAACTGGAGGAGACACTGAGGGCCTGATCACCTGGTCGTGCAAGGCGGGACGACTTCCTTGCGCGGTTGGATACCCTGGAAGACGCTCACCGCCCCCGACTCCGAGGACCGACGCCGCCGTGTTCGACACTCTCTCCGATCGCCTTTCAGCGACCTTCAAGAATCTGCGCGGCAAGGGACGTCTGAGCGAAGCGGACATCGACGCCACGGCGCGGGAGATCCGCATCGCGCTCCTCGAGGCGGACGTGGCCCTTCCGGTCGTCCGTACGTTCATCAAGAACGTCAAGGAACGGGCGCTCGGCTCCGAGGTCTCCAAGGCGCTGAACCCGGCCCAGCAGGTCCTGAAGATCGTCAACGACGAGCTCGTCACCATCCTCGGTGGCGAGACGCGGCGGCTGCGGTTCGCCAAGCAGCCGCCCACCGTGATCATGCTCGCCGGTCTCCAGGGTGCCGGTAAGACCACCCTCGCGGGCAAGCTGGCCCACTGGCTCAAGGAGCAGGGCCACTCCCCGCTGCTGGTCGCCGCCGACCTCCAGCGCCCCAACGCCGTCAACCAGCTCAGCGTCGTCGCCGAGCGCGCCGGTGCCGCGGTCTACGCGCCCGAGCCGGGCAACGGCGTCGGCGACCCGGTCAAGGTCGCCAAGGACTCCATCGAGTTCGCGAAGGCCAAGGTCCACGACATCGTGATCGTGGACACCGCCGGCCGCCTCGGTATCGACCAGGAGCTGATGCAACAGGCCGCGGACATCCGCGACGCCGTCTCGCCCGACGAGATCCTGTTCGTCGTCGACGCCATGATCGGCCAGGACGCCGTCACCACCGCCGAGGCCTTCCGGGACGGCGTCGGCTTCGACGGTGTCGTCCTCTCCAAGCTCGACGGTGACGCCCGCGGTGGTGCCGCGCTGTCGATCCGCCAGGTCACCGGCAAGCCGATCATGTTCGCGTCGAACGGCGAGAAGCTCGACGACTTCGACGCCTTCCACCCGGACCGGATGGCCTCCCGCATCCTCGACATGGGTGACCTGCTCACCCTGATCGAGCAGGCGGAGAAGACGTTCAGCCAGGAAGAGGCCCAGAAGATGGCCTCCAAGCTGGCGTCCAAGAAGGGCCAGGACTTCACCCTGGACGACTTCCTGTCCCAGATGGAGCAGGTCAGGAAGATGGGCTCCATCTCGAAGCTCCTCGGGATGCTGCCCGGCATGGGCCAGATCAAGGACCAGATCAACAACCTCGACGAGCGGGACGTGGACCGCACCGCCGCGATCATCAAGTCGATGACGCCGGGCGAGCGCCAGGACCCGACGATCATCAACGGCTCGCGCCGCGCCCGTATCGCCAAGGGTTCCGGTGTCGAGGTCAGCGCGGTCAAGGGACTCGTCGAGCGGTTCTTCGAGGCCCGCAAGATGATGTCCCGCATGGCCCAGGGCGGCGGTATGCCGGGCATGCCGGGGATCCCGGGCATGGGCGGCGGCCCCGGCCGGCAGAAGAAGCAGCAGAAGCAGGCCAAGGGCAAGCAGCGCTCCGGCAACCCGATGAAGCGCAAGCAGCAGGAGCTGGAGGCCGCCCAGCGCCGCGAGGCCGCCGCTCAGGGCGGCAACGCCTTCGGAGTGCCCCAGCAGGGCGCCGAGGACTTCGAGCTGCCGGACGAGTTCAAGAAGTTCATGGGCTGAGCCCACCTGTGCGGGGCACCCCCAGCGACAGCTGGGGGGAGTCCCTCAGGGCACGCGGGCGATCAGGTAGCGGAAGACGTTGGGCATCCACACCGTGCCGTCCGCGCGCTGGTGCGGGTGGAGCGCCTCGGTCAGCTCCTTGCCGACCTGCTCCTGGTCGGTCGCCGCGATCGCCGCGTCGAACAGCCCGGTCGACAGCAGCCCGCGTACCGCGCTGTCCGTGTCGGCGTACCCGAACGGGCAGGAGACCCGCCCGGAACCGTCGATCCGCAGACCGGCCCGCTGCGCGACCTCCTCCAGATCATCGCGACAAGCCGGGCGCCAACTGCCCGTACTGCGCAAAGGATCGGCCAATTTCGCGGCCACCCGCAGCACGGACGAGGTCGCGCAGCGCTCCGGCGGACCCCAGCCGGCCAGCACCACGGCCGCCCCGTGCTCCGCCAGCGGCGTCGCCTCCGCGAGCAGGTCACCGAGCCCTTCGGAGTCGCCGGCCAGGCAGCCGATCGGGTCGAAGGCGGTGATCAGGTTGTATGCCGGTGCCTGCGCGTCCGCCGCGTCCCCGGGCGAGCCCTCCACGACCCGGGCGGCACGGCCACGCGCGCGTGCCCCGAGGGCCGGGTCGGGCAGCAGACGCTCACGGGCGAGGGCGAGTCGTTCGGGGGAGGAGTCGACGCCGGTCACCGCGGCTCCTCTGGCCGCCGCCATCAGCAGGGCTAATCCGGAGCCGCAGTGCAGGCCGAGCAGCCGGGTGGCGGGACCCACTTCGAGTCGCCCGTGGACGGTCTCGTAGAGCGGGACCAGCATCCGCTCCTGGATCTCGGACCAGTCACGCGCGCGTGCGCACAGGTTCACGCGGGGGGTGGAATCCGCGTGGGACCGGTGCTGCCGCACGAGCGTAGGTGTCATAGGTAAGCGCCCCAATCCGCCGAGAGATACGCACTGACCGATTCCGTGGCCCCCGTGCCGTGCGCTCGCACTTCCCACCTATGCCACATAACTCCGGGCTCGCGGTGGCGTCCAGGGGTCGCGGGTCCCGGCTTGTGCCTGCGCTGCGACTGTGGCGAGATTTCACATCCCGGCAACTTGGGGCTCTACCATCGGACCCACGGAACGGCGGTTCCGGCCATGGTCGGCCGTCGCGACGGCCGTACGGTGTCTGGCCGCCGCAGACGGGCGGGTGCCGGATGACGACGGGCTCCGGAGTAACGTCGGCGGCGCCGCGCACGCTGACCGGGGTAGCGTCCTGCGCCACGAGAGCGACCGAAACGCATCTTGCGCATCCGCCGACCACAGCCGTCCCGCTCCCCGCGACGGGGCTACGTGTCGGGTCGTACGTCAGACTACGCACCGGCTTGGTATGAGCTGTGAGGCTTCTCCGCAGATCAGCGCACCCGTACTCGTCTCCACGCATCAGTGGCAACTGACGGGTACGTGCAAATTATTTGGGATGGCCCGGAATAGGAACACAGCGGCACTCCCGCTCGTTGTCATTACGTGAGCACGACACAGACACCACCTGTTCTCGCCGCAGAGCTGGCAGAGGCGTGGGCCGACATTCAGCGGTACCACCCCGAGCTGCCGGACCTTGCCGCGCCAGAGTCCCTGATCGGGGAGTCGTCGTCCGCGTGCGGTCACGAACTCTCCTTCGAACGGCTGCTCCATGAGGCAGTCCACGGCATCGCCGCCGCCCGAGGGGTCCGCGACACCTCCCGGGCCGGGCGCTACCACAACCGCAGATTCCTCGCGATCGCCGAGGAGCTGGGCCTGGACCACCCCGACGAGCCGCACCCCAGCAGCGGCTTCTCGCTGGTCACGCTCAACCCCGAGGCCAAGCGCCGCTACCGCCCGACCATCGAGAGACTGCAACGCGCTCTCAAGGCACACACGGTGGCCACCTCCGCCGACACCTCCCGCACCTTCCGCGGCCCGGCCGCCCGCCATGGCTCGTCCGGGGGCGGTGTCCGCGTCAAGGCGGTGTGCGACTGCGGGCGCAACGTCCGGGTCGTCCCGTCGGTGCTGGCCCAGGCCCCCATCGTGTGCGGCGGCTGCGGCAAGCCGTTCCGCATCCCGGAGATCGTGGGCGCGGCGTAGACCCACGGCTGCTCGTGGCAGCCGTGGCCATCGCCTCGCCGTGATGCCGGCCGGCGCACCCGACGTACACCACCTCCACGCCGGGTGCGCTTCAGGCGTGCCCTCGCACGACCGCCGGACAGAGCGACCCGCAGGGTGTGGCACAATGGCTAGCTGTACTCGACAGCCGCACAGGACCCCTCTCTCCTCCGGCTGACGCGTCCATCGGGCACTCGGGTACCGCAACCCCACGCGGCAGTCTCGCCGTGCCCAACCACGTCAAAACCAGGAGAATCCACTCCCGTGGCAGTCAAGATCAAGCTGAAGCGTCTGGGCAAGATCCGTTCGCCTCACTACCGCATCGTCGTCGCCGACTCCCGCACCCGCCGTGACGGCCGTGCGATCGAGGAGATCGGCAAGTACCACCCGACCTACAACCCGTCGGTCATCGAGGTGGACGCCGAGCGCGCCGCTTACTGGCTCGGCGTCGGCGCCCAGCCGACCGAGCCCGTGCTCGCCATCCTGAAGAAGACCGGCGACTGGCAGAAGTTCAAGGGCGAGCCCGCCCCGGCGCCGCTGCTCGTGGCCGCTCCGAAGGCCACGCGTCCGTCGTTCGAGGCGCTCGGCGGTGACGACGAGGGCAAGGGTGAGGCGATCACCCAGAAGAAGAAGGCTGAGAAGAAGGACGAGGCCGCGGCTGAGTCCGAGTCGACCGAGGCCTGAGCAGCATGCTCGAAGAGGCGCTTGAGCACCTCGTGAAGGGCATCGTCGACAACCCCGACGATGTGCAGGTCGCCTCGCGCAACCTGCGTCGCGGGCGCGTGCTGGAGGTCCGGGTGCACCCCGACGACCTCGGCAAGGTGATCGGCCGCAACGGCCGCACCGCGCGTGCCCTGCGCACCGTCGTGGGTGCCATCGGCGGCAGGGGAGTCCGCGTCGACCTCGTCGACGTCGATCACGTCCGCTGACGCTTATCGCAACCGGCTCGGGCCGGGGAGGGCCACTGGCCGTCCCCGGCCCGCAGTCGTATGAGCAGGAGACGACAGGAGAACAAGCACAGTGCAGCTCGTAGTCGCACGGATCGGCCGCGCCCACGGCATCAAGGGCGAGGTCACCGTGGAGGTACGTACCGACGAACCGGAGCTCAGGCTCGGGCCCGGCGCCGTACTCGCCACCGATCCCGCCGGCCTGGGACCGCTCACCATCGAGACGGGCCGCGTGCACAGCGGCCGCCTGCTCCTGCGCTTCGAGGGCGTCAAGGACCGCACCGGCGCCGAGGCCCTCCGCAACACCCTCCTGATCGCCGAGATCGACCCGGAGGAACTGCCCGAGGGCGAGGACGAGTACTACGACCACCAGCTCATGGACCTGGACGTGGTCACCGTCGACGGCACCGAGGTCGGCCGGATCACCGAGATCTCGCACCTGCCGTCCCAGGACCTGTTCATCGTCGAGCGCCCCGACGGCAGCGAGGTGATGATCCCCTTCGTCGAGGAGATCGTCGTCGAGATCGACCTGGAGGAGCAGAAGGCGGTCATCGCGCCCCCGCCGGGCCTGATCGACGACCAGGCGGAGATCGCGTCCTCCCGGGACGAGTCGTAATGCGCCTCGACGTCGTCACGATCTTTCCCGAGTACCTGGAACCGCTGAACGTCTCGCTCGTCGGCAAGGCACGCGCGCGTGGACAGCTGAACGTCCATGTGCACGACCTGCGGGCGTGGACGTACGACCGTCACAACACCGTCGACGACACCCCGTACGGCGGCGGGCCCGGCATGGTCATGAAGACCGAGCCCTGGGGCGACGCCCTCGACTCGGCGCTCGCCGACGGCTACGAGACCGGCTCGCACACTCCCGCGCTGATCGTCCCCACCCCCAGCGGCCGCCCCTTCACCCAGGAACTCGCCGTCGAACTCTCCGAGCGGCCCTGGCTGATCTTCACCCCGGCCCGTTACGAGGGCATCGACCGGCGCGTCATGGACGAGTACGCCACCCGGATGCCGGTGTACGAGGTGTCCATCGGCGACTATGTGCTGGCCGGCGGCGAGGCGGCCGTACTGGTCATCACGGAGGCCGTGGCCAGGCTGCTGCCCGGCGTCCTCGGCAACGCCGAGTCGCACCGGGACGACTCCTTCGCGCCCGGCGCGATGGCGAACCTCCTGGAAGGCCCCGTCTACACCAAGCCGCCCGTCTGGCGCGGCCGGGACATCCCCGACGTGCTGCTCAGCGGCCATCACGGCAAGATCGCCCGCTGGCGCCGCGACGAGGCCCTGAAGCGGACCGCCGCCCACCGGCCCGACCTGATCGAGCGCTGCGACCCCAAGGCGTTCGACAAGAAGGACCGCGAGATGCTCTCCATCCTGGGCTGGGCCCCGGACCCGGCGGGCGCGCCCCACGGCCGATTTTGGCGCAGGCCAGAGGGCATGGAAGAATAGGCCGCTGCTGTGCGTCCGTCCGGTGTGCGCCCCTGCCGCAGGGGGACACGACGCCCGCCCCGACCCGCACGGCAGTCCTCATGGAACACCTAGTTTCCGTTGATGACCTGTGGCATCAGCGAAGAAAGCAGACGAAATGTCTCACCTGCTCGACATCGTCGACTCCGCGTCGCTGCGCAGCGACGTCCCGGCCTTCCGCCCGGGTGACACCGTCAACGTCCACGTCCGCGTCATCGAGGGCAACCGCTCCCGTGTGCAGCAGTTCAAGGGCGTTGTGATCCGCCGCCAGGGCAGCGGTGTCCGCGAGACCTTCACGGTCCGCAAGGTCTCCTTCTCCGTCGGCGTCGAGCGCACCTTCCCGGTGCACACCCCGATCGTCGAGAAGATCGAGCTCGTCACCCGTGGTGACGTGCGTCGCGCCAAGCTCTACTACCTGCGCGACCTGCGCGGTAAGGCTGCGAAGATCAAGGAGAAGCGCGAGCGCTGATCTCGCGCGACGGGATTCTTATCGAGGCCGGATAACATCTGGCCCCGATGGACACCGAAGCACAGCCGACGGAGCGCGACCGCTCCTCCCGCCCCGAACCAGAGGCCGTGGAGGACCGGTCGCGTTTCGCGTTGCTGTCGCGGATCACCGACCGGCTCCCGGGCGGCTGGATCACCCTGACCCTCTTCACCTGCCTGGCGTTTTTGCTCGTCCTCAACACTTTCGTGGCCCAGCCATTCCAGATTCCCAGCGGATCCATGGAACAGGGATTGAGGATCGGAGACCGGGTTCTCGTAAATAAGTTGGTGTACCGGTTCGGTGCCCAGCCGCGCCGGGGAGATGTCGTTGTGTTCGACGGCACCGGGTACTTCGGGGACGCCGACTACATCAAACGCGTTGTCGGTGTGGGAGGAGACCATGTGGTCTGCTGCGACAAGAAGGGGAGGATCGAAGTGAACGGCCGGTCGGTCGACGAGACCGCGTTCCTCTATCCCGGGGACACCCCTTCTGTTGTGCCCTTCGATGTCGTCGTGCCCGACGGCAGGCTCTTCGTCCTGGGGGACCATCGCAGCGACTCCAGTGACTCCCGGGACCACCTGGGCTCACCCGGCGGCGGCATGATCCCCGTCAAGGACGTGATCGGACGGGCCGACTGGATCGTCTGGCCGTACGCACACTGGACCCGCCTCACTCGTCCCGCCGTCTATGCGCGCGTGCCGGCGGCGGGAGCGGCGCATGGGTAACCGCGGCAAGCCGCGCGGTGTGGCCACCGACGCGGCCGCCACCCTGCTGCCCACCGGGGGCCGGCGCACCTCCAGCCCGGGCAGTGGCCGTAGCCGCGCGGAGCGGCGCAAGCTGCAGCGCAAGGTCAAGCGCAAGCGCCGGCGCGGAGCGATGCGGGAGATACCGCTGCTGGTCGGTGTGGCCGTCCTGATAGCTCTGGTGCTGAAGACGTTCCTCGTCCAGGCCTTCGTGATCCCGTCGGGCTCCATGGAGCAGACGATCCGGATCGGCGACCGCGTCCTGGTCGACAAGTTCACCCCGTGGTTCGGGTGGAAGCCGCACCGCGGGGACGTCGTGGTCTTCCACGACCCGGGCGGCTGGCTCAACGGGGAGCAGACCACCAAGGCGAACGACCCCGTCGTCGTCAAGCAGGTCAAGGAAGGCCTCACCTTCATCGGTCTGCTGCCCTCCGCCAACGAGAAGGACCTCATCAAGCGGGTCATCGGCGTCGGCGGCGACCACGTCAAGTGCTGTGACTCGCAGGGCCGGGTGACCGTCAACGGTGTGGCACTGACCGAGGGCGACTACCTGTATCCCGGGAACGCTCCCTCCACCCAGGAGTTCGACATCACCGTCCCGCAGGGCCGGCTGTGGGTGATGGGCGACCACCGGGGAAACTCCGCCGACTCGCGCTACCACCAGGACACCGCGTACGGCGGCACGGTGGCCGTGAGTTCGGTGGTGGGCCGGGCCATGATGATCGGCTGGCCCATCGGGCACTGGACCAAGCTCGATGAACCTAAAACCTTCGCAAGCGTTGCTGACTCTGTGTCGGGGTCGACCGCGGCTCCCCGGCTGTCGCATAGGGTTGCCTCCGACGATCCGAACGGATACGTCCAACTCCCGACCCCTGCGGAACTCCCGCTCGTTATGGGAGTGGTGGGCCTACGCCGAGGATGGCGCGGGCGGCGGCGCAGAGTGAGGAGTTGGCGTGGGGGATGTAGCGGTTGGCGCACGGTCGGGACACGACGGCGAGGAGCACAGCGGGCGCCCCGTGGAGAATGTCCCCACCGCTGGCGGCGGTTCCACCCCCGCGAATGACGCCGGGCCCGCCGGGGACGGCACCCCGGTGGACGGTCCGGGCTCCCACGGCGGTGGCACGGACGGGGACGGGGGCGACTCGGTGGCGTCCGCACCGAAGAAGCCCCGCTCCTTCTGGAAGGAGCTGCCGATCCTGATCGGTATCGCGCTGGTGCTGGCGCTGCTGATCAAGACGTTTCTGGTGCAGGCTTTCTCGATTCCGTCGGAATCGATGCAGAACACCCTCCAGGTGGGTGACCGGGTCCTGGTCGACAAGCTCACCCCGTGGTTCGGGTCCAAGCCGCAACGCGGCGAGGTCGTCGTCTTCCACGACCCGAGCGACTGGCTGAAGGGCGAGCCGACGCCCCAGCCCAACGCCGTGCAGGAGGTCCTCAGCTGGATCGGCCTGATGCCGTCCGCCGAGGAGAAGGACCTCATCAAGCGGGTCATCGGCGTCGGCGGCGACACCATCTCCTGCAAGGGCAGCGGCCCGCTCATGGTCAACGGGCATGCGCTGACCGAACCTTATGTGTACGAGGGCAACACCCCGTGCAGCGTCGACGACCAGGGCGGCCAGTTCACGGTGAAGGTGCCCAAGGGGTACATCTGGGTCATGGGCGATCACCGCCAGGACTCCCGTGACTCGCGCTACAACCAGTCCGACGAGCACCACGGCATGGTCCCGGTCAGCGATGTCGTCGGCCGCGCCATCGTCAAGGCCTGGCCGATCAACCGCTGGGGCACGCTGCCGATTCCCGACACCTTCGACCAGAGCGGGCTCGACAAGCAGACGTCCGCCGCCGCGGCACTGCCCTACGCGCCGCAGACGGTGGCCTTCGCGAGCGTCGTACCGCTCGCCGTCCTGCGGCGCCGCAGGCTCGCCCGGACCGCGGCGGCCGCCGACTCCCACCGCGGCTGAACAAAACCGGACACCAGCCCCCGGGGCCCCATGAGCGGACCGCAAGGTCCGCTCATGGGGCCCCTTTGCGTCTCCGGTCACGACTCGATCGCATTCGTATATTCGTTCGCCAATCAAGATCGTCACTGTTACTCTCCGATCTTGTCCGAACGGCAAAGGTTTTGTTGAATTTTGGGGGCAACATGAAGAAGTTTCGGCTCGCGGGGGCAATGGTCGGCGCGGTCGCGCTGGTCGGGCTCGCCAACTCGCCGGCCTTGGCGGGGACGGACATCACCGCGTACGGACCGAGCCTGAAGTCGGGCTGTTCGCACGCCTCCGCCGGGCACTTCGCGTCCTACGGCGAGACGTTCACCGTGTACGACGAGTGCGCGGACGGCTGGTCCGCGGTCGTCGAGGTGGACGTCGCTCCGTACCAGTCCGGTGGCGGCTACGACTTCGTCATCTGGAACCACAACGGGGCCGACGGCTCCCCGGTGACCGTCGACAAGAGCTACGCCGAGGGCACGGGCGTCTGCCTGCGGGCGGGCTCGGGCGAGTACTCCAGCAAGGAAGCCGGCACCTGGAGCTCCTGGAGCTGCGGCGCGGCCTGACCGGACGCACGAACACCGGTGACCGTGGGGAGGTCTCCCCGGGATTGAAGATCCCGGGGAGACCTCCCCAGTCGTTTTCCTGCCACGGTATGGTGCCCTGCGCGGACTTCGGGATCGGGAGTGGACGTGGGAACTGCTGAGCGTGGCAACGGGAAGTCGGGCACCGACCTCGGAGGCATACTGTCGGGGCTGGCCGTCGGGCTGGGCCTGCTGCTGTTCCTCGGAGGGTTCGCCTGGGCGGCGGTGGTCTACCGGCCGTACACCGTGCCCACCAGCTCGATGTCACCGACGATCGCCGCCGGGGACCGGGTCCTCGGGCAGCGCATCGACGGCAGCGAGGTGCGCCGTGGTGACGTCGTGGTCTTCGCCGACAAGAGCTGGGTCACCAACGCGGACGTCGTCAAGCGCGTGGTCGCGGTCGGCGGGGACACGGTCGCCTGCTGCACGAACGGCAAGCTGACCGTCAACGGCAAGCACATCGACGAACCGTATCTGCCGGCCGGCACCCAGGCCGAGCTCCAGGGCTTCCCGACCGTCACCGTCCCCAAGGGCCGGCTCTTCCTCCTCGGCGACGAGCGCCAGGGCTCCCTGGACTCCACCGCCCACCTCACGGACGCGGCGAAGGGTACGGTCGCGCGCAGCGCCGTGATCGCCCGGGTGGACTCCGTCATCTGGCCCATGAACGGCATGCTCAAGCGTCCGACCGGCTTCGAGACCCTCGGCTCCCTCTCCCAGCCGGGGCCGCTGCGCATCATCACCGCCATGATCGTGGCCGGCGGTGTGCTGGTCCTCCTCGGCGGCGCGTACGGCCCGATCGCCAAGCTGCTGGGCCGCTCCCGCGCCGGCGGCCGTGCGGAGCCCGTCGGTGCCCGCTGAGGCGCCCTCGGAGGGCGGGCCGCGCAAGGTGGCCCGTGTGGTCCTGCTCGACCCCGACGACCGCATCCTGCTCCTGTACGGCCATGAACCGGACGATCCGGCCGACGACTGGTGGTTCACCCCCGGCGGCGGACTGGAGGGCGACGAGACCCGTGAGCAGGCCGCTCTGCGGGAACTCGCGGAGGAAACCGGCATCACGGACGTCGAGCTCGGCCCGGTGCTGTGGCGGCGGATGTGCTCCTTCCCGTTCGCCGGCCGCCGCTGGGACCAGGACGAGTGGTACTACCTCGCGCGTACCACGCAGACGTCCACCGAGGCCAGGGGCCTGACCGAGCTGGAGCGGCGCAGTGTGGCCGGAGCGCGTTGGTGGACGTGCCAGGAACTGACCCGGGCACATGAGACGGTGTATCCGACCAGACTCGCCGAGTTGTTCCGTAGGCTGCTCGACGAAGGTCCCCCCGTCAGGCCCGTCACCCTCGACACGGAAATCGTCTAGGGGTGCGCGGGACTGGCGCACAATGGTGGGATCGCACGGCTGAAGGGGAACATGCCATGAGCGCCGAGGACCTCGAAAAGTACGAGACCGAGATGGAGCTGAAGCTCTACCGGGAGTACCGCGATGTCGTCGGTCTGTTCAAATACGTGATCGAGACCGAGCGGCGCTTCTACCTCACCAACGACTACGAGATGCAGGTCCACTCGGTCCAGGGTGAGGTGTTCTTCGAGGTGTCCATGGCGGATGCCTGGGTCTGGGACATGTACCGACCGGCTCGATTCGTGAAGCAGGTCCGCGTTCTCACGTTCAAGGACGTGAACATCGAGGAGCTGAACAAGAGCGACCTGGAGCTTCCGGGCGGCTGAGGTTCTCGGGAGGGTCGCTCGTGCGGGTGACGGAGTTGTCCACAACCGCCGAGTAACCCCACCAAGATCAACTCATTGGCCGGGCATGCGTGACGGTTGGCGCCGGAGGTGGTGCCGACATGAACACCAATCGGGCACGCAGTGCACTCGGCAGGTACGGCGAGACGCTGGCCGCGCGGCGGCTGGCCGAGGCCGGTCTGACCATCCTGGAGCGCAACTGGCGCTGCGGCAGGTCGGGCGAGATCGACATCGTGGCGCGGGACGGGGACGTCCTGGTCGTGTGCGAGGTCAAGACCCGGAGGGCGGGGCCCTTCGAACACCCCATGGCCGGGGTGACCCCCGAGAAGGCGGAGCGCCTGCGGGGCCTCGCCGAACACTGGATCCACGCACACGGGGGAGCACCGCCGGGCGGCGTCCGCATCGACGTGATCGGCGTGCTCCTGCCGCAGCGCGGGGCACCCGTGGTCGAGCACGCGCGGGGGGTGGCCTGAGATGGGCTTCGCGCGTACGTGCTCGGTGGCGCTGGTCGGCGTCGAGGGCGTGGTGGTGGAGGTCCAGGCCGACCTGGAGCCAGGGGTGGCGGCGTTCACGCTGGTCGGGCTGCCGGACAAGAGCCTGACGGAGAGCAAGGACCGGGTCCGTGCGGCGGTGGTGAACTCAGGGGCGGCCTGGCCGCCGAAGAAGCTCACGGTGGGGCTCAGCCCGGCGTCGGTGCCGAAGAGCGGCAGCGGCTTCGACCTCGCTGTCGCCGCGGCCGTCCTCGGGGCGGCCGAGCGCATCGACCCCCGGGTGCTCGCCGAGATCGTGATGATCGGCGAGCTGGGCCTGGACGGGCGGGTGCGGCCGGTGCGGGGCATCCTGCCGGCGGTGCTGGCAGCCGCCGACGCCGGATACGAGCAGGTGGTCGTACCGGAGAGCGCGGTGCCGGAGGCCTCCCTCGTGCCGGGGGTGTCGGTGCTGGGCGTCCGGAGCCTGCGCCAGCTGATCGCGGTCCTCACCGACGAACCGGTCCCCGACGAGGAACCCGTGCCCGGCGAGATCCGCCCGGACCCCTTCATCGCGGGGCTGGCCCTGCCCGGCATGGGCCTCGGCACCGGCATGGTCACCGGCGAGCACGCACCCGACCTGGCCGACGTCGCGGGACAACAGGTGGCCCGAGCCGCTCTGGAGGTGGCGGCGGCCGGACGGCATCACGTCTTCTTCAAGGGTCCGCCCGGCGCCGGCAAGACCATGCTGGCCGAACGGCTGCCGGGGCTGCTGCCCGAACTGAGCCGGCAGGAGTCCCTGGAGGTCACCGCCGTCCACTCGGTCGCCGGGATGCTGCCGCCCGGCCATCCCCTGGTCGACAGGCCGCCCTACTGCGCCCCGCATCACTCGGCCACCATGGCATCCCTGGTCGGCGGCGGAACCGGCCTGCCACGCCCCGGAGCGGTGTCGCTGTCCCACCACGGCGTGCTCTTCCTGGACGAGGCCGCCGAGTTCCACGGCAGCGTCCTGGACGCCCTGCGCCAGCCCCTGGAGTCGGGGCACGTCGTGGTCGCCCGGGCCGCCGGGATACTGCGGATGCCCGCGAAGTTCCTCATGGTCCTGGCCGCCAACCCCTGCCCCTGCGGCCGGCACGGCACCCCCGGTGACGTCTGCGAGTGCCGGCCCTCCTCGATCAAGCGGTACCGAGCCCGGCTCTCCGGCCCCCTGATGGACCGCGTGGACCTCAGGGTGGCCGTCGAACCGGTCGCCAGGGAGGAACTGCTGCGGCTCCACACCGGCGCCGAATCCTCCGCCGCCGTGGCCGACCGGGTGCGCACGGCCCGGGAGCGGACCGCCCGCCGCTACGAGGGGCTGCCCTGGCGCACCAACAGCGAAGTGCCCGGTCATGAACTGCGCACCCGCTGGCACGTCCGGCCCGGCGCGCTCGCCAAGGCCGAGCTGGATCTGGACAGGGGGCTGCTCACCGCCCGTGGCCTCGACCGGGTGCTCCGGGTCGCCTGGACCCTCGCCGACCTGGCGGGCCACGACCGGCCCACCGCCAACGACGTCAACCTGGCCCTGGAGCTGCGCACCGGCGTCCGGCGCGGCGCCGTCCTGGAAGGGGTGCGGACATGAGCGACGGCGACCTGCTCGCCCGGATCTTCCTCACCAGGGTCATCGAACCCGGCGACGAGACGGGCGGGCGGTGGCTGAGGGAGCACGGGACCGCGGAGGTGGTACGGCGGCTGAGCGAGGGCGGCACGGCCACGCTGCCCGGGGTCAGCCAGACCCGCTGGGCCGGCCTCCGGGCCAGGGCCCGGCAGGCCGACCCCGAGCGGGACCTCGCGATCGCGCGGGAGGCCGGGGCCCGGTTCGTCGTTCCCGGCACCGTCGAGTGGCCCGCCCAGCTCGACGACCTCGGCGATGCCCGCCCCCTCGGTCTGTGGGTGCGGGGGCGGCCCAGTCTGCGGATGTGGGCGCTCAGGGCCGTCGCCGTCGTCGGGGCCCGGGCCTGTACGGAGTACGGGGCGCACATGGCGGCCACCCTCGCCGCCGGGCTCGCCGAACGCGGCTGGGTGGTGGTGTCCGGCGGCGCCTACGTTCTATAGCGTGAAAGCTGTTGTAGTAGGCGTGTGCTTTTACCTGAAGAGAGCGGTGTGGCCGCCAACCCCGTTGGCTGGCATGTGTATCGGTACGACCTGGAACGTCCTGCACTGAGCCTTCCTGAGGGCTTATCCACGTACGCGCCTGATCTGCGTACGTGGATCGAGAGGCTCGGCGGACGTCACGGACAGCGGTTCCTCCTCGGCCCCGACGGGCTTCCTGATCTCAGGGTGAACGCGTTCTTCGCGTCCCCCACGATGCGGAATCTGACGGACCTGACGAACCGGGACTACGCGTACTCCCTGGCCCTGTGGCTGAACTTCCTGCTGGTGCTGGGCCGGGGCTGGTGGGAGGCGACTGAAGACGACGCGGCGGAGTTCCAGTTCTGGCGGCTGACCGACCCGGGGAACGATCAGCGGGTGCAGAAGTCCTCGTTCGCCAAGGACGTGGCGGGCTGCAAGAAGTTCTACAAGTGGGTGGGCAGGCGCTACCAGGTCGCCGACCCCTTCGACGAGTTGGAGTACGAGCGCGGCCGGCGGCAGGAGAACGTGAAGTGGCTCGACCCCGCAGCCATCCGTCGCTGGCGTGACCTGGGGCTACGGGGCCGCGGCCTGGACGGCCGTCGGGACCGTCGCTGGCGGGGCCGCAACGACCAGCGCGACGGCGCGTTCGTGGACGGCCTCTACGGCACCGGCCTGCGGCTCACCTCGTGGGGGAGCGTGGTCCTGCCCGAGCTGCCCCGCATGGCCCCGGGCCGGGGCTACTTCACCTGCTCACTGGCCGACGAGTGCGCCAAAGGCGGAAACGGCTACACCTACTGGATGCCCAGGACGGTGGCGGCCGGGGTGAACGCCTACCGCGAAGGCGCTCGCGCCCGCGCGGTTCGGCGGGCCCAGGAGTCGGGTCTCTACGAGACGCTCCGCGGGATGCGGGTGGCCCAGCTGCCCCGGCGGGGAGGCGGAGTGGAGATCCCGGATGAGTCGGGCGGCATGGTCAGGAACGCCTGGAATGACGTCTCGCCGCAGGTCAGGAAGCGGTTGTTCATCGAGACGCGGCAGGGCTTGGAGCCGCTGTCGCTGTGGTTGAACGAGGACGGACTGCCGCGCGACGAGCATGGCTGGCACCACACCTTCGAGGCGGCCAATACGCGCATTGAGGATCTTGGTCTGGAGAACTTCTCCTGCACCGCCCACATGCACCGCCATTCCTTCGCCCTGAAGTGGTACTCCGTCGGCAAGCTTCTCTGGAAGCAGCAACTGGGCCACCTGACGGAGGACGAGACCCGGGACTTCCGTGATCAGTTCGGCGACCACTGGCATCTGGTGCAGACCATGCTCGGTCATCTGAGGGTTGAGACGACGAAGGAGGTCTACCTGGGGCCCTTCAGGAATCTCCAGGTCGAGGTGCTGTTGGCTCACGCGGAAGGCTTCCCGGTGGCCCGCTTCATGGCCGACGCCTTCGCGCGACACCCCCGAGTCCGCACGGATCCGCTGGCGGTGACCCGGTGAGCCCCCGCGGCCGGCGGGCGAGCCTGCCCGCGAAAGGAGGGAAGACCGCCCACGGGCTGATGGACGGTCTGGTCGTCCGGTGCTTCGCCGAGGACGGCAGCGCTTCGCGGGACTATCACTTCGACGTGCTCCAGGTGGCCCCGGAACTCCGGCAGGGCCTGGCAGAGGCGTTCGCCCGGCGCACAGCCCCCGGGGCCGGCCTGACGTCCCTGGAATCGACGAACGTGGCCCACCGGGCGGCAGTGCTCTTCAGCCGCTATCTGGCCGGGCTGGCATGGCCGCCGAGGCAGATGGCCCACCTCGTTCCCGAGCACCTGGAGGGATTCCTCGACGCTCGCAAGGACAAGACCAGACGAGCCGCAGAAGAACTTGCCGGGCTCAAGCTGCTGCTCAAGCACGCCGAGGGCCTCGACGAGGCCGTGATCGCGAAGCTGAACGAGAGCCACCCCAGGCGGCAGAGGGGCAACAAGCCGAAGGAGAGCTACAGCCAGAAGGATCTCAAACGCATCGCCGACGCCGCCCGCACCGACCTTCGCGCTGCGGCCTCCAGGATCCGCAAGAACCGCGAGATCCTGCACCGCTTCCGGCAAGGCGAACTGCCCGACCAGGACCGCCGCCTGGAGCTTTTGGACTGGGTCGATCGATTCGGAGACGTTCCCCGCAAGCACTGCACCACCGGCGCCCACGCAGGCCGGGACATCGCGAGGGCCTGGGTCTCCCAACGCGGTTCGGTGGACAACATCGTCTGCCAGGTCCATCTGTCCGGCATGGAGGTCACCGCCGGGATCATCCTGCTGACCGCGATGACGGGCGAGAACAAGAGCGTGATTCTCAAGACCACGGCCGTCCACCACCGGGCCGACGGCCACACCGGCCGGACACCGACCGCGATCCTGGAGACCAAGAAGCCCCGCCGCGGCAGACGGGCCCACATGAATCTCGCGCTGAGCGACCTGCCGGACTGGATCAGCATCCCCTCCGATCCTGAGCAGCTCTCCGCGCGCGACGAACTGCACACGCCCTTCGGCCTCTACGTCTTGCTGCACGAGTTGGCCTCCCGGTCACGGGAAATCGCGGGCACCGACCGACTGCTGATCGGCTGGAGCAGTGCCGGCGGCCACGGGGCAGGCCGGGGACTGAGGCTGCAGGACCCGGACAGCTGGGTCCAGCGCTGGGCCGCCAGACACGACCTGGCCACGGACAAGGTCGACAAGGACGGCAAACCGGTTCAGCTGAACGTCACGCTGGAACTGCTGCGGCTCACCTACCTCGAACTCCACCAGAAGCCAGTTGCCCACACTGAGAAGACGCTGGCCACCGACTACTTGGCCCGCAACCGCGGCAATCTCACCGAATACCGCAAGGTCGTCGCCGCAGCGCTGGCCGGGGAGGTCGACAAGGCCAGAGCCCGTGGCGTGATGGCTGTCCTCACTCGGGCCGACCTGGAACGGGCGGAGGCCGACGCGGAGACAGTCGCGGCCGAGTACGGCATCGACGCGACGACCCTCAAACAGATGATCGCAGGTCAGCTGGACACCGTGATGAACGCCTGCGTCGATCACCGCGGCGGCCCTCACGCTCCGGCCGGCGAGCCCTGCCGGGCCTCGTTCATGATCTGCCTGGGCTGCCCTTGCGCCCGCGCGCTGCCCCGCCACCTGCCCATCCAGGTGCTGGTCCACGACCGGCTGGCCGACCGGCGGGCCGAGATGACCCCACTGGAGTGGACTCAGAGGTTCGCGCTGCCGCACACCCAGCTTGCCGACCTGCTGTCCCGGCACGACGAAGCGGACCTCGAAGACGCCCGGGCAGACGTCACCGACACCGACCGTGACCTGGTGGCACGGTTCCTCAGCAGAGAGCTCGATATCCGATGATCGCTACGTCCCCGCTGCCCGTCGATGCGGACGTGGTCCCCGAGGGCACCGAGTGGCCTGGCCCCGACGCACTGGTGCTGCTGAACAGGGACTTGAGGGCCGAGACTGATCTGGGTCGCCTGTCACGCTTCGCAGACGACCGCTGGGACGTCGATCCTGCCGTCTTCGAGGAGCACGTCAGCAGCGAAAGCCTGAACTTCGCTCGAATTCCTGCGGCGTTTCGGCAGGACACGAAGCACTACTTCTGGCAGTTGCTGAACCACTCCAGCCCCGGGATCATGCGGCGCGCGAACGGCGGCCGGCCCGCCATCGCCACCATCCTGTCGGCCTTCAGCCCTTTCAAGGCCTTTCTGGTCTGGCTGCGTCGCCACGACGTGACGTCCTTCGATCAGATCACGCCGCAGCTGCTGGATGCCTACCTGATCGCGGTGGACGAGGCGACGATCGGCATAGATCGCAAATACAGGCGGGTGGCCGAAGTACGGCGTCTGTGGTCAACTCGCGGAGTTCTTCCCGCGCGCATGCGGATGCCAGCCACCCCGCCATGGGGCGGAGCGGACTCCCGCGAGCTCTTCGGGCGGATGCGCGCGGAACGGGAGAACCGAACCCCCCGCATCGGTGAACTGACCATGCAGCACCTGCTGATCTGGGCGGTTCGGTTCATCGAGGATTTCGCTCCGGACATCCTGGCCGCACACGCCGAATACCTCGAACTGCACGGTCAGGACATCGAGCACCGGCGGCTCAAAGAGAAGGTCGAACGGTCGCCGCAGGGCGAGCTTCTCAGCCGGATGTCTGCATACCTGGACCAGCTCCGTGAGCACGGCGGGATGCTGCCGGGAAGAGTCGCGGACGACGGCACCCTGGTGATCGACTGGCGGCACGTCGCCAGGATCCTTTCCTGCGCGGACTCCATCGGGAAGGGCCCAAGCGGCCGGATGGCGATCGATTCGGGCATACCCGTCGCTGACGGCGCCTACCTTGACCCGCCCATCACCGGCCGTCTCGACGGTCGGCCCTGGCGGCAGACCCGCATCACCTACCTTGAGGCTCCGAAGCTCGCGCGGTTGCTGAGCACGGCCTGCTTCATCGCCGTCGCCTACCTGAGCGGCGCCCGCCCGGGAGAAGTGCTGAATCTGCACCGCGGCTGCGTCGAATACGACAAGGAAGGCGACCTGTGGTTGATGCGTGGCCTCTACTTCAAGAACGCCGTCGACTCGGACGGCAACAAACTGCCCGCAGGCGCCCTCCGACGTGATCCCTGGGTCATCGTCAAGATCGTGGCCCAGGCCGTCAACGTGCTCGAAAAGCTCCACCCACACCCGCTGCTGTTCCCCAGCAAGATCGAGCCCCACCATCGCCGCTCCAGCTCCACAAAGCGTCATGGCAGTGCTCGCACCGACTCGTCCATCGCCCTTGACCTTGCCGCGTTCGTCACCTGGGTCAACGACGAGTGCCGACGGCAGGGCCGCACCGACCACATTCCCCCCGAGGGCAACCAGCGGCGCCTCACAGCCTCACGCTTCCGAAGGACACTGGCCTGGTTCATCAGGCGGCGGCCACGCGGACTGGTGGCCGCCTCGATTCAGTACGGGCACGTCCACACCCGTCTCCTCCAGGGCTATGCGGGCTCCTACGAATCCGGATTCCCGGACGAGTACGCATTCGAAGACTGGCTCTACCGCATCGAGATCCTCTCCGAGGACGCCCAGGCCCTCGACGAAGGCGAACACGTCAGCGGCCCCGCCTCCGACGCCTACCGCCACCGCATCCACGCAGCCACCCGGCAGTTCGCCGGGCACGTCCTCACCAGTGACCGCCAAGCCCTGGATCTGCTGGGCAATCCACTCCTTCAGATCCACCACGGCAAGGGCATGACCTGCGTCCTCGATCCCGCCCAGGCCGCCTGCCGCCTCCGCGGAACCATCGACGACCCGCTCGTCACCCCGGACCTCAACGACTGCCGACCCCAGTGCCGCTGCATCGCCCGCACTGACCGCGACATGCAGGAGGTTCGCCAGGACTACCGCGAACTCGTCGACATCACAGACGACCCGCTGGCCCCACCCATCCGGCACGAACGCGAACTACACGAGCTGGAGCGACTGCGGCGCATCATCACCGCACACGAGACGGAGGAGATCGACCGGTGACCATTACCCGACCCGGCGATGCCGACCCGGTCCGCGACGCGATCCTTGCCGCGATGGACCGGCTCCTCGCCGGCACCCCCTTGCGCTCCACTGGCCGCCTCAGCGTCTCCCAGCTCGCGATCGAAGCCGACGTCAAACGCTGGCACCTCACCCACCAGCACCTCGACCTCAAAGAACTCTTCCAAGCCCGAGCGAAAGCCCAGGACAGCACCCCCGAGGCCTTCAGCAAGAAGCTCAGCGAGCACGAAGCGCTCAAGAAGAAGTACGACGAACTCCGCCAACACACTGCTGACCTAGAAGAGCGACTGCGTGTCTATGCCGCTGCGGTCAACCTCCTGGCTCTGGAGAACGCTGCCCTCACCGGCCGCGAGCCGGACGCTCACGTGATCCCCCTGCCCCGGGCACAGGCCACCCTCGGGCCGCATGAACGCCACAACAGATGACACAAAGGTCCTTATGAGACCGACAATCAGCAGACCAACTGCCTGTTGCTCGCTCTTCCTCACTCAGGGCCGCCCTGACCTGAGCAGATCTCTCCCAGATCGGAAGGTCACCAACAGGCAAAACATGCGAGATAACCTACGGCATCGACGGCGCCGCCCACCGCGGAGCGCTCGGCGCCGGCGGCGCCACCGTCGCCGTGCTGGCCTGCGGGGTCGACCGGCCCTACCCGCGCGGGCACACCGAGTTGATCAACAGGATCGCCGAACAGGGCCTGGTGGTGGGGGAGTTGCCGCCCGGCGAGCATCCGACGCCGAGCAGATTCGTGCTCCGCAACCGCGTCATCGCGGCGCTCACCAGGGGCACCGTGGTCGTGGAGGCCGCCCTCCGCAGCGGCTCCCTGGTCACCGCACGGGCGGCACAGCGGCTCGGCCGGTACACCATGGGCATCCCCGGCCCCGCCACCAGCGGCCTCTCGACCGGAGTGCACGAGCTGCTGCGCGGAGAGGCCGTCCTGGTCACCGATGCCGCGGAAGTCGTCGAGCTCGTGGGAGACATGGGCGAGCTGGCCCCGGCCAGACGCGGCCCCGTCCTCCCGCGGGACCTGCTGGAGCCCGCCGCCCGGCGGGTCCTGGCCGCCCTGCCCGGGAACCGGCCGGCCTCGCCCGAGGAGGTGGCGCGCGGCGCGCTGACGTCCGAGGACGAGGTCGTCGCCAGACTGTACGAACTCCGAGCACTTGGTTACGTCGAACGACACGGCGACGGCTGGAAGTTGACACGCCAGGCGATGATCTCGGTCCGGGACGGTCGGAGTCGGTGCTGACCGAGCGTGTTCGGCCGTCCGGGGGAACCCCCGACGCCCTTGGGAATTCCCGGAGTTGACACCTCCCTCCAGTCACGCAGAGCGACGCGCCGAGCGCGGTCGGACGCGCCGTACAGGGGGTTCGCGCAGGGGTGGAGCCTCGTTGTTCGCGCACCGCGACTCCGTAGTCACGCTACGCTCACAAAGGTCCGACGCAGACCACGCCAACCGACATCAGACCGACACCTCGCCCATCCGGCTCCCTTCGCCCACTCCTCACCCCACTCCACCCCGCTCACCTCGCTCCACGGCACATCGCGGCACTTCCTGGCACTTCACGGCAGAACGGCACAAGGCGACGAATGCCCCAGCACACCTCCGGGTCCGACCGGGCGGCGATCCCCCAAGCCGCCCGCGACGGTGGCAGCGTGCGGCCGCCCGCTCCCTCGACGCTCGACGAGCTGTGGCGGTCGTACAAGGCGACGGGGGACGACCGGCTGCGGGAACAGCTGATCCTGCACTACTCACCGCTGGTCAAGTACGTGGCGGGACGGGTCAGCGTCGGCCTTCCGCCCAATGTGGAGCAGGCCGACTTCGTCTCCTCCGGGGTGTTCGGGCTCATCGACGCGATCGAGAAGTTCGACGTCGACCGGGAGATCAAGTTCGAGACGTACGCGATCACCCGGATCCGGGGCGCGATGATCGACGAGCTGCGGGCGCTGGACTGGATCCCGCGCTCCGTGCGGCAGAAGGCGCGCAACGTGGAGCGGGCGTACGCCACGCTGGAGGCGCGGCTGCGACGGACGCCCTCCGAGGGCGAGGTGGCCACCGAACTGGGTATTGAGGTCGATGAACTCCACGCCGTGTTCAGCCAGTTGTCGCTGGCCAACGTGGTGGCGCTGGAGGAGCTGCTGCATGTCGGGGGCGAGGGCGGGGACGGCCTCAGCGTCATGGACACGCTGGAGGACACCGCCGCGGACAACCCCGTGGAGGTGGCCGAGGACCGCGAGCTGCGGCGGTTCCTCGCGCGGGCCATCAACACGCTGCCCGATCGGGAGAAGACCGTGGTGACCCTCTACTACTACGAGGGACTCACCCTCGCCGAGATCGGGAACGTACTCGGTGTCACCGAGAGCCGGGTCAGTCAGATCCATACCAAGTCCGTGCTGCAGCTGCGGGCGAAGCTGGCGAGTTTCGGCCGCTGAGGACCCGGGGCCGGCCGCAGTGGGCCGCGTCCCGGTCGCGCTGTCTCCCGTCGGGCGCGGCACGTCCGTAGAGTGGACGAGTGCCAAGGATTCGAGCGGCCTCCGTGGCCGAGCACCGGTCGATGCAGCGAGCCGCCCTGCTGGACGCGGCGCGGTCCCTGCTGTCCGAGGGCGGGACGGAGGCGCTGACGTTCCCGGCGCTCGCCGAGCGGACGGGGCTGGCCAGGTCGTCCGTCTACGAGTACTTCCGCTCCCGGGCCGCGGTGGTCGAGGAACTGTGCGAGGTCGACTTCCCCGTGTGGGCGGCGGAGGTCGAGGCGGCGATGGAGCGGGCGGCTTCCGCCGAGGGCAAGGTCGAGGCGTATGTGCGCCGGCAGCTGTCCCTGGTCGGGGACCGGCGGCACCGGGCGGTGGTCGCGATCTCGGCGAGCGAGCTGGACCCGGGGGCCCGGGAGAAGATCCGGGCCGCGCACGGCGGGCTGGTCGCGATGATCATGGAAGCGCTCGGGGAACTGGGGCATGCGCAGCCCCGGCTGGCGGCGATGCTGGTACAGGGCGTCGTGGACGCGGCCGTGCGCCGCATCGAACTGGGCGCGGCGGAGGACCCGACGGTGATCACGGACGCGGCCGTGGCCATGGCCCTGCGGGGTGTGCAGGGCTGAGGCGAGCGGGGGGTTTCACTTGCCGGCGCCGGCAGGGTGCCGCTGCGCCCACCCGTGCCGCCCCAGGCGGCACGCATGCCCGCAGCTATGTAAGCGGCGCGACTGCAGCGCCCTGTAAGGCGCGCCGGGGGTACCCCCGGCCGAAGGCGGGGGGAGGAACTGCGCGACCAGCCCCCACCGGCCCGCAGCCGCGCAACCGTCGGCAATCACCCCTCCGGCAGCGGCACCCCCAGCACCGGCAGCAGTCTCGACGGACCCCCGTGCAGCAACCATGGCGGCAACAGCAGCAACGGGTTCACATACACGTCCCCTCGCAGCAGCCCCCAGTGCACACACGCCCGCCCACCGCAATGCGCGCCCCCCGGCTCCACCGTCCCCACCACCTCCCCCGCCGCCACCTCGTCCCCCTTCCGCACCGTCGCCGTCACCGGCTCGTACGTCGTACGGAGATCCGTGCCCGCCAGTGCCACGGACACCACGCCCCGCCCCGCCACCCGGCCCGCGTAGGAGACCCGGCCCGCCGCCACCGCCCGCACCGGCTCGCCCGCGGACGCGGCCACGTCGACTCCCCGGTGCCCGGGGCCGTACACCGTCGCCGGCGGTTCCCAGCCGCGCAGCACCGCCGGCCGTACCCCCACCGGCCAGGCGCGGCCGATCGACGGTACCGGTGGCGACGGAGGATCGTCCGCCCATGCCGCCGTCACCGCCAGGACCAGCGGCAACACCGTCGCCGCCCACACCCACCGCATCGCTCGTCGCATGACGGAACCGTCCCCCACCCACGCCGATCATGGCCGGTACCTGTGGATTACTCCCTGGTTGTGGACCGTGGCGTCACCCGGTACCCCGCGGGTCCCGTACACTTCCCTTGGCGATCCGGGTCACCGGGTCGACTTCGCACGCCCCGACATCAGGCCGGTAACACGGTCTGAGTCAGCGCTTCTCGGTCCTTTGCGGCACAGCGCACCCGGGCGTCAGGCGCGGGAGCCGTCCGGTACCCGCGGCACAACCGAGAAATTCAAGGAGATGGCCATGGCCGTCGTCACGATGCGGGAGCTGCTGGAGAGCGGCGTCCACTTCGGTCACCAGACCCGTCGCTGGAACCCGAAGATGAAGCGCTTCATCTTCACCGAGCGCAACGGCATCTACATCATCGACCTGCTCCAGTCGCTGTCGTACATCGACCGCGCCTACGAGTTCGTCAAGGAGACCGTCGCCCACGGCGGCACGGTCATGTTCGTCGGCACGAAGAAGCAGGCGCAGGAGGCCATCGCCGAGCAGGCCACCCGCGTCGGCATGCCCTTCGTCAACCAGCGCTGGCTGGGCGGCATGCTCACCAACTTCTCGACCGTCTACAAGCGTCTGCAGCGCCTCAAGGAGCTCGAGCAGATCGACTTCGAGGACGTCGCCGCGTCCGGTCTGACCAAGAAGGAGCTTCTCGTGCTCTCGCGCGAGAAGGCCAAGCTGGAGAAGACCCTCGGCGGTATCCGCGAGATGCAGAAGGTGCCCAGCGCCGTCTGGATCGTGGACACCAAGAAGGAGCACATCGCCGTTGGTGAGGCCCGGAAGCTCAACATTCCGGTCGTCGCGATCCTCGACACCAACTGCGACCCCGACGAGGTCGACTACAAGATCCCGGGCAACGACGACGCGATCCGCTCCGTCACCCTGCTCACCCGCGTGATCGCCGACGCGGTCGCCGAGGGTCTCATCTCCCGTTCCCGTGTCGCCACCGGCGACAAGGGCGAGAAGGCCGCGGGCGAGCCGCTGGCCGAGTGGGAGCGCGACCTGCTCGAGGGCGAGAAGAAGGCGGACGAGGCCGAGGTCCAGACCTCTGCCGAGACTGAGAAGGTCGCCGACGCCGAGCAGGCCGAGGTTCCGGCCGCCGAGGCCGCTGCCGAGGCCCCGGCGGAGGCCGCTGTCGAGGCCCCGGCGGAGGCCGCTGCCGAGGCTCCGGCCGCGGACGCCGAGCAGGCCTGACCCGTCAGCGTTGACGGCGGGGGCGGCGACATCCCGAACGCCCCCGCCGTTCACCCATAGATTCACGCTCTACATCTACGTGTAGATCGTGGATCGGGCAGATCTCCCGACTTCGAGAAAGACTTACGACTCATGGCGAACTACACCGCCGCTGACGTCAAGAAGCTCCGCGAGCTCACCGGCGCCGGCATGATGGACTGCAAGAAGGCCCTGGACGAGGCCGAGGGCGATGTCGACAAGGCTGTCGAGGCGCTCCGCATCAAGGGCCAGAAGGGCGTCGCCAAGCGCGAGGGCCGCTCCGCCGAGAACGGCGCCGTGGTCTCGATCATCGCCGACGACAACTCCTCCGGCGTCATCGTCGAGCTGAAGTGCGAGACGGACTTCGTCGCCAAGGGTGACAAGTTCCAGGCCGTCGCCAACACCATCGCCGAGCACGTCGCCAAGACCTCCCCGGCCGACCTGGAGGCCCTGCTCGCCTCCGAGATCGAGCCCGGCAAGACCGTCCAGGCGTTCGTGGACGAGGCCAACGCCAACCTCGGCGAGAAGATCGTCCTGGACCGCTTCGCGCAGTTCTCCGACGGCTTCGTGACCGCGTACATGCACCGCACGATGCCCGACCTGCCCCCGCAGATCGGTGTCCTCGTCGAGCTGGACAAGCCGAACGCCGAGGTCGCCAAGGGCGTCGCCCAGCACATCGCCGCCTTCGCGCCGAAGTACCTCGCCAAGGAGGACGTGCCGACCGACGTCGTCGAGTCCGAGCGCCGTGTCGCCGAGGAGACCACCCGCGCCGAGGGCAAGCCCGAGGCCGCGATCGCCAAGATCGTCGAGGGTCGTCTCAACGGCTTCTTCAAGGACGCCACGCTGCTCGGCCAGCCGTACGCCATCGACAACAAGAAGTCGGTCCAGAAGGTCCTGGACGAGGCCGGTGTCACCCTGAAGCGCTTCGCGCGCATCAAGGTCGGCATCTGAGTCCGTACCGCGATCGACGCGCGACCCGCGGGGAAATCCCGATAGGGTCGGCCGACAGCAGTCGTCCGTACGCACCGCCACACCCAGGGCGTGACGGACGGCGGCAGATCTGACGAGGAGGCCATTGCCGCGCATGGGCAGCGAAAAGCGACCCCACCGGCAATGGCCTTCTTCGTATGTGCACCACGTGAAAGAGGCGGGATCTCCATGACCACCAAAGCCCAGAAGAGCGACGACGGCAAAGTACACGGCCGGTTTCTGCTGAAGCTGTCCGGAGAGGCCTTCTCCGGTGGCGGCGGCCTGGGCGTGGACCCCGACGTGGTACACAAGATCGCCCGCGAGATCGCGGCCGTCGTGCGGGACGGCGCGCAGGTCGCCGTCGTCATCGGTGGCGGCAACTTCTTCCGCGGCGCCGAGCTCCAGCAGCGCGGCATGGACCGGGCCCGGTCCGACTACATGGGCATGCTCGGCACCGTGATGAACTGCCTCGCCCTCCAGGACTTCCTGGAGAAGGAGGGCATCGACAGCCGGGTGCAGACCGCGATCACCATGGGGCAGGTCGCCGAGCCGTACATCCCGCTGCGCGCCGTGCGCCACCTGGAGAAGGGCCGCGTGGTCATCTTCGGCGCCGGTATGGGCATGCCGTACTTCTCCACCGACACCACCGCCGCCCAGCGCGCCCTGGAGATCGACGCCGAGGCGCTGCTCATGGGCAAGAACGGTGTGGACGGGGTCTACGACTCCGACCCCAAGACCAACCCCGACGCCGTCAAGTTCGACTCCCTCGGCTACGGCGAGGTCATCACCCGCGAGCTCAAGGTCGCCGACGCCACCGCGATCACCCTCTGCCGCGACAACAAGCTGCCGATCCTCGTGTTCGAGCTGCTGGCGGAGGGCAATATCGCGCGCGCCGTCAAGGGTGAGAAGATCGGCACGCTGGTGGGTGACCAGGGCAGCCGGGCCTGACCGACAACGCCTGACGCACCCTGACCGGGGGATGGACAATGTCCTGCCGGTCGGGAACCGTTCAGGAAAGAAGACGCGACGCAGCCGGCCGCCGCCCCGCCAACGGAACCGCAGCCGGGCCTTACTCAAGACACGCAGGAGCAAGTGGTGATCGAAGAGACCCTCCTCGAGGCCGAGGAGAAGATGGAGAAGGCCGTCGTGGTCGCCAAGGAGGACTTCGCCGCGATCCGCACCGGCCGTGCGCACCCGGCGATGTTCAACAAGATCGTGGCCGACTACTACGGTGCGCCGACGCCGATCAACCAGCTGGCCTCGTTCTCCGTGCCGGAACCGCGCATGGCGGTCGTGACCCCGTTCGACAAGACGGCCCTGCGCAACATCGAGCAGGCCATCCGCGACTCGGACCTGGGCGTCAACCCGAGCAACGACGGCAACATCATCCGTGTGGTGTTCCCCGAGCTCACCGAGGAGCGCCGCCGCGACTACATCAAGGTCGCCAAGGGCAAGGCGGAGGACTCCCGGGTCTCCATCCGTTCCGTCCGCCGCAAGGCCAAGGACGCGATCGACAAGCTGATCAAGGACGGCGAGGTCGGCGAGGACGAGGGCCGTCGCGCCGAGAAGGAGCTCGACGACCTCACCGCGAAGTACGTCGCGCAGGTGGACGAGCTCCTCAAGCACAAGGAAGCGGAGCTTCTCGAAGTCTGATGAACGACTCATCCTGGGGAGCGCCGCCACACGCCGGGCCGCAGGCGGGACCGCAGGCCGGGCAGGTTGGTGCACCGGCCGGGTACTGGGGGCCGACCGATGAGGGCACCGGTCAGGGGTACGACACCGGTCAGGGATACGACCAGGGCCACGGGCACGACCAGGGCCAGGGCCAGGTCCCCGGCCACGGGTACGTGCCCGGTCAGGGGTACGGCCAGAGCCATGTCCAGGGCCATGTCCAGGGCCATGGACAAGGTCCCGGTCAGGGCTACGACCACGGCTATGCCCATGGCTACGGTCAGGGGCATGTCCAGGGAGCCGCCCCGGCGGGTCCCGCGTACGATGCGCATGACGCGCAGCAGACTCGCCCCATGCCCATCGTGTCCGACGACATACCCGAGTACGGCGGAGACCAGGACGACGACCGGGGGGCCGCTCGGCTGAGCGGCCCCTTGTTCCGAGACGGGACGTTCCGCGACGGCACGTCCCGCGACGGGACGTGCCGCAACGACACCTCGTCGGCGCAGCCTCTGCCTCACGCGGCGGCGCCGCAGAATCCGGAGCCCATGCCCGACGCCCCACAGCCGGCGCCCACGCCGCAGAAGAAGAGCGCGGGTCGCGACCTGGGTGCGGCCATAGGGGTCGGCGTCGGACTGGGCGTCGTGATCGTGGCGTCCCTGTTCGTCGTCAAGGCCGTCTTCGTCGGCGTGGTGGCGGTCGCGGTGGTGGTGGGCCTGTGGGAGCTCACCAGCAGGCTCCAGGAGCGCAAGGGCATCAAGGCGCCGCTCGTCCCGCTGGCGCTGGGCGGCGCGGCGATGGTGGTCTCCGGCTACGCCCGTGGAGCCGAGGGCGCCTGGGTCGCGCTGGCCTTCACCGGGCTGGCGGTCCTGGTCTGGCGGATGACCGAACCGCCGGAGGGCTATCTCAAGGACGTCACGGCGGGCCTCTTCGCGGCGTTCTACGTCCCGTTCCTGGCGACGTTCGTCGCGATGATGCTCACCGCCGACGACGGCGCCTTCCGGGTCATGACCTTCCTGCTCCTCACGGTGGTCAGCGACACCGGCGCCTACGCGGTCGGCTGGCGCTTCGGCACCCACAAGCTCGCCCCGCGCATCAGCCCCGGCAAGACCCGCGAGGGTCTGGTCGGCGCGGTGCTGTTCGCCATGGTCGCGGGCGCGCTGTGCATGCAGTTCCTGATCGACGACGGCACCTGGTGGCAGGGCCTGCTGCTGGGTCTCGCGGTCGCGGCCAGCGCCACGCTCGGCGACCTCGGCGAGTCCATGATCAAGCGGGACCTGGGCATCAAGGACATGGGCACGCTCCTGCCGGGCCATGGCGGCATCATGGACCGGCTGGACTCCCTGCTCCCGACGGCTCCGGTGGTGTGGCTGCTGATGGTGTTGTTCGTCGGCAGCAGCTGACGTACAAGAACAGCTGACGTACAAGAACGTGACCGCTGTACAAGAGCTGTCGTAGGCGAGCCCCCGTCCTCCACAGGGCGGGGGCTCGTCGGCATCTCGGCCCCGGATGCCGCAGCAGAAATCGCACGGGCACACCGGCGGGAGGCAGACTCCCTGTGAGGATGCTCCGTCCTCCGACGTGCGTGCAGGGAGTGTGCCCATGCCCCTCGACCCGGCCCAGGCCGCCACCCCGTCCCCGACCCCGCCTCCTCCGCCGGTGCGGTTCTGGCCCGTCGACGACCTGCCCGCGCTCGACCCCGACCCGTTCCTGGACGAGCTGCTCCGCGAGGTGCCGGTCGCACGGATCAGGCTGGGGCACGGCGAGGGGCACGCCTGGCTGGTCACCCGGTACGAGGACGTCCGCTTCGTCACCTCCGACCCCCGCTTCTCCCGGGAAGCCGTCGCCGGCCGTGACATCACCAGCATGCGGCCGGTGCCCGTGGCCTCGCAGACGGCGGGCCTGCAGTACATCGACCCGCCCGGGCACAACCGGCTGCGCCGGGTCGTCGCCCGTGCCTTCACCGGCAGGGCCATGCAACGGCTGCGGCCGATGGCCGAACGCAGGGCCGCCGAACTCCTCGACGTGATGGCGGACGCGGGCCCGCCGGCCGATCTCATGGAGCATCTGCACGGCCCCTTCCCGATCGCGGTGATCCGCGACTTCCTCGGCGTCGACGAGAAGGACTGGCACCGCTGGGCGGCGACCGGCGAGGTCCTGCTGTCCGCGGGCGCCGACTCCGAGGACCGCGCCAGGCAGGCCGCGCGGGCCACCCGGGCCCGGCTCGCCGAGCTGCTCCGGAGCCGCCGCGAGGAACCCCGTGACGACCTCGCCGGTGTGCTGGCGCTGGCCGCGGCCGAGGGCGAGATCACCGACGACGAGGCGATCTCCCTGGCCACCTCCATCCAGGTCAGCGGCGGGCACGCGGTCCGCAACAACAGCGGCTCGATGATGTACGCGCTGCTCACCCGGCCCGGCCACCTGGACCGGCTGCGCCGCGAGCCGGAGCTGCTGCCCAAGGCCGTGGACGAACTCTTCCGCTACGTCCCGCACCGCAACGGCGTCGGCATCCCGCGCGTCGCCGTCGAGGACGTGGAGGTCGGCGGTCAGCTGATCCGGGCCGGTGAGGTCGTCTACAACGCGTATGTCGCCGCCAACCGTGACCCCGTGGTCTTCCCCGACCCCGACACCCTGGACTTCGACCGCGCGAACGGCCCCCATCTGGCCTTCGGGCACGGCCCCCACCACTGCATGGCCGCGATCATGGCCCGTACGGAGGCCGAGATCATGATCGGCTCGGTCCTCGCCCGCTTCCCCGGCATCCGCCTGGCCGTGCCCCCCGAGGAGGTCGAGTTCCAGCGCCAGGGCCTGATCCGCGGACCGCGCACCCTGCCCGTGACCTGGTGACGGAGGAGGGCGGGGCAGGATGCGCCGACCAGGAGCCGGTCATCCCAGCGGGTACGGAACGGCGCTCTCACGCAAGGTGGCACGCAGCCGCAGGCCGGCGGTCGCGAGACCTACGAAGGTGGTGACCTGGTGGCTGGGCTCCGGTCCGGGCGGCTCGCTCAACTGGTGGCGGCGGGCGGTCTGCGCGGTCAGAAGCGTCAGCATCGCCATGGCCAGAGCGGCCCCCTCGCAGCCGTGCGGCCCGGTACCGAAGGAGAGGAAGGCCCCGGGTGTCGTCGGCGAGCCCGAGGCATCGAGCCAGCGCTCGGGCCGGAACCGGTCCGGCTCGGGGTGTTCCCGCGCGTCGCGGTGGGCGGTGTAGGGGCAGACGAGAACGGTGGACCCGGCGTCGATGGTGTAGCCGGCGACCTGGGTCGGGTGCCTGGCCTGCCGGGTCAGCAGCCAGCTCGGCGGGTGCAGCCGGAGCACCTCGCGCACCAGTGCCTGGGTGTACCGCAGGTCTTCGAGGTGTTCGCTCGTCGTCGCGGCCGGGTCCGCGGGCAGCAGGGCGGCTTCGGCCGCGACGCGGTCCGCCGCCCGGGGGTACCGGGCCAGGTGGAGCAGGATCCATCCGGCTGCCCGGGAGGGTGCTTCGAACGTGGCGACGGTGATTCCGGGGAGAGTGTCGAGGGCGGCCTCCTCCGGCAGCGGGCCGAAGCGAGGAGAGGGCTGGAGCATCTGTCCCAGCACGTCGTCACCGAGCGGGCCCGGGGAACGGCGCCGGCGGATGACGGGCCGTAGCGCGTCGGTGAAGGCGACCTGCTGCCGGGTGCGGAACCGCCGTGCCGGTGTGGGGACCCAGCGTGGCCACACCCAGCGCGAGGGGCTGGCGAGCACCTCGCGGGCCAGGAAGAGCCGTGCGGCGAAGGGCAGCAGGGCCGGAGCGTCCTCGGAGAAGAGGTAGCGCAGGCCGATCTCCGCCAGGGCGTGCCGTACCAGGGGCAGCACCTCGACGTCCTGGTCCGTGGGCCACTGGTCGGCGAATCGAGCGGCCCCGGGCGCGATCTCGCCGATCCGGGCCGCGACCGCCTGCGAGCGCAGTCCGCGCATACGGGCGGCGTGGGCGTGCGCACGCTCCTCGGACGTCGGTGCCGTGCCCGACGGCTTCAACGGCGGGAACAGAGGTGCGGATGCCTTGGGGAAATCCTGCGCGCGGCGCAGGACGTCCTCGCACGGCCCGGCCGAGGCGGCCACATAGACCCCCGGTTCCAGCTGCCAGATGTCCCCGCACTCCTCGGCGCCGCGGCGCGCCGTCGCCAGCCGGTCATGACTCCAGGCCGCGAAGCTGCCTCCGGGCAGCCGCGGCGGCTGTTGCAGTGGGCCCATGAGATCGTTCCTGGTGGCTGTCCAGGCCGATGTCGTCGGCAGTGTGGCTGGGAGCCGGCGGGCGCCCGGAGGTGCCCGCCGACGGTGTGGTCAGGCCGAGTCGTCGCCGGCGTATCCGTCCCACTCGTGTTCCCCGTACGCACCGTAGTGGCGGGTGAAGGACAGTTTGCCGAGCAGCTTGGCGATCATGATGCTCTCCTCTCGCCTGTCTTCAGCATCAGATGCCACACATTCCATAGTGACACATGTGACGCATACGTCATATATGCCCATAACTGCCAGGTCGGGGTCCCGACTGGATCTGAGACACTGGTACAGCCATGCCTAAGCCAGGAGAACTCACTTTCGTCGCCCCGCGCGGAGCCAAGAAGCCGCCGCGGCATCTCGCCGACCTCACGCCCGCCGAGCGCAAGGACGCGGTGGCCGAGATCGGGGAGAAGCCGTTCCGTGCCAAGCAGCTCTCGCAGCACTACTTCGCGCGGTACGCGCACGAGCCCGAGCAGTGGACGGACATCCCGGCCGGCTCCCGGGACAAGCTGCGCGAGGCGCTGTTCCCGGAGCTGATGACCGTCGTACGGCATCTGTCGACGGACGAGGGCACCACCCGTAAGACGCTGTGGCGGCTGTTCGACGGCACGCTCGTCGAGTCGGTGCTGATGCGTTACCCGGACCGGGTGACCATGTGCATCAGCTCGCAGGCGGGGTGCGGGATGAACTGCCCGTTCTGCGCGACCGGGCAGGCGGGGCTGGACCGGAATCTGTCCGCCGCCGAGATCGTCCATCAGATCGTGGACGGGATGCGCGCGCTCAGGGACGGCGACGTGCCCGGCGGTCCCGCCCGGCTCTCCAACATCGTCTTCATGGGCATGGGCGAGCCGCTCGCCAACTACAAGCGGGTCGTCACCGCCATCCGGGCGCTGACCGACCCGGCGCCCGACGGACTGGGCCTCTCGCAGCGCGGGATCACCGTCTCGACCGTCGGACTGGTCCCGGCCATCCACCGGTTCGCCGACGAGGGCTTCAAGTGCCGGCTCGCGATCTCCCTGCACGCCCCCGACGACGAGCTCCGTGACACCCTCGTGCCGGTCAACACCCGGTGGAAGGTGCGCGAGGTCCTCGACGCCGGGTTCGAGTACGTCGAGAAGAGCGGCCGCCGGCTGTCCATCGAGTACGCCCTCATCCGGGACATCAACGACCAGGCGTGGCGCGGCGACCGGCTGGGCCGTCTGCTCCGGGGCAAGCCCGTGCACGTCAACCTCATCCCGCTGAACCCGACTCCGGGTTCGAAGTGGACCGCGTCGCGGCCCGAGGACGAGAAGGCGTTCGTCGAGGCGATCGCGGCGCATGGGGTGCCCGTCACCGTCCGGGACACCCGTGGCCAGGAGATCGACGGCGCCTGTGGTCAGCTCGCGGCCACCGAGAGGTAATCTGAGGGCCGTACCCATATCTTCATATTCCGACAGGGGAGCGCCACAGCGCTGAGAGTGCGGCAATCGGGCCGCAGACCCTCTGAACCTCGCCCAGGTCATTCTGGGTAGGAAGTTCGGTCACCACTCAAGCTGTTGCGCCCTGCCCAGTGAGCTGAGCCTCACCGGGCAGGGCCGCGTCTCTTCCTGGTCAACTCCAGGAGGAAAAACACCAGTGCACACCAAGACCTTCTTGGCCGCGGCCGTCGGGCTCGGTCTCGTCACGCTGTCCGCGTGCGGGTCGTCCAACGGCTCCCAGACGGACTCGAAGACCATCACCCTGGTCAGCCATGACTCATGGGCCGTCTCCAAGAACGTGCTCCAGGACTTCGAGAAGCAGTCCGGCTACAAGGTGCGGGTCCTCAAGGACGGCGACGCCGGACAGGCCGTCAACAAGGCCATCCTGACCAAGGACAACCCGCAGGGCGATGTCTTCTTCGGCGTCGACAACACCCTGCTGTCCCGGGCCCTCGACAACGGGCTCTTCCAGCCGTACCAGGCCAAGGGCCTCGACCAGGTCGGCACGTCGTACCAGCTCGACGCGGCCAAGCACCGGGTCACGCCCATCGACTACGGCGACATCTGCGTCAACTACGACAAGGCGTACTTCAGCGAGCACAAGCTGACCCCGCCCACCTCCTACGCCGACCTGGTCAAGCCGCAGTACAAGAACCTCCTCGTCACCGAGAACGCGTCCACCTCGTCGCCGGGGCTCGGCTTCCTGCTCGGCTCCGCCGCCCAGTACGGCGATGGGGGCACCTCCCGCTCGAGCGAAGCCGAGAGTGGGGGAGGCTGGCAGGACTACTGGAAGAAGCTCACGGCCAACGGCGTCAAGGTCGTCGACGGCTGGGAGCAGGCCTACAACGAGGAGTTCTCCGGCTCGGCCGGCGGCAAGAAGGCCAAGGGCGACCGGCCGCTGGTCGTGTCGTACGCCTCGTCCCCGCCCGCCGAGGTGATCTACGGCGACCCGAAGCCCAGCACCGCGCCCACCGGCGTCGCGACCGGCACCTGCTTCCGGCAGATCGAGTTCGCGGGGTTGCTGAGCAACGCGAAGAACACCAAGGGCGGTAAGGCGCTCATCGACTTCCTGGTCTCCAAGGAGTTCCAGGAGGACATGCCGCTGAACATGTTCGTCTACCCGGTGGTCCAGGGGGCCAGCGTGCCCGCCGAGTTCACGAAGTACGGTCCCGCCGCCAAGGACCCCGAGACCATGGCGCCGGAGAAGATCGCCGCCAACCGTGACCAGTGGGTCAAGACGTGGACGTCACTCGTACTGAAGTAGCCCCCCGCAAGGGCCGTTCGGGGAACGTGGCGCGGCTCGGTCTGATGGCCGTGCCCGTCGCGTTCTTCGCCGTCTTCTTCGCCTGGCCCGTCGCGGCGATCGTCGCGCGCGGACTGAAGGTCGACGGGCGGTGGCGGCTCGGCCGGATCGCCGACGTCGTCGGGCAGTCCGACATCCGGCACGTCCTGTGGTTCACCACCTGGCAGGCGCTCGCCTCCACCGCGCTCACCCTGCTGGTCGCGCTGCCCGCCGCCTATGTCTTCGCCCGCCTCGAATTCCCGGGCAAGCAGGTGCTGCGGGCGGTGGTCACGGTGCCGTTCGTGCTGCCGACGGTCGTGGTCGGGACCGCCTTCCTGGCGCTCGTCGGGCGGGGCGGACTGCTGGACGAGCTGTGGGGCGTACGACTCGACACCACCGTCTGGGCCATCCTGCTCGCGCATGTCTTCTTCAACTACGCGGTCGTCGTACGGACCGTGGGCGGGCTCTGGTCCCAGCTGGACCCGCGGCAGGAGGAAGCCGCCCGGATGCTCGGCGCCTCCCCGCTGGGCGCCTGGCGGAAGGTGACCCTGCCCGCGCTCGCGCCCGCGGTGGCCGCCGCCGCGCTGATGGTCTTCCTGTTCACCTTCACCTCCTTCGGTGTGGTGCAGATCCTCGGCGGCCCCACCTTCTCCACCCTCGAAGTGGAGATCTACCGGCAGACCTCCGAGATCTTCGACCTCACCACGGCCGCCGTCCTCACCATCGTGCAGTTCGTCGCGGTCGGCGCGATCCTCGTCGTGCACGCGTGGACGGTACGGCGCCGGGAGAGCGCGCTCAGGCTGGTCGCCCCGGAGTCGACCGCACGCCGGCCGCGCGGGGCCGGGCAGTGGGCGCTGCTCGGCGGGGTCCTGGCCACCGTCGCCGTACTCCTCGTGCTGCCGCCGGCCGTGCTGGTACGGCGGTCGATCGACGGAGGGTTCGGGTACTACCGGGCGCTGGGCGACGCCGACGGCGGGACCTTCCTGGTCGCGCCGATCGAGTCGGTCGTCAACTCGCTGCAGTACGCGGTCGTGGCCACCGCCGTCGCGCTGGTGATCGGCGGGCTCGCCGCCGCCGCGCTGGCCCGGCGGGACGCGGGGCGGCTGGTACGGGGCTTCGACGCGCTGCTGATGCTGCCGCTCGGGGTGTCCGCGGTGACCGTCGGCTTCGGGTTCCTGATCGCGCTCGACAAGCCGCCGCTGGATCTGCGGCAGTCCTGGATCCTCGTGCCGCTCGCGCAGGCACTGGTCGGGGTCCCGTTCGTGGTGCGGACCATGCTGCCCGTGCTGCGGGCCGTGGACGAACGGCTGCGGGAGGCGGCGGCCGTGCTCGGTGCCTCGCCCTGGCGGGTGTGGCGGGAGGTCGATCTGCCCATGGTGCGGCGGGCGCTGCTGATCGCGGCGGGATTCGCGTTCGCCGTGTCGCTGGGGGAGTTCGGGGCGACGGTCTTCATCGCGCGGCCGGACAATCCGACGCTGCCGGTCGCCGTGGCCCGGCTGCTCAGCCGTCCCGGTGATCTCAACTACGGCCAGGCGATGGCCCTTTCCACGATTCTGATGGTGGTGTGCGCGGTGGCGCTGCTGGTCCTGGAGCGGCTGCGGACGGACCGGACGGGGGAGTTCTGATGCCACTTCTCGAACTGGGGCGGGCCACCGTGCGGTTCGGCGGCCGGGCGGTGCTCGACGCCGTCGATCTCGAAGTCGCCGAGCACGAGGTGGTGTGTGTGCTCGGGCCCAGCGGGAGCGGCAAGTCCACCCTGCTCAGGGTGGTGGCGGGGCTGCAACCGCTCGACTCCGGACGGGTGTCGCTCGACGGGCGCGACCAGGTGCGGGTGCCGGCGCATCAGCGGGGGGTCGGGCTGATGTTCCAGGACCACCAGCTGTTCCCGCAGCGGGACGTGGGCGGGAACGTGGCCTTCGGGCTCCGGATGCGGGGCGAGGGCAAGGGACAACAGGCCCAGCGGGTCGGCGAGTTGCTGGAGCTGGTCGGGTTGCCGGGAGCCGCGCGGCGGGCCGTCGCCGGGCTCTCCGGTGGTGAGCAGCAGCGGGTGGCGCTCGCACGGGCGCTGGCGCCCCGGCCCCGGCTGCTGATGCTCGACGAACCGCTGGGACAGCTCGACCGCTCGCTGCGGGAGCGGCTGGTGGTCGAACTGCGCGAGCTGTTCGGACGGTTGGGTACGACCGTGCTCGCCGTGACGCACGACCAGGGCGAGGCGTTCGCACTGGCCGACCGGGTGGTGGTGATGCGGGACGGGCGGATCGCCCAGTCCGGCACCCCGCTCGATGTCTGGCAGCGGCCCGCCGACGAGTTCGTGGCCCGCTTCCTCGGCTTCGACAACGTGGTCCCGGCGACCGTCGAGGGATCGGTCGCGGTGACGCCGTGGGGGAAGCTGCCGGTGGCCCGGAACGCGCCCCAGGGGCAGCGCACGCTGCTGGTCCGGCCCGCCGGGGTACGCCTTGTGGCTGCTGACGCGGGGCTGCCCTGCACGGTGACCGCCCGCACCTTCCAGGGCACCCATGTCACCGTCCACCTCCAGCCCCAGGACGGTCCACGACTGGCGGCGGCCTGCGCGCTGCGTGAGGCGCCGGAGGCCGGGGACACGGTGGGCGTCGAGTTCGACGCGGCGGAGACCGTCGTACTGGACTGACCGCATACATACACACATACGACCGAGGCCCGTCCCCCGGGGATACGGGGACGGGCCTCGACGACGTACTGGGGAAGTGCTGGGGTGGCGCGTCAGCTGCCGCTGTGCGCCCCACGACGGCGCATGCCGAACCACACGGCACCGCCACCGACCACGACCAGCGCGCCCGCGACACCGGCGATCAGCCCGGTGTTGGAGTTGGCACCGGTCTCGGCGAGGTTGGACTCACCGACCGCCGGGGACGGGGCGTTGCTCGGCGTGGCCGCCGGGGCGGTGCTGCTGCTCTTTGAGGCCGACGGGGTCGGGGAGCCGGACTCGGCCGGGGTGGACTCGGACGGCGACGGCGTGGCCGACGGCGTCGGGCTGGAGCTCTCGTCGGCCTTGCAGGCGGTCGACGGGGTGGTCAGGCTGGGCGAGATGTCCGTGTCCACCTGACCGTTGTCGGTCTTGACGCGGATGCGGTACTCCGCGTTCGGCTGCCAGTCCTCGGAGAAGGTGACCGAGGTGCCTTCCTTGGACCCCTTGATGGGGGTCGCGTCGCCGACCTGCTTGGCGTCGGAGCCGTTGTTCTCCAGGAAGACGGTGATCGTGGCCGGAGTACCGGAGGCGTCCTGGTCGGTGACGGTGATGACACCCTTGGAGCCGTTACAGGTGGCTTCGGCGGAGAACTCCTTGATGTTGCACGCGAACGCGGTGCTGGAGAGGCCCAGCGACAGCGCGGCCGAAGCGGCGGCGACACCCATGATGCGCACGGAACGGCGTGCACTACGGCGGGATATGGACACGTTTGTCCTTACTGAGTGCATAACTGCGGGGGGCTTTGGCGGGAGTTGATGCAACGGTGAGGTGAGGCATCGGAATCCCCAGGAGGCTCACAGGTCTATAAGCGCTCCATAAGTAGTGTCAATGCATATGCGGTCCACGGGCGTTGACTTTACCCGCTCGTTAAGCGCTGAGACGTTTCACCGCCGCGGAAGCCTGGTCGATCCGGTCAACCAGGGCGATACGGGACGCCATCGACCGCTCCCGAGCGAGCGCGGTCAACAGCGGCCAGGCCGGTAGCCGTTCGGTCCAGTGCGCCCGGTTCACGAGCACCATCGGGGTCGGTTCGCCCCGCGACTCGTAGTAGTTGGGAGTCGCGTTGTCGAAGATCTCCTGAACGGTCCCGGCCGCGCCCGGCAGGAACACCACACCGGCGTTGGAGCGGGCCAGCAGACCGTCCTCGCGGGTGGCGTTGGCGAAGTACTTCGCGATGTGCGCGGCGAAGGCGTTCGGCGGCTCATGGCCGTAGAACCAGGTGGGGATGCCGACCGAGCGACCGCCGTCCGGCCAGCGTTCGCGGACCTCGAAGGCGGCCCGCGCCCAGTCGGTCACCGACGGCCGGAACGACGGGGCCTTGGCGAGGAGCCGGCACGCCTCCTCCAGCATGCCGTCGTCGAAGGGTGCCGCGTACGCGCCGAGGTTCGCCGCCTCCATCGCGCCCGGGCCGCCGCCGGTCGCCACCGTGAAGCCGGCCCGCGCGAGGTCCCGGCCGAGCCGGGCGGCACCGGCGTACTCCTCCGTGCCGCGCGCCATCGCGTGGCCGCCCATCACACCCACCACCCGGGCACCGGCGAGGATTTCGTCGAGTGCGTCGGAGACCGCGTCGTCGTGGATCGAGCGGAGCATCGACGCGAATATGTCGCCGTCCGCCTTCGTCCGCTGGAACCAGGCGTACGAGCGGGCGTCCGGGGTCGCCGCGTAGCCCTCGCCGAGCGAGTCGAACAACTCGGCGGGTGTGTAGGCGAAGGCGCGGTACGGGTCGAAGGGGAGGTCAGGCACGGGCGGGAACACCAGGGCGCCCGAGGCGCCGACCCGGGCGGCGGCCTCGGCCGTCATCGGGCAGCCGAGGAAGACCGCGCCCGTGGTGTCGGTGGTGAGCAGGACGTCCGTACGGTCCGTCAGATCGACCGCCTGCACGCGGTACTGGGCGAGCGTGCCCTGCGCGGCGACGACCTCGTCGAACTCGGCGAGGGACTCGATCTCACGGTCGCGGGCGGCACGGTTGGGCTGCGCGGACCGCGGCTGGGCGGGGTGCGGCTGGGCGGGTGTCGGATACACCCGCCCACTCTAGGTGTCAGCCCTGGACCGCCGCCGGGTCCATCCACACGACCTCCCAGGAGTGGCCGTCGAGGTCCTCGAAGGAACGGCCGTACATGAAGCCCTGGTCCTGGACGTCGTCGTTCGCGGTGCCGCCGGCCGCGACCGCCTTCTCCACCAGTTCGTCGACCTTCTCGCGGCTCTCCGCGCTCAGGCAGATCAGCACCTCGCTGGTCTTCCTGGAATCGGCGATCTCCTTCTTCGTGAAGTCGGCGTAGCGCTGCTTGCTCAGCAGCATCGCGATGATCGTGTCGCTGATCACGACACAGGAGCAGTCGTCGTTGCTGAACTGCGGGTTGATCGAGTAACCGAGCTCGGTGAAGAACTTCCGGGACGCGGCGACGTCGTCGGTGGCCAGGTTCACGAAGATCATCTGCTGGTACATGGGGTCTCTCCCTCGGGTGTCGTGCCGTTCGGGGGGACAGACCGGGGGGCGCGGCGGAAGTCATCGCCGGTTCCGGATTTTTTTCGTACGGCTTTTCAGCGGGCGAGCGGCAGTGCGGCGAGGTCCGCGATCAGCAGGGTGAAGGGGACGAAGAACGCCAGCAGGGCGCCGGTGCGCAGGGCCGCGGCGTTGCGCAGCGCCGCGGCCGGGGCGCCCATGCGGAGCAGGGCCTCGGTGGTGTCCGCGCGGGACTGGCGGGCCTCCACGGCGGCGGTGAGGAGGGTGGCGACGGTGCAGCCGGCGACCACGAGGCCGCCGAGGGCGGTGAGCGGGCCGAAGGCCGGTGCGCTGCCGTCGTAGTCGGAGAGCGTGGTGGTCGCGAAGGCCGCGGACGCGACCGCGCAGACGACGCCGAGGGGGCGGCCGATCCGGGTGGCCTCCGCCATCAGGACACGGCCGGCGAGAAGGCGGAGGGCGCCGGGGCGGGCCGTCTGCAGGAGGCGGCCGCAGAGGTGGGTGAGGCCGGGGGCGGCGAGGACCAGACCGAGGGCGGTGAGGGCCCAGCCGGCCAGGACGCCGACGGCACCCACGGCGAGGCCGCCGGGCAGGGCGGTGCGGGGGGTGGTGTCGGTGACGCTCGCGTACGACTCGACGGCGAGGCCCGCGGCCAGGACGGCGACGCCCCAGGGGAGCCCGGCGGGGGATGCGGGAGGTTCGGGAGGTGCGGGGGGTGCGGAGGGCGACGAGGGGGCGGGTACCTGGTCCGGGGGTGCCTGGGTGTCGCCGTCAGCCGTTGCCACCGGCTGCGCGGTGTCCGCGGGGCGGATGCCCGTGGGGAGGGTGGGGGGCTCGGCCGGCAGCCGGAACCGCCGGGCTCCGAAGCGGCCGTACGTGCCGAAGGTCTCCTGCTTCGCCGTCGTGCCGTACGCGCCGAAACGGCCGTAGGAGCGGCGGTGGCCGTCGGGGTGGAGCAGGTCCCGTGGGCGGAGGGTCAGCGCCACCGCCGTGGACGCGAGGACCGGGAGCACCCCCAGCAGGGTCAGGGCCGCCGGCAGGGGCAGGGGCTGGTCCGCCGCCAGGAAGTCCTTCGCCGCGCCGTCGAAGGCCATGCCGTTCAGGTCGTCCCGCAGGTGCAGGAAGACCAGGAGGGCCAGCACGGAGCCCAGGGTGCAGGCCAGGGCGGTGTGCAGCGCGGCGACGGCCATCAGGCGGGCCGGGCCCAGGCCCAGGGCGGAGAGGCCGGGGCGGGGCTTGGTGCCGGGGTCGGTGCGGGCGACGGCGACCGCGAGGTGCACGGTGGCGGCGAGCGGGATCGCGCACCAGGACAGCCGCAGGAGTGCGCCCGCCGGGTTCTGCGGGTGGGCCATCGCGTAGCCGAGGGCGGACAGCAGGAGGAAGCCCGTGCCGGCGGCCGCCGTGGCCACCAGGAGGCGGCGCAGCTGGACGGCCGGGTGGGCGACGCGGGTCAGACGGAGAGCGAGCACTCGGCCCGGCCTTCCGCTTCGGAAACCGGCGGCAGGTGGACCGTGTTCACCCGGCGGCCGTCGAGGAGGGAGACCCTGCGGTCGGCGAGGGCCGCCGTCTCCGCGTCGTGCGTGGCGAGAACGACCGTGATCCCGTGCGAGCGGGCCGCCGTGGTCAGGGTGCGGAGCACCTGCGCGCGCTCGGCGCGGTGCAGCGGGGCCGTCGGCTCGTCGGCGAAGAGGACCGTGGGGGAGGGGGCGATGGCGCGGGCGATGGCGACGCGCTGGCGTTCGGCCTGCCGGAGTTCGACCGGGCGTCTGCGGGCCTTGTCGCCGACGTCGAGACGCTCCAGCCACTCCAGCGCGGCCACTTTGGCCCGGCGGCGGCCGACACCCCGCAGCATGAGGGGGAGGGCGGTGTTCTCCCAGACGTTCAGCTCGGGGACGAGCACGGGGGCCGGGTCGATCCAGCCGAAGCGGTCGCGGCGCAGCCTTTCCCGGTCGACCGGGCCCATCCGGTGCACGGCCGTGCTGTTGAACCAGACCTCGCCGTGTTGCGCCGGGACCAGACCTGCGAGGCACCTCAGCAGCGTGGTCTTGCCGCTGCCGCGCGGGCCGCCGACGGCGAGGATCTCGCCCTCCCGCACACCGAGCGAGACCCCGGCGACACCGGGCGAGCCGTCCGGGTGACAGAAGTGCAGGGAGCGTGCCCACAGCACGTCGTTGTCCGGCGGGGCCTCCATGGGCGTACACCTCGGTTCTGATCCGTTTTCCCGCATCCCGATCCCTCGTCCGGGGGAACGAAAGGTGGGGCGATCGGTCACGTGCACGCTAGGCAGGTCGGCGGGCGGAGCCCGGACAGCACACGGCCCCGGGCCGCCGTTCTCACTCGAACGGACGGCACCGGGGCCGGTGTTGATCAGCTGATCAGAGGTACTCGGAGGGGCTCAGAGACACGAGGCTCAGAGACACGAGGCTCAGAGACACGAGGCTCAGAGCTTCGTCCAGGCCTCCGTCAGCGTGGCGCGCAGGATCTGCTCGATCTCGTCGAAGGTCTCCTGGTTGGAGATCAGCGGCGGGGCGAGCTGGACGACCGGGTCGCCGCGGTCGTCGGCACGGCAGTACAGGCCGTTCTCGAACAGGGCCTTGGAGAGGAAGCCGTACAGGACGCGCTCGGTCTCGTCGGCGTCGAAGGACTCCTTGGTGTTCTTGTCCTTGACCAGCTCGATGCCGTAGAAGAAGCCGTTGCCGCGGACGTCGCCGACGATCGGCAGGTCGTGCAGCTTCTGCAGGGTGGAGAGGAAGGCACCCTCGTTGTCGAGGACGTGCTGGTTCAGGTTCTCGCGCTCGAACAGGTCGAGGTTGGCGAGACCCACCGCCGCCGACACCGGGTGGCCGCCGAAGGTGTAGCCGTGCAGGAAGGTGTTGTCGCCCTTGTAGAACGGCTCGGCGATCTTGTCCGAGACGATGCAGGCGCCGATGGGCGAGTAGCCGGACGTCATGCCCTTGGCGCAGGTGATCATGTCCGGGACGTAGCCGAACTTGTCACAGGCGAACATCGTGCCCAGGCGGCCGAAGGCGCAGATGACCTCGTCGGAGACGAGCAGCACGTCGTACTTGTCGCAGATCTCGCGGACCCGCTGGAAGTAGCCGGGCGGGGGCGGGAAGCAGCCGCCCGCGTTCTGCACCGGCTCCAGGAAGACGGCCGCGACCGTGTCCGCGCCCTCGAAGAGGATCTCCTGCTCGATCTGGTCGGCGGCCCAGCGGCCGAAGGCCTCCGGGTCGTCGCCGAAGAGCGGGGCGCGGTAGATGTTGGTGTTCGGCACCTTGTGGGCGCCGGGGACCAGCGGCTCGAAGGGGGCCTTCAGGCCCGGCAGGCCGGTGATGGACAGGGCGCCCTGCGGGGTGCCGTGGTAGGCGACCGCGCGGGAGATGACCTTGTACTTGGTCGGCTTGCCCTGCAGCTTGAAGTACTGCTTGGCCAGCTTCCAGGCGGTCTCGACGGCCTCGCCGCCGCCGGTGGTGAAGAAGACCTTGTTCAGGTCGCCCGGCGCGTAGTCGGCCAGCCGCTCCGCGAGCTCGACGGCCTTCGGGTGGGCGTACGACCACACCGGGAAGAACGCCAGCTCCTGGGCCTGCTTGAAGGCGGTCTCGGCGAGTTCCGTGCGGCCGTGACCGGCCTGGACCACGAACAGACCGGCGAGACCGTCGAGGTAGCGCTTGCCCTTGTCGTCGTAGATGTAGGTGCCCTCGCCCCGGACGATGGTCGGGACGGGCGAGTTCTCGTACGAGGACATGCGGGTGAAGTGCATCCACAGGTGGTCGTACGCGGTGCGGCTGAGGTCCTTCTGGGTCACGGTTATCGGGTTCCCCACATGTAGGTCTGCTTCTTCAGCTTCAGATAAACGAAGCTTTCGGTGGAGCGCACGCCGGGCAGCGCCCGGATGCGTTTGTTGATGACGTCCAGCAGGTGGTCGTCGTCCTCGCAGACGATCTCCGCGAGGATGTCGAACGAGCCCGCGGTCATCACCACGTACTCGACTTCCGACATGGCGCTCAGCGCGTCCGCGATGGACTCGACATCGCCCTCGACGTTGATGCCGACCATCGCCTGCCGGCGGAAGCCCACGGTGAGCGGGTCCGTGACGGCGACGATCTGCATGACGCCCTGGTCCAGCAGCTTCTGGACGCGCTGGCGCACGGCCGCCTCCGACAGGCCGACGGCCTTGCCGATCGCGGCGTACGGCCGACGGCCGTCCTCCTGGAGCTGCTGAATGATGGCGAGGGAGACGGCGTCCAGCTGGGGACTGTTGCCGTTCCTGGACTCGCGGGACGAGTCCCTCTGGTCTGCGCTTCGACTGGCCACGACCTCACTGTGCACGACGTCTCGACGGTTCCGCAAGGCCATAGCGATGAAATTCGTTGTTTACGGTGTCGAGGATTGCGGATTTCGCAGACTCGGCGGGCGTGGGGGTGTTGAAAACGTGGGATCTCGGATTACTGTGGGTGTCTCAGTGATTGGACACCCGAACTTGGAGGGCCGGCAGTGAGCACCGAGCTGCGTCGCCTGCGCAACTACATCGACGGTGAGTTCCGGGACGCCGCCGACGGACGGACCACCGAGGTGGTCAACCCCGCGACCGGCGAGGCGTACGCGACCGCGCCGCTGTCCGGCGAGGCGGACGTCGACGCCGCGATGGCGGCCGCCGCCGCGGCCTTCCCGGGCTGGCGGGACACCACCCCGTCCGAGCGGCAGAAGGCCCTGCTGAAGATCGCCGACGCGTTCGAGGAGCGGGCCGAGGAACTGATCGCGGCGGAGGTGGAGAACACGGGCAAGCCGACCGGGCTCACCCGCTCCGAGGAGATCCCGCCGATGGTGGACCAGATCCGGTTCTTCGCCGGTGCGGCCCGGATGCTGGAGGGCCGCTCGGCCGGCGAGTACATGGAGGGGATGACCTCGATCATCCGCCGTGAGCCGGTCGGCGTCTGCGCACAGGTCGCGCCGTGGAACTACCCGATGATGATGGCCGTGTGGAAGTTCGCCCCGGCGATCGCGGCGGGCAACACGGTCGTGCTGAAGCCGTCCGACACGACCCCGGCCTCGACGGTCCTGATCGCGGAGATCCTCGGCGGGATCCTGCCGAAGGGTGTCTTCAACGTCGTCACGGGTGACCGCGAGACCGGCCGTCTGATGGTCGAGCACCCGACCCCTGCGATGGCCTCCATCACCGGCTCGGTACGCGCCGGCATCCAGGTCGCCGAGTCCGCGTCCAAGGACGTCAAGCGCGTCCACCTGGAGCTGGGCGGCAAGGCTCCGGTCGTCGTCTTCGAGGACACGGACATCGCCAAGGCCGTCGAGGACATCTCCGTCGCGGGCTTCTTCAACGCCGGCCAGGACTGTACGGCCGCCACCCGGGTCCTCGTCCAGGAGTCCATCCACGACGAGTTCGTGGCCGCGCTCGCGAAGGCCGCGGCCGAGACGAAGACGGGCCGGCCGGACGACGAGGACGTGCTGTACGGGCCGTTGAACAACCCCAACCAGCTCAAGCAGGTCTCCGGCTTCATCGAGCGGCTGCCCGCCCACGCCAAGGTCGAGGCCGGCGGTCAGCGGGTCGGCGACAAGGGCTACTTCTACGCGCCCACCGTCGTCTCCGGCCTCAAGCAGGACGACGAGATCATCCAGAACGAGGTCTTCGGACCCGTCATCACCGTCCAGTCCTTCTCCGACGAGGACCAGGCCGTGGAGTGGGCCAACGGCGTCGAGTACGCGCTGGCGTCCTCGGTGTGGACGAAGGACCACGGGCGCGCGATGCGGATGTCCAAGCGGCTGGACTTCGGGTGCGTGTGGATCAACACGCACATTCCGCTGGTCGCGGAGATGCCGCACGGCGGGTTCAAGAAGTCGGGCTACGGCAAGGACCTGTCGGGGTACGGGTTCGAGGACTACACGCGGATCAAGCACGTGATGACGTCGCTGGAGGGCTGATTTCGGCTGCGGGTGCGTGGGGGCTGGTCGCGCCCACGCGGCGGAGCCGCAAATCGACACGGCCCCGCGCCCCTGCCGGGGCGTCTGCGCTGCCCGGGGTGACAAGTCACCCCGGGCAGCGGCCTTTTGTCAGCCCTGCGAAGTCGTCAGGCTCGGGCCCTCGTCCGTGCCCGTGGACGTCCGCAGGTCGGGGACGGTCGCCGACCGGGTCGCGGGGCTCGGACTCGGCGCCGACGACTATCTGCCCAAGCCGTTCGCGTTCGCCGAACTCGTCGCACGGATACGGGCGTTGGGGCGCCGCGCGCAGCCCGCGTTGCCGCCTGTGCTGGTGCGCGGGGAGCTGCGGCTCGATCCGGCGCTCCGGGACGCGACCCGCGCCGGGTCCCAACTGTTCCTCTCCCCCGAAGAGTTCGCCGTCCTCGAGTTGCTGCTCGCCGCGCAGGGCGCCGTGGTGTCCGCCGAGGAACCCCTCGAACGGGCCTGGGACGAGGCCGCGGACCCCTTCAGCCAGACCGTGAAGGTGACCGTCAGCAGACTGCGACGCAAGCTGGGGGAGCCGCCGCTGATCGAGACGGTGGGCGATGGCGGACACCTTCGACGATCTGCTGGGGCGGCTGGAGGGGGCGTTCGAGGCGCAGAAGCGGTTCGTGGCCAACGCCTCCCATGAACTGCGCACCCCGCTCACCCTCCAGCAGGCCGTCGTCGATGTCACCCTTGCCGACCCGGACGCCTCCGCCGACGTACTGCGCGCCGCACTGGTCCGGTTACGGGCGGCCGGACAGGAGCAGGAGCGGCTGATCGAAGCGCTGTTGACGCTGGCGCGCAGTCAGCGCGGACCTGAGCGGCGGGAGTTGGTGGATCTGGCGGAGGTGGCGAAGGAGCGGCTGCCGTCCGGGCCGCGGGTGACGGCGCGGCTCGATCCGGCGCCGGTGCTCGGGGATCCGCAGTTGCTGGAGCGGCTGGTGGTGAACCTCGCCGACAACGCCGTACGCCATAACCGCCGTACGCCATAAGCTTCCGGAGCGCGGCTGGGGCCGGGTCCGGACGGGGACGGACGAGGCCGGGCGGTCCGGGCTGCGGATCGCCGACAGCGGGCCGGTGATCCCGGCGGACCGGGCGGCGGAGCTGTTCCAGCCGTTCCGGCGGCTCGGCACGGAGGACCGAGTGCGGAAACGGGACGGTCTCGGCCTCGGGATGTCCATCGCGGCGGCGGTCGTCGCCGCCCACGGCGGCCGGGTACGGGCGCACACGCACCCCACGGGAGGACTCACCGTCGAGCTGGCCCTACCGCCGGTGACCGCCGTTGTAACCTGGTGTTGACTTGGGTCATCGACAAGGTGTCCGGTCCGCGTCGGGGTGCTCGACGCAGCGTCGATTGTCCGATCACCGGCATCGGCGGCATGCTGCTGGGGTGCCCCAGAATCCTCCTCGAACGCCCGCGCTCTCCCGTCGCTCCCTGCTGCGCGCGCTCGGCGGCACCGCCGCGCTGGGCGCCCTGGCGGGCTGCGGGGTGCCCGCGGCCTACGTCAAGGCCGGCGACCGCGGCGTGACCGACCTGTCCGCCAAGGACCACAGGCTGGTCTTCGCGAACTGGCCGCTGTACATCGACGTGGACGACAACAACCCGAACAAGCGGCCCACCCTCGACGCCTTCGAGAAGCGCACCGGGATCTCCGTCGACTACATCGAGGAGATCAACGACAACGACGAGTTCTTCGGCAAGATCAGCCCCGCGCTGATGAACCACCAGTCCACCGGCCGGGACATCATCGTCATAAGCGACTGGATGTGCGCCCGGTTCGTGCGCCTGGGCTGGGTCCAGAAGATGGACCGGGCCCATCAGCCGAACGTCGCGAAGTACCTGGACCCGCTGCTCCGCTCGCCCGCCTTCGACCCGGGCCGCCTGTACACGGTGCCGTGGCAGTCGGGCATCACCGGCATCGCGTACAACCGCAGGAAGCTGGGCCGCGAGATCCGGCACGTCAAGGACCTGTGGGCGAGCGACCTCAAGGGCCGGGTGACCCTGCTCTCCGGCCTCGACGAGGCGTTCGCGCTGCTGATGCAGGGCAACGGCGTGGACATCACCAAGTGGACGGCCGACGACTTCTACGCCGTCTGCGACGAGGTGCAGCAGCAGGTCGACCGGGGCCAGATCCGCCGCTTCACCGGCAACGACTACACGAAGGACCTGGTCAGCGGCGATGTCCTGGCCTGCCAGGCCTACTCAGGCGACGTCATCCAGCTGCAGGCCGACAACCCCGACATCCGCTTCGTCGTCCCAGAGGAGGGCGCGGAGCTGTGGTCCGACTCGCTGATGATCCCGGACCGCGCCGCCCACAAGGCCAACGCGGAACGGCTCATCGACTACTACTACGAGCCGGAGGTCGCCGCCGAACTGGCCGCCTGGGTCAACTACGTCTGCCCCGTCCCGGCGGCCCAGCAGGTCCTCGCCGCCTCCAAGGACAAGGACACCGCGGCCCTCGCCGACAACCCGCTGATCTTCCCGAACACCGAGATGCGCAGGCGCCTCGCCGTCGCCCGGGACATCACGTCGAACGAACGCGTGGACTTCGCGAAGCGCTGGAACAAGATCGTGGGGCTGTAGGTCCGGGGCCGTGCGCTTGTGGCCAGGGTTTTTGGTTGGCACTTGGACGTCATTTCAGTCGGTGAGCCGGCGGTGGAGGCGTCGGCAGCCGGACAGCCACGACGTTGGGCCGTTCCACGACCCAGCGGCGGCCGGCCCGGGCGTCCGGATGACCCGATGCCCTTGCGGGCGAGGCGGTGCCGGATGCCGCGGGTGGACGGGCGGCGTCGCAGGTGCCGGTAGTCGTATCCCTTGTCCCCGTGCAGCTTGCCGGGCCTGCGGAGGCGGTCCCCTCGCCGACGATGTCCTTCGCCCTGCGGGCGTTCCCGACGTCTCGGTCAACCGGCCGTTGCTGCACCACAGACCGGGGGTGAGCGCATCGTGCAGATGTTGTCCGTGCAGTCTGCGTCTGCCGCAGTGTCCATGCCACGAACGTCGTAGTTCTGCGCCTGCGCCTGTACGACGCAGCGCGTCCGGCGTGACTGCCACTCTCGTCCACCAGGTTTACCCCGAGTGAGAGCCGCAGCCGCGTTGTCCGCTTTCGTCCTGCTCGCCGACGCTCCGGCAGCCTTCGCCGGGACGGGTTACGGACCAGCGCGTCCTTCGGGCCGGGGACGGGACGATCGATGTCCACGGCCTTGATCGTCCCGACGGAACCGGTCTCGACGGACTTCATGGTGCGGGGCACGGAACAAAACTCCCTGGTGGGTGTGGTGGGGTGGGTCAGTGCTGGGCGAGGCGGCGGCGGTTGACCAGGCCGCCGGCGGCGCCGAGTGAGACCAGGCCCATGGCCGTGGCCGCGACGGTCCCGTCGATGCCGTCGAGGGCGAGGGCGCAGTAGGCGGCGACGCCGCCGTTGAACAGGAACAGGAACCACAGCACGGGGGCGGTCGACAGGAACGCCTTGATGCGGGGCTTGCGGGAGATCCGCGAGCCGGCCAGCAGAGCGAGGGCGGAACCGCCGTAGGTGACGATGTTCTTGCCCGTCCCGTCGAGAAAGGCTCCGGCCCCCAGGCTCGCGCCCAGACCGCACACGAACGACGTCCACAGCATCACGTCCAGGGCGAACCTCCTGGCGGTGACGGTGGCAGTAGTGGTGACGGTGGCAGTAGTGGTGGCGATGGTGGTCGAGGCGGCCATGGCGGATTCCTTCCGGGCGGATCGTTGCGTGCCGGGCTTTCCTGCCCTGCACTCCACGATCCGGCCCGGCGGCCCCCGCAACCACAGACCTCACTCCCCGAAGCGAGGTGTAGCCCGCTACACCACCCACGACGACCACGGCTCCGCAGCACTGCGGATGCAGTAGGCGCGTTCGGCGATCTCAGCAGGGGCTGTCGGCAGTCGCACGACGACGCCTGAGGGCCTCCGCTTCGGAGCATGGACGAGTTCCCGATCCGGATGTGGAGATCTGCTCCGTGACCGTTTTCCTCTACCGCGTAGGCCGTACGGCCTGTCGACGACGCTGGTACGTCGCCCTGCTCCGGGTGGTGCTGCTCGGCACAGGGCAAGTCCAATGCCGAGATCGCCGGCGAACTCTTCCTCGGCCCCCTGACCGTCCGCACCCATATCCACCGCGCCATGACCAAACTCAACGCCCGCGACCGCACTCAGCTCGTCGTCATCGCCTACCAGAGCGGGCCGGCCCGTCCGACCGGCGCTTCGGGTCCTCGGGTCCTCGCAAGGCTGTGACAGTGGTTCGCGCAGCGATGGTGTAGCCCGCTACACCACGACTGGGGAGTGTGGTCCATCGTGCCACCAGGCCGGCCCACGGGATGGTGGAGATCAGGGAAACGCGCCTCCCACGGTCCCTGACCGGTGCCGACATCACGCGGCAGAGGCGGCTCGTCCCTCTTCTCGACGATTTCTCGACGATCCCGTACCGCTGATGTGGAGGCTCTCCTCGCCATGGCAACTGTCCTTTATCACCTGGGCCGTGTGGCCTTCCGGTGGCGTTGGTTCGTCGCCCTGTTCTGGGTGGCGGTCCTCGGCGTCGTCGGTTTCGCCGCGGCCAAGGCGCCCGCGGCTGCCGACGAGGGTTTCACGATGCCCGGCATCGAGTCGCAGAAGGCGTTCGATCTGCTTGAGCACCGTTTCCCGGGCACGGCCGCGGACGGGGCGAACGCGCGGATCGTGTTCGTGGCACCCAGCGGTGAGAAGATCACCGCGACCCAGAACAAGAAGGCGGTCGAGCGACTGGTCCACGAGGCCGCCGACGGGTCACAGGTTGCCGCCGCCGTCGATCCCTTCCAGGCCAAGGCCGTCAGCAAGGACGCGACCACGGCGTACGCGACCGTCTCCTTCAAGGCCAAGGCCAGTGACCTCACCGACGCGAGCAAGGCGCACCTGCAGAAGGCCATCGGCCAGGCCCGGCACGCGGGTCTGACCGTGGAGGCCGGCGGGGACGCGCTCGCCGTGCAGCCCGCGGCCGGCGGCGCATCCGAGGCCGTCGGTATCGCCGTCGCCGCGGTCGTCCTGCTGATCACCTTCGGATCGCTGGCAGCGGCCGGGCTGCCGTTGCTGACCGCGATCCTCGGTGTCGGGATCAGCATGACCGGGATCACCGCGCTGAGCAGCACCTTCGGTCTGTCGGAAAGCACCGGCACGCTGGCGACCATGCTGGGCCTGGCCTGCGGCATCGACTACGCCCTGTTCGTCGTCTCGCGGTACCGCGAGGAGCGGGCCAAGGGACACGACCCGAGGACGGCGGCCGGTCTCGCCGCCGGTACGGCGGGCTCCGCGGTCGTCTTCGCCGGCCTGACCGTCGTCATCGCCCTCGCCGGGCTCTCCGTGGTCGGCATCCCGATGCTCACCAAGATGGGACTGGCCGCCGCGGGTGGGGTGCTCCTGGCCGTCCTCGTCTGCCTCACCCTCGTTCCCGCCCTGCTCGGGTTCTGGCCCGACGCCGTGCTGGAGCGCGGGGCGCGCAGGAACTCCAAGCGCTACCGGCGCAAGCAGCGCAAGAGCGACAACGGCGGCTCGCGCTGGGCGCGGACCGTCGTGCGGCACCCGCTCCCCGTACTGCTGCTGGGCGTCGTGGGCCTCGGCGCGGTCGCCGTCCCGGCCATGAACCTCCAACTGGGCATGCCCGGCGACGAGTCGAAGCCGACGTCCACCACCGAGCGGCGCGCCTACGACGACCTCGCCAACGGCTTCGGCCCCGGCTTCAACGGTCCGCTGACCATCGTCGTGGACGCCAAGGGCACCGGAGGCGCCAAGGAGGCGAAGGCCGCCGTACGGACGATCGAGAAGGACATCGCCGCCACCGACGGTGTCGTCTCCGTGTCGCCCGCCCGCTTCAACCAGGCCGGTGACACGGCGGTCTTCTCCGCCACGCCCGCCACCAGCCCCACCGACAAGAAGACCCAGGACCTCGTCACCACCATCCGGGACGGACGCACCGGTATCGAGGCCAGGACCGACGGCGCGACCTTCGAGGTCACCGGAACGACGGCGCTCAACATCGACGTCGCCGAGAAGGTCCAGAGTTCTCTGATCCCCTATCTCGCGGTGGTGGTCGGCCTGGCGATCGTCCTGCTGCTCCTGGTCTTCCGCTCTCTGCTCGTGCCGCTCAAGGCCGCCCTCGGCTTCCTGCTCTCCGTGCTGGCGGCCCTGGGCGCGGTCGTCCTGGTCTTCCAGGAGGGGCATGGCGCCGACCTGCTGGGGGTGGAGTCCACCGGCCCGATCATGAGCATGATGCCGATCTTCCTGGTCGGCATAGTCTTCGGACTGGCCATGGACTACGAGGTGTTCCTCGTCTCGCGGGTGCGTGAGTCCTACGTCCACGGCGACACGGCCAAGTCGGCGGTGGTCTCCGGGTTCCGCTACAGCGCACGCGTGGTGGTGGCCGCCGCGCTCATCATGATCGCGGTGTTCTCCGGATTCATCGGAGCCGACGAGTCGATGATCAAGATGATCGGCTTCGGACTGGCGATCGCCGTCCTCTTCGACGCCTTCGTCGTCCGGATGCTGATCGTGCCGGCCGTGCTGTCCCTGCTCGGCGACAAGGCCTGGTACCTGCCGCGCCGGCTCGACCGGCTCCTGCCGGACATCGACGTCGAGGGCGAGAAGCTCAGCACCAAGGTGCCGGCCCCCGCGCAGGTGAGTCGGGAGGAGCCGCCCGTCAGCGAGCCGGTTCTCCTCGGCTGAGCATCAGCTCACCTGCTACGGCGGACGTTCTCCCGATCCGTCCGCCCGCTGACCGGGGCCGCCCTGAGCGGTGGCGGCCCCGCCGCGCCGAACCCGTGGGGACGGTGGTACGGCGCGGACCCGGGCCCGGCGGCCTGAGCCTTCCCCCGGCTCGCCGCCGGGCCCGCGGGCCTTGCGCGCACAGCACCCTCCGGAACCCGCCCGCTCCGTTGCCCGATCCGTGCCCCACGACCGCCGCACAGGACGGAAACGCTTCCCCGTATCAGGACAGTGCCGACCGCCGTCCGGCGGAGCGGCGTCCGGTGCACACCGCTCCGGCACCGCGGCCCCCGGCAGTCGGCCGCCCCCCGTATCCGCACCTCGCGGTCATGCCCGAACCGGAAGGCAGCACACTGTGACAACACCCGACCTGCGTATCGTCGCCGCCGGAGTCCTTGTCGCCGTCGGCGCCCTGGCCGCCGCCGTCGGCGTCACGCACGACGTCGGCCACGACGACAGGCCCGCCGCCTCGGTGACCTGGACGAAGGGCCCGTACGTGGCGCTGGGCGACTCGTACACCGCCGGCCCGAACATTCCGGGCCGGCACGGCACTCCGGCGGGATGCGCCCGCTCCGACCACAACTACCCGTCCTTGGTCGCCGGCCGACTCGGCATCAAGGCAGGGGACTTCAGTGACATGAGCTGCACCGGGGCGACCGTCGCCGACCTCACCGCACCTCAGCACACCGACGACGGCACGAACCCCGCCCAGCTCACGGCTCTGTCGGCGAAGACCCGCCTGGTCAGCCTCGGCATCGGCGGCAACGACATCGGCTTCGGGGCGATCATCGAACGCTGCGTCGCCATGGGGGCGATATACCACGCCCTCGGCAGCGGCAAGTACATCTCCGACGACTCGCCCTGCGAGCGCCTCTACACCGGCACCGGCGACGGCGGCGAAGACCAGGTCGAGCGGAAGATCGATGCCGCGGGCACCCGGCTGGCCGACGCACTGGGTGAGATCGAGCACCGTGCTCCCAAGGCCAGTGTCTACGTCGTCGGCTACCCGGACATCCTGTCCGCCGACAGCTCCGCCTGCCGACGGGACATGTCCCTCGCTCCGGGGGACACGGCGTATCTGCGCGAGAAGGAGCAGCGGCTCAACACCGAACTGCGCGAGCGAGCCGAAGAAGCGGGAGCGGTGTACGTGGACACATACGGGCCCTCGAAGGGGCACGACGCCTGTTCGGGTGAGGACACCCGGTGGATCGAACCGCTCCTGCCCAGCAGCGCGGCGGCGGCCGTCCATCCCAACGCGCGTGGCGAGCGGGGCATGGCCGACGCCGTTCTGCGAACGCTCCGATGACCCGTCAGGAAGACTTCCGACAAGGGCTGTTGAGGTAGGCCAGCACGGCGAGCACCCTGCGGTGCCCGCTGTCGCTGGGCGGCAGGTGCAGCTTGAGGAACACGTTGCCGATGTGCTTGCTGACCGAGCGTTCCGTGATGACGAGGCTCTTGGCGATGGTGGCGTTGTCGTGGCCTTCGGCCATGAGCTGCAGCACTTCGCGCTCGCGCGCCGTCAGCGTGTCGATCGGTGTGTCTCGGCGGCGGGTGAGGAGTTCGGAGACCACCTCCGGGTCGAGGGCGGTGCCGCCCCGGGCCACGCGTTCCAGTGCCTCCAGGAACTCGTCCACCCGGCCCACCCGATCCTTGAGCAGGTAACCGACGCCGCTCACACCGCCCCCGAGGAGCTCAGAGGCGTACGACTCCTCGACGTACTGCGAGAGCACGAGCACCGGCAGGCCGGGGATGTTCTGCCGGGCCTCCAGGGCCGCACGCAGTCCCTCGTCCCGGAAGCCGGGGGGCATCCGCACGTCCAGCACCGCCACGTCCGGACGGTGCCGCAGCAGCGCGGGCAGGACCTCCGGGCCGCTCCCGACCACGGCCACCACCTCATGTCCGGCCGACCTCAACAGCAGGACCAGCCCCTCCCTGAGCAGGGCGTTGTCCTCGGCGATCACCACACGCACGGCAGCTGCACCTCGATCACGGTCGGTCCCCCTGCGGGGCTGGACATCTGCACGTCACCGTCGAGCGCGGCTACCCTGCGGCGGATGCCCAGCAGGCCCGTGCCCTCATTCTCGTCGGCACCGCCGTCACCGTCATCCCGGACGACGGCACGCAGGCCGGTGCGGAGCCGCTCCAGCCGCACGTCGGCCCGACGGCCGCCGCCGTACTTGGCGGCGTTGGTGAGCGCCTCGGCGACGGCGAAGTACGCGGCGGCCTCGACGGCGGCCGGCGGCCGAGGTCCCTCCTCCAGGCCGCCCTTCACCTCCACGGACACGTCCAGGCCGCTGCTCGCCGCCAACGCCCTGACGGCGCCCACGAGGCCGCGGTCCGTGAGGATCGGGGGATGGATGCCCCGCACCACTTGCCGCAGCTCGGTGAGGGCCTCCTGAACCTGGTTCTGTGCCTCGGCCATCAAGGTGCGGGCACCTTCCGGATCCCGGTCGTACGCACGCTGCGCCAGCCCGATCCTCATGGACAGTGCCACGAGCCGGGCCTGGGCGCCGTCGTGGAGATCACGCTCGATACGTCGCAGCTCGGCCTCGTGCGCGGCGATGGCGTCCGCGCGCGTGGCCGCCAGGGCTTGGACCCGGGCGGCCAGCAACGCCTTGGGAGACGGCCTGAGCAGAGCGGTCGACCAACGGGCTTCCAGATCGGCGATCTTCGTGATCAACGGCAGGACGGCCGGCGACCGGCGCAGCAGACCGCTCCACACGCCGTCCACGACCAGAGCCACGGGCCACAGGGGCAGCGCCGGGATCACCAGGGCGCCGTACACGTACGAGGCGAACATCCAGCGCAGGTCGAGGAGGGTGCCGGGGTCGCGGACCGCGATGCGCAGGCGCTCCCGCAACGGCCCCTCGATGGCCTGGTACGCCTCGGGGATCTCCCGGCCTGTCCACCTGGCCGTCATCTGCCGCTTCGCTCCGGCGATCCGACGGATCACCAACACGGTCTCGGGCAGGAGCCAGGCCCCGGCCACCATGATCGTCCCGACGGCCGTGATGATCAGCACGGTGATGAAGATGTACAGGCCGAAGGTCATGACAGCGGCCAGAAACAGATGGACCGTGGCGCGCACGGCCTGCCGCAGAGACTTACCCATATCGCCACGCTAAGCGATCGGACATCGACGTCCGAGGGAGCAGACCACACCGTCGTGGTGTAGCCGGCTACACCACGACGGTGTGGTCCGGCAGCACACCCTGCGCGGTTGCCTGAGGCCTTCAGGTCCAGGGGCCGTCGGGGTCCGCGCGGTGAGTGGCCACATGCGGCGCCTTGTTCTTGTTCAGCTTGCCGGAGACGAGGCCGCCGAGCGCGCCCAGGGAGACCAGCCCCATCATGCCGGAGCCGATGTAGCGGTCCACGCCGCTCATGGCGAAGTACATGACAGCGGCCGTGGCGCCGTTGAACAGGAACAGGAACCACAGCGTGCCCGGACGCCCCAGGAAGGCCTTTATCCTCGGCTTCTTCGCGATCTGCGAGCCCGCGATGAGAGCAACGATTCCACCGCCGTACGTGGCGAGGTTCTGCTGTGCGGTGTCGTCGAAGACCTGCTTGGCCGCGCCGCTCAGGCCGAGGCCCACGACGAAGAACGACCAGAGGAACAGGTTGACGAAGAACGACTTCACCTTGGCGAGGACCGAGTTCACGCGGGTTTCCTTCGAGTGAGGGTGAGGGTGAGGATCAGATGGGTGGCGAAGGGAGCCCCTTTCGCTCTGCCATCAACGATTCCGTGATCCGCACGTCGTCACGAGGGACCGCACTCCCGAAAGCGAGGTGTAGCCAGCTACACCATGGGACGACGTGGTGTCGTACGTGCCGGCTGCTCGCGCATCCCCATGAGGCCGTCCCCTGGTGGGCGCCTCCTGCACGATGCGGTACGCCGTGGGGGTCCACGCCCGAGCCGAGCGGTCCGGGCTCGCCTTCGGCGGCGATGTGCTGTTCCCCTCGGCAGCCGCCTCCTCGCGCTGATGGCGCGGCAGATGCACGGTGGACCTGGCCTCACGCAAGGCCGAGGAGGGGGCGCTCGTCTTGGCATCGACGAGTCGAGTTGTCCGATCGCTTGAGCCGGCGGGTGCGTCCGGGCGGGTCCTACGACCAGCGTCGTTGTTCCTGGATCGCCAGCCGGGCGCAGAGTGCCGCTACCGGCAACTCCGCGCAGAGCGCCAGCACAAGGGCGGCCGAGAGCTCACCTCCGCCGGAGGCCGTGGTGATGTCCAGCCAGGCGTCCATCATGAGCAGTGTGGCGGTGGCAGAGGCCAGCACGGCGTGTGGCCTGTGGCCGCGGACCAGAAGCGTGCCCAGGGTGATCAGGCCGCCTGCCTCCAGGGCGTCGATGCCGGCCCAGGTCACCCGCCAGTGCGCTGCGGCCGAGCCGGCCGGCAGCTCGATGGCGATGAGGATCAACCAGGGCACCAGACAGACGCCGAACGCGATCAGGAGCCAGCCGATCCGGCCGATCACGTCGATCCGGCCGATCCGTCGGCTCCCTGCTCGACCGGGGGCTGGGGTGACTCGCCTACCCGAAGATCGCTTCTCGGGTAGCCGTTCGTAGAGCGGAATGACTTCGGCGCAGGTGTCCCTCTCGGTGTGGGACGTCCCTGAACGCCTGTTCTCGTTCACGGGCTCGCGTACCTCTTCTTCGCGGCGACAGGCCTCCGCCGCGCGGAGGTGATGTGGCGGGTTCCACCAGAGCTGGGACGTGGGCGTCAGGAGGTGCAGACGTCTTTCAGCTTCTCGGCCCGCGTCCCCGGTGAGTGGGACACGTCCTTGGTGGCGAAGAGGGCGATACGGCGTCCAGGTCGGGTGGTCGCGGCCATGAGGGCGTCCTCTCGGGCTCGTACGGCGCGGGATGAGTCGGTGTCTCTGCCGACTACGATCGCGTCACCGGGCCGTCGCCACGAGAGAGCGGGCTCCCAGGTCCTTGGTGTAGCTGTCTCCACCGGAGAGTTCGTCGACGGCTTGCCCCAAGAGGTGGGCATGCCATGGCGGTGCCCCTGCAGTACAGAGCTGCTGGAACGGGGCCCGCACCGGTGAGAATCAGCAAGGGCGTGGCCCGGGTGGGCGGTTCCGGGGTTGGTGTCCGTCTACTCGGCTTCTTGCTTCTCGTGATCGGCGATGGCGTCCTCGATGCCCCGGTCGACGGCGGTCGCGTTGCCCCAGCCCGTGTAATACGCGAGTTGCAGGACACCCTCGCGCAGTTCGCCGGGGGTCAGTTCGCCGTTGCGCAGTGCGCCGAGGGCCTGGATGCGGACGAGGTCGGCCCGCCCCAGCGCGGCGGTCGCGCCGATCACCAGCAGCCTCCGGTCCCGGACCGGGAGTCCGGGGCGCGACCAGACATCGCCGAAGAGGTGCTCCACCGTCTCCCTGTGGTAGGGCTGCGGGCGCTCGACCGGGTAGTACGTGGCGGAGAAACCCTCCCCGTACACGTCGTCCATGACTTCCCTGCCACGGTTCCAGCGGTCGTCCTTGTCCCTCGCCATCCGACCCTCACCTCCGGTTCCCGGGCCCCGGTCTGCTCCACAGGGGCCGACGCACCGGAAGCTAGCCGAGGGTCGCGGCCGCGCCCCAGTAGGTGTCTCGCTGACAGGGACAGCCGATCCTGCCACCGGCCCGATCTGGCTACCGTGCCCTCCACCACAGGCGAAGGAGGGCGAAGTTGAGGGCCCCATCGGATGCGGCACAAGGGGACACCGTCACCGCGGGTGTGATCGGCCTGGGCATGATCGGCGGTGGTGTGGCTCGGAACATCGCCGCCGCGGGCCTGCCGTTGACGGTCTACGACATCCGGCACGACGCCGCGGACGGACTGACCGGCGTGGCCGCGCCCCTTGGGTCCCCTGCGGACGTGGCGCGTGCCAGTGACGTCGTACTGATCTCGGTGGTCGACGCGAAGCAGGTCCGGGAGGTCCTCGCGGGCGAGCACGGACTGCTCGGCGCCGGCCGGCGGGGACTCGTCGTCCTGTTGTTGTCCACGGTGGCGCTCTCGGCCGTGCGGGAGTTCGCCGCGCTGTGCGCCGAGCACGGGGCGACGCTGCTGGACGCCGGTGTGACACAGGCGGGTGACGGCAAGCTCGTCTCGATGATCGGCGGTCCCGCCGAGGTCGTCGACCGGGTGCGGCCCGTACTGGACGCCTTCTCCAAGGCCGTCGTGCACTGCGGTCCGGTCGGCTCCGGGATGGTGACCAAGATCGCCCGCAATGTCGTGACGTACGCGAGCTGGGCGGTCGTACGCGAGGCGACGAGCATGGCCGTCCGGGCCGGCGTCGATCCCGAGCGGCTGATCGAGGTGCTGGACAAGGCCGTCACGGGCGGCACCTCCCCGCTGTTCCTCCTCCGGGACCATCTCGACGCGGAGGGCGTCATCCGCCGTCAGGCCGCCTACATCGACGCCCTCGCACAGAAGGATCTGGCCGCGGCCCAGGAGCTGGGGCGGGAGATCGGCCTCGCCACTCCCGTCGTCGACACGGTACGGCCCCGGATGTCCGCCATACTCGAAGGCGACTACGAAGGCTCCGTCTAGTAGGACTCCGTTAGGTCTGTCTCGCGGCACTGTTCGGGGGCATGCTGGAGGCGTGGACGCACATGAAGTGAACCGTGCTCGGGCGAAGTT